>CAZHZR010000020.1:0-5395 GCA_964537095.1 uncultured Roseivirgaceae bacterium
TGGATAAAATTACCTGGAAAAAAATGATCTGCCAGAGTTATGATTAATTCTCTATTTTACCAAAAAATATTTTTTGAAAATCAAATTAATTTCCTTATATTCAGAACTCTAAAAAAAGCGGAAGAATGCTTTTACTAAGCCTTTTTTTAACCTAAATACCGCTATGTTAAATTACATAAAAACAATCCTTTCAAAAGTAAGCTTTAGCAAAGAATTATTCGAAAAAGAGCTAAAGAAGGCAATCGCAATGCTAGTACCAGACGAATTGGCAGAATTAAAAGACTGGTGCTACGCAAAATTCGGGCATTTATATGAGTCTATTTTAAATAAATGCTTTTTAGGCATAGCCTAGTTATTAATGTTGAACCTAAGCCTGCTTCTGAACAAGCAGGCTTTCACTTTCCTTTAAAAAATTTATATTTCTTTTTAATCCCTCGTACCCGGTTCTCTTAACAGCAGATTTCTGAAACACTTTTTGAAATACATCGCGGGTCAACTCTTCCCAGTCTGCGTCGTCCATCAATTCTATATCAGAGTGAGGTTCAAATGCCGGTTCCTGGTGCTTTTTGGAAAAACGATTCCAGGGACATACATCCTGGCAAATATCACAGCCAAAAACCCAGTTTTTAAATTTCCCCCGCAAGTCATCCGGAAGCTGGTCTTTTAATTCGATGGTATAGTATGAAATACATTTGCTCCCATCAACCACGTAAGGGGTAATCGCATCTGTGGGACATGCATCAATACAACGCGTACAGGTTCCGCAATAATCTTTTACCGGTCCGTCATATTCCAAGTCCAGGTCAAGTATCAATTCTGCCAGGAAAAAGAAACTGCCGTCGTTCTTGTTCAACAACAAACTGTTTTTTCCAATCCAGCCCAGGCCACTTTTTTGAGCCCAGGCCCGCTCCATAACCGGGGCCGAATCCACAAAAGCTCTGCCATTTACCTCGCCCACTTCCGCCTGTAAAGCCTCCACCATCTCCTTCAATTTTTGTTTGATCACAAAATGATAATCTTTTCCATAGGCATATTTTGAAATTTTATAATGCGAGGAAAGGAATATATCTTTTTGCGGATAGTAGTTATACATTAAGGTAACAACCGATTTAGCCCCTTCCACAAGCTTGCGCGGATCCAACCTTTTATCAAAATGATTGGCCATATAACCCATCTTCCCATGCATTCCGGAGTTCAGCCATTTTTCAAGCTTTGGTGCTTCTTCTTCCAAAAAAGCAGCCTCAGAAATCCCGCAATATTGAAACCCAAGCTGTCCGGCAAGATTTTTTATAAAAGCAGTATTTTTAGGTTTGGATGAAAAATTCATTGGAATAGCGTTGGGATTTTTATGTTCCACATCCTTTACAAAAATGCGGGGCGGGAAAGTTCCTCATTGCGGTTGAATTTCAGTTTTCGCTGCTAGTCAAACAAACTGCCGGTTTTTGTTGGCGGAACCACTTTCAAGTGTTTATAGGCGAGTTCAGTAGCTTCCCTTCCCCTTGATGTCCGCTTTATATAGCCTTCTTTGATTAAAAATGGCTCATATACCTCTTCAATGGTTTCTGCCTCTTCGCTACATGCTGTGGCGATGGTACTAAGACCCACGGGACCACCCTTAAATTTCTGAATGATGGTTGCCAAAATTCTATTGTCCATTTCATCCAGGCCATTGTGGTCTACGTCTAATGCAGACAATGCCATTTCAGAAATTTCTTTCGTAATTGTTCCCTTTCCCTTTATCTGGGCGAAATCTCTGGTCCGGCGCAACAAATTATTTACGATCCTGGGAGTGCCTCTGCTTCTTCGGGCCAGTTCAAAGGCAGCATCCTCGTCAATAGGCGTATTTAAAATATCCGCCGATCTTTTTACAATGGTAGTTAACAAAGCGGCATCATAGTATTCAAGCCTTGCATTAATCCCAAACCTGGCCCTGAGTGGA
Organism: uncultured Roseivirgaceae bacterium; assembly: GCA_964537095.1. GTDB lineage: Bacteria > Bacteroidota > Bacteroidia > Cytophagales > Cyclobacteriaceae > CAMPJM01. The sequence goes on from CAZHZR010000020.1 coordinate 1,940, forward strand.
GAAGTGAGCAATCCAGCACGAGTAGTAGCCCCTATTAATGTAAACGGATTCAAATTGATCTGAACTGTGCGTGCGTTCGGTCCGGAGTCCAGCATGATATCAATTTTATAGTCTTCCATCGCCGAATACAAGTACTCCTCCACAATCGGATTAAGCCTGTGGATCTCGTCGATAAAAAGCACATCATGCGACTCCAAATTGGTCAGCAAACCCGCAAGATCGCTTGGCTTATCCAAAACCGGACCTGATGTTACTTTCAGACTGGAGTCTAACTCGTTAGCAATAATATGGGAAAGGGTGGTTTTACCCAGTCCGGGAGGTCCGTGCAGCAAAACATGATCCAGGGGTTCACCTCTGCGTTTCGCAGCCAGAACAAATATTTTAAGATTGTCGAGCACCTTTTGCTGACCCGTAAAGTCATCGAAACTCAAAGGCCTTAAAGCCCTTTCAATTTCTTTTTCTACCGGATCAAAGTTCCTGGCATCTCCACTGAGATAATCTTCACGCATAGCAATTTATAACTTATACAAAGGTAATGATTTTGTAAGTTAATTAAAGTAAGTGGGAATGCAGAAATGCTGCCCTTCTGATTTTCATTCTGGCGACCGTCATAAGCTGTGTACCAAACTCTTGACAATGATTACTCAAATTTAACGAAATAGAAGTAAATTGCGCGCGGTTTCATTTGAAGCGGAAGTAAGAAAATAACACGATGCAATTAGATCCTAACACCAAAAAAAATGCACTTTATTCCCTTTTCCTGGTCATTTTTTTGGTTGGAATTTGGTGGTATAGAGATATCAAAGAGGGTGACGATGTACACTACAAAGTAGAAATATCTGGTGAAACCATGGGAACCACTTATAGGGTTAAATATTTGTACGAAAGTAATGTAGATCATAAAGAAGAAATAGATTCCCTCTTGTTGGCGCTCAATAATTCATTATCCACCTATATTCCGGAATCAGAAATCAGTCAGTTCAACGAGGGTTCTATTCTTAAATACGAATCAGGCTTTTTTTATCCTGTTCTAAAGAGAAGCTACGAAATTTATCAAAAAACCGAAGGGGCTTTTAATCCAACTGTGGGTCCGTTGGTAAACGCCTGGGGTTTCGGGCCCGACGGTACGCGCATGCCACCCAAAGCAACTGTAGATTCATTGCTGGAGTTGGTTAACTTTGACAGCATCTATTTTGATACTATATCGGTTTGCAAGCTGAAGAAAGGAATTGAATTAGATTTCAGTGCGATTGCCAAGGGATATGGGGTAGATGTGATAGCCGCTTTTCTAAAAGGCAAGGGGATCAATAACATGATGGTAGAAATAGGAGGCGAAGTATACTGCTACGGAAGAAATGAAAACGGGAAAATGTGGAAAATAGGCATTAATAATCCTGGCGAGGAAGTAGGCGACAAAAAATTGCAAGCAGTTGTACAATTAGATGATAGGGCGCTGGCTACTTCCGGAAACTACCAAAATTATTATGAAGTAGACGGCAAGAAGTACTCACACACCATCAATCCGCGAACCGGGTACCCTGTACAGCACCATTTGTTAAGCGCTTCCATATTCGCGAAGGATTGTATGACTGCAGACGCCTATGCTACGGCTTGCATGGTCATCGGCATTGATGGTGCCATTGACCTGCTTTCCCGCGATCAAACCCTTGATGGCTACCTTGTGTACAGCGATGAAGCTGGAACAATAAAAACCTTTACCACCGACGGAATAAAAAATTTCATATCAGAGTAATTCCATTTCCAAATAAAACAATAATGCAGAAGCGAGAATGGTTTGGTGAATGGTTCAATTCTCCTTACTACCATATTTTATACAAACATCGTGATTTTGAAGAAGCGAGACTGTTCATAGATAATCTCAACGAACTATTTGATTTTGCACCCCATCAAAAAGCCCTGGATCTTGCATGTGGCAAAGGCAGGCACGCTATCTATTTGAACAGAGTTGGTTTAGAGGTAGTTGGTGTAGATTTGTCGCCCGAAAATATCAAAGATGCTAAGAAATATGAAAATGATAGATTGCGGTTTTTTGTGCACGATATGAGAGATCCTTTCATGGGAAGTAAATTCGATTATGTGCTAAATCTTTTCACAAGCTTTGGATATTTTAAAACAGAAGCTGAAAACCAACAAGCGGTCAACGCAATCGCCAGCGCTTTGAAGCCCGGGGGACATTTTATCATTGATTTCTTAAATCCTATTTTAGTAATTAATAAAATGGTGCCTTGCGAGGAAAAGACCATAGATGGCATTCATTTTAAAATTACCAGAATGTTCAGCGATGGCTTCATATTAAAAGATATTGAGTTTGAAGATGGCGAAAAAGCCTATCTATTTCAAGAAAGTGTACAGGCCATTGAAAAGGATGTTTTTTTAAGCTACTTTCATGCGGCTGGCTTGTCATTAAAAGGGATTTATGGGGATTACAAGCTAAATACCTTTGATGAGAAAACGTCTGGCAGGATGATATTTATAGTTCAAAAGTAGGCAAAATACATGGCATTCTTGGATCTTATTATACTTTTTTTCTCTGCTTTAATGGCCGGATTATTGGTTTTTCTGGTTCCAAAAGTAAGTTCTCTTACTTTTAAGTTAACGCTTGTTTTTGCAGGCGCCTATCTTTTCTCGATCACCATCATCCATTTACTTCCCGAGATTTTTACTGCCTCCAACAATCCTGCAAACATCGGTTTTTTTATACTTGTGGGATTTTTTTTGCAAATAATCCTGGCCCAGTTTACTTCAGGGGTAGAACATGGCCATATTCATGAACATTCTCCCGGCGGCCATCATCATTCCTTTTCTGCCGCCACGCTTTTACTGGCCCTTTGCTTCCATGCTTTTATGGAAGGGACTTTGCTCGCCCATCCTTCGGGCCATGCTCACCAGCACGATACAGAAGCCCTACTATTGGGGATTATTCTGCATAAAATGCCTGCCGCGTTCGCGCTGATGTCTGTGTTGCGCTCACATTTTTCCTCTGTTAAAAAAGCCGTTTTCTATTTAGTCGTCTTTGCTTTTGCCTCCCCGTTGGGCAGCATGGTAAGTACAGCCTTTCATGATGTCTCTCTCGTCTCTGACGACACATTTCTTATTATTTATGCGCTCGTGTGTGGCAATTTCCTCCACATTTCGACAACCATTTTTTTTGAAAGCAGTCCTGAACACAGGTTTCATTTTAAAAGACTACTGGTAAGCATGGCCGGAGCATTTCTTGCTGTTTTGGCCGAGTTTTTAATGTAGGCATTGCCGTTGTTCTGGCCTTGCAGGAATTTCCTACTATAAAATCAGCAAGACACGTTTCACTTGAAGCTATTTATGGCAGATTTCTCTTTTTGTGAAAGATTATTTTGTAGAAATAATCTTTATTTATAATTTGGGTGCTTTTTGAGATTAGGCTTATTAATACTCTTACATCTCAATACTTCAGGAAAA
>CAZHZR010000020.1:5495-23784 GCA_964537095.1 uncultured Roseivirgaceae bacterium
GCCGGGGGTGGTGTGCATCCCCTTGCAAATGGTATGGCCACCGCCGCAGATTGGATGTCTGCTGCGTCCTTTATATCTATGGCTGGTATTATTTCTTTTATTGGCTATGATGGCTCTGTTTACTTAATGGGCTGGACCGGCGGATATGTGCTGCTGGCTTTACTATTGGCGCCCTACCTTCGAAAATTTGGAAAATTTACAGTTCCTGATTTTGTTGGTGAGAGGTATTATTCGCAAACTGCCCGGCAGGTAGCTGTAGTATGCGCCATTTTTATCTCGTTTACTTACGTGGCAGGGCAGATGCGTGGCGTGGGTGTTGTTTTCTCCCGCTTTTTAGAAGTAGAAGTCAACACCGGCGTGTATATCGGAATGGCTATTGTATTCTTTTATGCTGTTTTGGGAGGCATGAAAGGCATTACATATACGCAGGTGGCGCAGTATTGCGTACTGATTTTTGCTTTTATGGTACCCGCGATATTTATTTCTCTTGCGCTCACAGATAATGTTCTTCCGCAAATAGGTTTCGGAAGTAAAGTATCTGATGGTACATATCTGTTGGATAAATTGGACGGGTTGAACAAAGAACTGGGGTTTGCAGCTTACACCGAAGGAAAAAAAGGAATGTTGGATGTGTTTTTCATAACTGCTGCCTTAATGGTAGGCACTGCAGGTCTTCCCCACGTGATTGTTCGTTTCTTTACTGTGCCTAAAGTAAAAGATGCAAGGATTTCTGCAGGATACGCACTGGTGTTTATAGCCATCTTATATACAACGGCACCGGCCATTGGTGCATTTGCAAGAACAAACCTTATCAATACCGTCAGCAATACCACCTATTCAGAGCTTCCTTCGTGGTTCAACACATGGGAAAATACCGGTCTCCTGAAATTTGAGGATAAAAATAACGATGGTATAATCCAATATTATAATGAGGAAAACACCGATCCGGCATTTCTGCAAAAAGTTGCGGAACACAACTGGCAGGGAAATGAATTGCAGATTGACAATGATATCATGGTTCTTGCCAATCCGGAGATAGCAGGCTTGCCCAATTGGGTGATTGCTTTAGTTGCCGCCGGAGGACTGGCTGCTGCCTTATCAACCGCGGCAGGATTGCTATTGGTAATTTCCACATCCATATCTCATGATTTCATAAAAAAAGCAATAAATCCAAATATCTCTGAAAAGTGGGAATTGATATCGGCAAGAATTGCCGCCGCGGTTGCTGTCTGCGTAGCGGGCTATTTTGGAATTCACCCTCCTGGATATGTCGCGGCTGTCGTTGCCTTTGCTTTCGGGCTCGCTGCATCATCTTTTTTCCCTGTTATCATCATGGGCATTTTTTATAAGAGAATGAATAAAGAAGGAGCCATTGCAGGGATGATCGTAGGTCTGGTATTTACAGCCTCTTACATTATTTACTTTAAGATTTTGCATCCTGAACTTAATGTAGCGTCAAATTGGTGGTGGGAAATATCTCCGGAAGGAATAGGAACCCTGGGGATGATCCTCAATTTTGTTGTAGCTTTTGCCGTTTCCCGTTTTACGCCACCACCACCTGAAAACGTACAGGAACTGGTTGAAGAAATAAGGTTTCCAAGAGGTGCCGGAGTGGCGCAAAATCATTAAATCAATCAGATTAAAAATTTGACTACGTTAAAAAAGCTCCATGCCGACTTTTATGCTATAAAAGCCATGGTGTATGACAAGTGTGATTTAGAAGTCTCTGATGCCTTTCCCGAAGCAGAAAGTCTGGATTATGGGGCCTGTAATTTCCAGCTAAACGGAAAAAAAATCAAATTTAGAGTGGCGAAAATCACCCCAAGAAAAACGGGGCAGTTTGTAGCAATTTGGAAGAGAGATGATGTCGGGGCAACCAAACCTTTTGACGTTTCAGACGAGATGGACTTTTTGGTTATAGCAACACGAAATCAAAGCCATTTTGGGCAGTTTATTTTCCCAAGGTCAGTTTTAGTTGATAAACAAATAATCACACAAAACAACAAAGAAGGTAAACGAGGCATGAGGCTTTACGCTCCATGGGACATCGCTGGGAGCAATCAGGCAAAAAAAACCCAAAGCTGGCAGATAAACTACTTCTTACCAATAAGAGATGATCACTCAACTGATCTTGAATTGGCCGGTAAATTATTGGGATTAACAAGTAAAAGTATTTAATTGATTATAAATTTACGAAACCATCATCAAGGGGCAAGGTTAATCCTCTTGAGGACAAAGCATATCTAAAAAATTATTGCCATGACCGAAAACAGAATCCGAACAATAGAGGACTATCATGTGGCCTACAAAAAAAGCGTAGAAGATCCTGAGGCGTTTTGGGGCGAGATTGCCGACAGTTTTACCTGGAGAAAAAAATGGGACAAGACCCTGGAATGGAACTTCACCGAGCCAAGCGTAAAATGGTTCATCAATGGTAAATTGAATATTACAGAAAACTGCCTGGACAGGCATTTGAAAACCCGCGGGAATAAACTAGCGCTCATTTGGGAACCCAATGATCCTAAAGAAAGATTTATACGCTTTACCTACAAAGAGCTACATGAAAAGGTGTGTCAGTTTGCAAACGTTTTAAAAAACAACGGCGCAAAAAAGGGCGACAGAATATGTCTTTACATGCCCATGATTCCCGAACTTACTATTGCAGTACTGGCATGTGCACGAATTGGTGCCGTACATTCGGTAGTTTTTGCCGGGTTTTCAGCAAATGCCATCGCTGATCGCATAAACGATGCAACCTGTAGTATGGTCATTACAGCAGACGGACTGAACCGAGGTGCAAAACAAATCCCTGTAAAACGGGTCGTGGATGAAGCGCTGGAACGGTGCCCATCTGTAAAAAAGGTAATTGTAGTAGAACGAGTGGAGTGGGGCGTAAAAATGGTGGAAGGAAGAGACGTCTGGTACCATGAAGAAGTAAAAGATGTGCCAAAAACCTGCGAACCGGAGTTAATGGATGCAGAGGATATGCTCTTTATCTTATACACTTCTGGCTCTACCGGGAAACCCAAAGGAGTAGTACATACCTGTGGCGGCTATATGGTATACACAGATTATACCTTCAGAAACGTGTTCCAATATGAAGAAAGCGATATTTTCTGGTGTACGGCAGATGTCGGTTGGATTACAGGCCACTCATATATTATCTATGGTCCGTTACTCGCAGGTGCAACTACACTGATGTTTGAAGGAGTTCCCAGCTACCCGGACAATGGCAGATTCTGGCAGGTGGTGGATAAACACAGCGTGAATATATTTTATACAGCGCCAACGGCAATTCGTGCGTTGATGGCAGGAAATATTGATGATGTGCTTTCCTACAGCCTTGATTCCTTAAAAATTTTAGGCTCGGTGGGTGAACCCATCAACGAAGAAGCCTGGCAATGGTACCACCTGCACGTAGGCAAAGAACAATGCCCCATCGTAGATACCTGGTGGCAAACAGAAACCGCAGGGGTGATGATCTCTCCGCTGGCTAACATAACCAAGACCAAGCCGAGCTATGCCACGTTGCCCTTGCCAGGTGTACAGCCGCTGCTCCTTGACGCAGATGGAAAAGAGATCACCGAAGACGGTGTAGAAGGTTTGCTGTGTATGAAATTTCCGTGGCCAGGCATACTCAGAACAACATATGGCGACCACGAACGATGCAGACTTACTTATTTCTCCACCTTTAAAGGGTATTACTTTACTGGCGACGGCGCTAAAAAAGACGAAAATGGTTACCGAATAATCGGCAGGGTTGACGACGTGATCAACGTATCGGGTCACAGGTTTGGCACCGCAGAGATCGAAAGTGCGATCAATGAACATCCAAACGTAATTGAATCCGCCGTGGTGGGCTTTCCGCATGATATCAAAGGGCAGGGAATCTATGCCTATGTAATTTGTAAAGACAAAGTTGAAAACGACGACATTCAACGAGAGGAGATTGTAGAAAAAGTCGTAAAACATATAGGCAAAATTGCCAAACCTGAAAAAATCCAATTTGTGAGTGGCTTGCCAAAAACCCGGTCGGGCAAGATCATGCGCAGGATTTTGAGAAAAGTTGCGGAAGGAAGTGTCACTAACCTCGGCGATACCACAACGCTACTTGACCCGGATGTGGTGGATGAAATAATAAGCGGAAGACTTTAGAAGCAAGCAACTGTAAGGCAATAAAGGGCATCTAACTAATAAACCCTTTTATGTTAAATCATTAATTTTGCCTTCCCGATTTTATCTTGACTCTTTTGTATAGTGCAATGCAGGATTCGATCTATCTGTAGAAGGCGAGCTAACAGCTGAAGCATATTTCAACGAACTGATTCAAATCCTTCTATGGGGCAATCAATTGTTAAACTAAAAGAACTTCCATTTTAACTTCATCTCTCCTCATGCGTATTTTACTAATAGGTCTATTTATTTTACAAGGTCATCTGGTACTCGCTCAGATTGCGGCCGGTACAATAGTAGATCAGGTAAGCGGTCAACCTATTCCATATGTAAACATCGGAATCATCGGTCAAAACGTGGGGACAATTTCTGACGCGAATGGTCAATATCAGTTTTCGCCATCTCAAGACCAGCTAGACGACACTATGACCATACAACATGTAAGCTATGAAACCAAATCCATGCCGGTCAGCGCTTTTATTGATGAGGATAAAGTTTATTTGAAGGAAAAGATTTCAACCTTGGAAGAAGTACGGATTTACTCTAAAAAGCTTAAGCGGAAGAAATTCGGCATTCGAAGCCACAACCCACTGCTGCACGGAGGGCTAGGCCTGGAAAAAGGATCAATTCGTGAGATTGCGCAGGAAATCAAAATTACAAAGCCCACCCGTTTGCTGGACCTGAATATTTTTATAAGAATATATACGGATTCTCTCCCGTACAAATACCGGATAAAATTCTATAGTTCTACTGATGACGCTCCTGGTGAAATGATCGGTCATGCCAATATTCTGGTAGAAGGTTTAAAAGACAAATGGAATGATATCAATCTTGAGCCTTATGACATCATCATGAATGACGATTTTTTTGTCAGTATTGAATTTCTACCGGTCGAAGGTGAAATTCCGAACATGTCTGCAGGAGGTGTACTAATTGGGGGCAACAGATATTCCAGAAATGTAAGTTTTGGCACCTGGGACAAAGCCATGGGCGGCTACTCGCTGTTCGTTACCGGGGAATACTGAGCGCGCCCTTATGGATAGTCACATTTATCTTCAGTCTTCCCCATAAGTCCTACTCATTATAAATCACATGCAAGACGGTTTCCCCTACTGCCTGAAGTGTTTCTTTAGAAATGATGTCCAGATTATCTTTATGGGTATGATGATAATCACCAAAGAAGACACCTGAATTGTCAGGTCCGTATTGAATGATGTCAATGGTGGGAATTTGCGCTTTTTCGTTGATGAAGACATGATCATCAGTAATCATTCCTGTTACCGAAGGAATAAAATACTGACGGTAGCCCAGATTGGCTGCTGTTTTCCATACCTTTTCTACAATTTTGGGAGCATAATGCATGGAGATCCCTTCCTGGTAAAATTGAGCATCTTTTGCACCCACCATATCCAGCAAGATTCCATAATAGGCGCTGTAGCCGGAAACATGCGGGTTTTCGGACCAATGCTGAGAACCCAGGCACCAAAAGACCTCGCTTTGGTTCATGGTCCCTTTAAATCCGTCCGGCTCCCCGTAATCTTCCCCATCAAAAAGTATAATATCTATTCCTACGTTCGGAAGTGAATCTTTAAATATCCTTGCAAATTCCAGCAGTACGGCTACCCCACTTCCTCCGTCATTTGCGCCATCTATCGGTTGATCCTGATTTTCGGTATCCTTATCTGCGAAAGGACGGGTATCCCAGTGCGCTGCCAATAAAATTCTCTTCCTTGCCTCCAGGTTGTAGCTTCCTATAATATTTCTTAAGTAGAGCCTGGTGCCATCGAATGCCTCTGCTTCAAAGCTTTGCTCCACAACACTAGCACCATAAGCATTCAGCTTCTTCACAAAATAATCACCTGTCCGTTTGTGCGATGTCGTATTAGGAACCCTTGGCCCGAAATTTACCTGATCCTCAATAAACGCAAAAGCAGAATCACTGTTAAACGGAGGAGGGTTGATTACGGCCTTTGATGTTTCAGGGCTTTCTGAACTTACGGATCCGCCTTTTTTCTCACCGTCGCATGAAAGCAGCAGCATCAAACCTGCGGAAATCAAAAGTTTACTCTTCATAGGCCCAATCTATCCCTGTTTTCATGTCTTTTACAATAATGCCAATTCCCTTTAATTCCTGCCTTAGAAAATCAACCGTTTCATAGTTCTTTTCTGCTTTTGCTTTTTTATAAACAGACAATAAAGCCTCTATCAACTGATGACCGGAGGCCGGCGTTTCTTCCTGCAAGCCCAAAATGTCTTCAACAAAGGCTATATAAGTATCTTTTAATCTTGAATAAGCAACCTGACCTATGGCATCCGGAATAAGGTTTCCTGTATGCAGTGAATTTATTTTCTTCAACAAATTGAACAAATGCCCAATGGCCAGAGCGGTGTTGAAATCGTCGTTCATTGCTCTATGACAATTATCGCAAAGTTGGTTGATCTGTGCAACGGCCCCTTCGTCCACCGCCGCCCCTTCAGTGAAGGAAAGATCCATCCGCTTTAGGAGCTGTAGCCCATTTATTATTTTCTTGTAGCCTTTTTGAGCGGCTTTAAGCGCTTCATTAGAAAAATCAAGCGTGCTAGAATAGTGAGACTGGAGCATGAAAAACCTAACAGTCATCGGGCTGTAAGCTTGCGCTAATAAGTCGTGATCTCCTGTGATTAACTGTGCGGGCAGAAATGAATTTCCTAAAGACTTGCTCATTTTCTGGCCGTTTACGGTTAGCATGTTCGTATGCAGCCAATACTTAGCAGGCTCCTTCTCGTATGCGCCCACGCATTGCGCTATCTCACATTCATGGTGCGGAAATTTTAAGTCCATTCCGCCTCCGTGTATATCAAAAGTTTCTCCCAGGTATTTGGTACTCATTACCGAACACTCCAGGTGCCATCCCGGAAATCCCATCCCCCAGGGCGAATTCCATTTCATAATGTGTTGCGGAGAGGCCTTCTTCCATAAAGCAAAGTCTACCTTGTTCCTTTTCTCATCCTGGGCATCCAATTCTCTCTCACTCGCCATCAGTTCTTCGAGTACTCTACCAGAGAGTTTACCATAATGTTGGTCTTTGTTGTATTTGTTGACATCAAAATAAACAGAGCCATTTACTTCATAAGCAAGCTCTTTTCTTAAAAGCAGGCTTGTCATTTCTATTTGCTCCTGAATATGCCCGGTTGCAGTAGGTTCAATGCTTGGTGGCAGGATATTAAACATATCCGAAACGCGATGAAATCCATTGGTATATCTTTGCACAACCTCCATGGGCTCCAGATTATCCAATCTCGCCTTTTTCGCAATTTTATCCTCGCCCTGATCTGCATCGTTTTCCAGATGTCCCACATCGGTAATATTCCTTACATATCGAACTTTGTACCCCAGATATTGCAAATAACGGAATACAATATCGAAACTGATAAAGGTTCTGACATTGCCTAGATGAACATCATTATAAACCGTAGGACCACAAACATACATCCCCACATAGGGTGCGTTAATTGGTGTAAACAGCTCTTTGGATTTTGTTAATGTGTTATAAACCTTTAAATCTTTTAGCATCAGGCAAATTTAGTAAATGGCCTACAAAGTTATTATTAAATGTAAAGAGTTTCAAAAAAGAATTATTTTATAAGGAGTATAGCTTAGCAATAGGTTTCAAACAGAGCCAGGGGCCTCTAAGAACGTTCTATCTGGTAGAATTGAAAGGAATGTAGATGACAGACCAGAATGAAATGAGGAAAATGGAATCGCCGCAAATGGAGATTTGCAATAGCAAGGCCGGAGTTATTACTGCCGAGATAGCAGATGAGCACGCAAAAATAGGCAAGCCACAAAAATTAAGCACCTCAAAACGGCTTTTTTGAATCCATAAATATTTGAACATCATTTGGATGTGATATTTTAATAACTTAGATTTGCGTCTGAAATAGAAAAAATTCCGAAAAGAGGGGACGCTTAGTCCCCTCTTTTTATTAAAATAGATTTTAATTTTAGTGGATTTAAAGCGACAAATAGAAGAAATAGTTACAGGCCTGCTCAGAGACGAAGAGTTTTTAGTGGAGGTTGTGGTAGCCGGCGCAAATGCAGCGGGAAAAATACTGATTTTTGTGGACGCTGATAATGGAATAAATATCGACCGTTGTGCAGAAATAAGCAGGAAAACGGGTGCAGTATTGGAAGCTGAAGATGCTATTGAAACGGCTTACGTACTCGAAGTCTCATCTCCGGGATTGGAACACCCATTAAAGCTAAATCGTCAATACAAAAAAAGCATTGGCAGACAGGTAAAGGTAACCCTACAGGACGAAATCCAAAAGACTGGTGAATTATTATCTGTTGAAGACGCTTTTATAGTGATAGGAGAAATTATGAAAGAAAAAGGCAGTAAAAAAGCAGATATACAAGAGGTAAAAATACCTTTTTCGGATATTAAAAAAACAAATGTTTTAGTCTCATTTAAATAATAACGATGGATAGTGGAATATTAATCGATACGTTTGCCGAATTTGCAAAGAATAAGAATATAGACCGGCCTACAATGATTCGGATATTGGAGGATGTTTTTCGGACGATGATACGTAAGAAGTTTGAAACGGATGACAATTTTGACATCATTATCAATGCAGATAAAGGAGATTTAGAGATTTGGAGGTTCCGTGAAATTGTTGACGATGATTCGGAAGATATTTGGGATCATGATAAAATCAGCCTTTCTGAGGCAAGGAAAATTGAGCCTGATTTTGAGATTGGAGAAGAAGTAGCGGAAGAGGTGAAGCTTCTTGATTTTGGCAGAAGAACAGTAATGACTGCCAGGCAAACTTTGATACAGAAGATCAAAGACCTTGAGAAAGATATACTATTCCACAAATATAAAGAACTGGTTGGGGAAATCATTACAGGCGAGGTTTACCAAATCCTGGGCCGGGAACTCTTGTTGATTGACGGCGAAGGAAACGAGGTAATACTTCCTAAATCAGAACAAATATCAAAAGACAGGTATAGAAAAGGGGAAACCGTCCGCTCCATTGTACATCGTGTGGAAATGGTGAACGGCAACCCGAGAATCGTACTTTCCAGAACATCGCCTATATTCCTGGAAAGGTTATTTGAAAACGAGGTGCCGGAAGTTTATGATGGTTTGATTACCATTAAAAAAGTAGTGAGAGAACCGGGCGAAAGGGCCAAAGTGGCAGTTGAATCCTATGATGACAGAATAGATCCGGTAGGCGCTTGTGTGGGAATGAAAGGATCAAGAATCCACAGTATTGTAAGGGAACTACAGAATGAGAATATCGATGTAATTAATTACACCGACAACATTGAGCTATATATTACCAGAGCTTTAAGTCCTGCCAAAATAAATAGCATTAAGCTTGACCAGGATGAAGGAAGGGCATCTGTGTATTTAAAGCCTGACCAGGTTTCCCTGGCCATTGGCCGGGGTGGACAAAATATAAAACTTGCGAGTAGATTAGTAGGTCTTGAGATTGATGTTTTCAGGGAACTTTCTGAATATGAGGAAGAAGATGTGGATATAGAGGAGTTCAAGGACGAGATAGAGGCATGGGTCATTGAAGAGTTCAAAAGAGTTGGTCTTGATACCGCTAAAAGTGTATTGACGCTATCAAAAGAAGAGCTTCTTCGCCGTACGGATCTTGAAGAAGAAACGATTGAAAGTGTGATGCGAATTCTTAACCAGGAGTTTGAATAGCTTTGACGCTTAAGCAAAGGTTATCAAATTGTTATTTTTCAAGATATCGAATTAATGTTTATGACCTTGCGTTTAAATATTTTATGCATTTTATGTGACGAGCGAGTTTATTTTAACCCGGAATAAACTTTGATAAAATCATAATTATCAATACAGAATTTTAAAAAATAAGAAAAAAAGGGGATATTTGAGTATGGCAGACGAAAAAATGATGAGGCTTAGCCAAGTAGCGCGAAAATTAAACGTGGGTAGTAATACTATCACTGATTTTCTTGCTAAAAAAGGCTTTGAGGTGGATAGCAGTCCGAATTCCAAGATTACTCCTGAGCAGTACCGTATGTTAGCAAAGGAGTTTGAATCTTCCGCTTTGGACAAAGAAGAAGCATCTGGTCTTACTATTGGTAAAAAGCATATCGAGAACTTTGTCATTGATTCTGATGAAGATACAGAAATTGCTGGTAAAAGTGAGGAAGATGATGAGATCTTTATAAAGAACGTCCCTTCAAAAAAAGAAGCCGATTCACCAAAGCCAGCAGAAACGGAAGTTAAAGAAGACATAAAAAAAGGGGCGGAACAGCCAACTGCGGAAAGTAAGTTACCTGAAGAAGATAGCCCATTGCATTCTCATAAACTGCAAGGAATAAAAGTAGTGGGTAAAATAGACCTTAGTGGAAGAAAATCTCCACAGACTCAGGAACCAAAATCCACAACAGCACCTGCTGCTGAGCCAACACCTCCGGTTTCAGCTGAATCCACTTCGCCAAAAGTGGAAGCACCCAAAACAGAATCTGTTGAATCAAAAAAGCAAGAGGAAGTAACTCAGGAAGTTGAAAAACAATCAACCGAGCCTGTTGAATCTGATGTTAAAACGCAGGAGGTCAAAGCGGAAACTGGTCAAGGTACGGAAAAAGATCAGATAAAGGAGGAAGCCGCTGACTCAGAAACCATAAGCAGCAAAACTGAAAAAACTGAGATTCAAAAGGAAGAAACTGCCGAAAATCCTACACAAAAAGAAGAAGTCGAAAAGCAAGAACAAGTAGCAGCATCTAAGGAAGAAAGGACCATAGAGGCGAAGGCTGATACACTCAAAGGTCTTACCGTTCTTGGTAAAATTGAACTTCCTAAAGAGAAAAAGAAGAAAGCAAAACCAGTTGCATCTTCTGACGACCAAAGAGATAAGAAAAAGAAAAAGAGGCCCAGAAAACGTCTGGGTACTGAAACCGACCAAAAAGCAAGGCCTGCGAGACCTGCGGTAGCGGGTAGCACGCCAGCAGCTGGAACCGGAACTGCGTCCACGCCAGGTGCGGCAAATAAGTTCAAAGGGAAGCTTGGAGACAAGACTAAAAGAACCGGAAGAGCGGAAAAAGAGGAACTTACTGATAAGGAAATCCAGGATAAAATTAAAGCCACACTTGCTAAGTTAAGTGGCAATAAGAAAGGTGGCGGAAATGTCAACCGTTCAAAATACAGGAGAGAAAAAAGATCAGCGATAGCAGAGGCGAATGAGGAGAGAATACTTCAGGAGCAAGAAGAAGCTAAAACCCTTAAGGTTACTGAATTTATTTCAGCAAACGACCTGGCGTCTTTGATGGACGTTTCTGTAAACGAAGTCATCTCAACTTGTATGAGCCTGGGAATGTTCGTTTCCATTAACCAAAGACTAGACGCTGAATCTATCACCGTAATAGCCGATGAGTTTGGCTATAACGTCGAATTCTCAGGTGACGAAGATGAAGTAACCATTGAAGAATCCGAGGATACGGCTGAAGAGTTAATTGAAAGAGCGCCTATTGTCACCATCATGGGACACGTTGACCACGGTAAGACATCTCTTCTCGATTATATTCGAAGTACAAAAGTAACTTCTGGTGAAGCGGGTGGAATTACCCAGCACATTGGAGCCTACGATGTTACAACAGAAACAGGAAAGCGTGTGGCATTTTTAGATACTCCTGGTCACGAGGCATTTACTGCTATGCGGGCTCGGGGCGCATCAGTTACTGACGTGGTAATTATAGTGGTCGCTGCGGATGATAACGTGATGCCTCAGACAAAAGAAGCGATCAATCACGCACAGGTTGCCGGAGTTCCTATAGTTATAGCAATCAACAAAGTCGATAAACCAAACGCTAATCCTGAGAAAATCAGGGAAGAATTGTCTAAAATAAACATTCTTGTAGAGGATTGGGGTGGAAAATACCAATGCCAGGAAATCTCTGCGAAAACAGGAGCGGGTGTAAACGACCTTTTGGAAAAGGTACTTCTGGAAGCGGAATTACTGGAACTGAAGGCAAATCCAGACAAATTAGCGGCAGGTACAGTAATTGAAGCTACGCTGGATCGTGGTCGTGGATATGTTACTACTATACTTGTACAATCAGGTACGTTAAGAGTCGGTGATGTCATCCTTGCGGGAGCACACTATGGAAAGGTGAAAGCGATGTATGACCACCTTGGAACGCGTTTGAAAGAAGCAGGCCCATCTACTCCGGTAGCGATTTTGGGACTTGACGGCGCTCCTCAGGCAGGAGACAAGTTTAACGGAATGGGAACTGAAAGAGATGCCCGGGAAATTGCGAACAAGCGGGAACAAATTCAACGCGAGCAGAAAGTCAGGACTAAGAAACATATCACGCTTGATGAGATTGGAAGAAGACTTGCCATCGGTTCATTTAAAGAACTGAATGTCATTGTAAAAGGTGACGTGGATGGTTCTGTGGAAGCACTTTCTGATTCATTGCTGAAACTTTCTACCAATGAGGTGCAGGTGAATATCATCCATAAAGGTGTGGGACAGATTTCAGAATCCGATGTGCTTTTAGCTTCTGCTTCTGACGCCATTATTGTGGGCTTCCAGGTGAGACCATCAAACGGAGCCAGACGAATTGCTGAGCAGGAAGAAATTGAGATCAGACTTTACTCCATTATCTATGATGCTATCAACGAGGTAAAAGATGCCATGGAAGGCATGCTTGCACCTAAAGTTGAAGAAATAATCACTGGTAATGCAGAAGTAAGGGAGGTATTTAAGATTTCAAAAGTAGGTACTGTTGCGGGATGTTACGTGACCGAGGGTTTCATAAAACGAAACAACCAGATCAGACTTGTTCGTGATGGAATAGTGGTATATACCGGAGAAATTGATCAGCTCAAAAGATTTAAAGACGATGTGGCTGAAGTAAGATTCGGATATGAATGTGGTATGAGTGTCAAAAATTTCAACGACATTCAACTAGGTGATAATCTGGAAGGATTTACTGAAAAAGAAGTGAAAAGAAAATTATAGTTTTTAAATACTTCATGTTTGAAAGCCGGCGTTCGCCGGCTTTTCTTTTGTTAGGGAATTCTTCACTAATATTGACAAGTTGTGGAAGGAATTTATTCAACGCTAAAGCTTCTGATAGTTGCATTGGCTTTAATCATCCTCATAGGCCTATATAAGCCCTGGGTAGTTTTTTGGTGGTCCGATTTTTCAAACCGAATAAAGGTTTTCAGAATATACGGTACAATGTTTTTGGGCTTTTTAATCCTATTTTGGCTTTTGAGGTTTTTCGTCTAAATAGAAAATGGGATTAATTTTCAGCCGGTTTGGTGAAACATTGAATTCATAAACAAGTAATTGCTCTTCTAATTCGTCCATCGACTAATAAATCCGAGGAAATTTTCTTTGTACTGATCGCTCACTGCAATAACCTTATCTCCAATCCGTACCGAGTTTTTTGTAATGGCACTGATTCGGTCCAATGATACGATGAATGAGCGGTGAATTCGCATAAATCTTCGTACCGGTAATTTTGCTTCCAGAGATTTCAAACTGCTGAGCGACAACAGCGGATGGGTGGTATTTTGCAGGTATACTTTTACATAGTCCTTCAGTCCCTGGATGTACAAAATATCTTCATAAGCCACCCTTACCAATTGATATTCCACCTTCAGGAAAAGGTAATTTTCCTCTGGTTCCGGGGTCGGGGATACTGCCCCATTGTCCGGCAGATTATTGTTTTGCTCATACAGCCTTGCGTAGGCTTTGGCTTTATTTGCGGCTCCCAGAAACTCTTCGTAGCTGAAAGGCTTGAGCAAATAATCAAGGGCGTCCACTTTATAACCTTCCAGTGCATACTGACTAAAAGCTGTGGTAAAAACAATTCGTGGTCCTTCGAGGCCTCGACCGCGGTCCAGTACCCTCGCGAGTTCAATTCCGGTAAGGTCAGGCATCTGAATATCCAAAAATATAAGGTCAGTTTCCGTCTCATGCAGACCCCGCAATGCCTCTACAGCATTGTCGTATCGGCCAATTAGCTCAAGAAAAGGCGTTTGCTCTATGTAAGCGCAAATCAACCCCAATGCCAATGGTTCATCATCAACTGCAATACACTTTAGTTTCATACTAGCTGTAGGCTTAACTGAATCAGAAATTCTTTTTCGGCGCTGGCGTCGCTCACTTCGAGCTTGTATCTGCCGGGGTAAAGAAGATCAAGACGGCGGCGGGTGTTGACCAAACCTATTCCATTGCTTTCTTCTGCCACCAGCCCCTGTCTGGCAAATATCGCGTTTCGAACCGTTAAATGCAATTGCCCTTCTTCCTGTTGGAGACTAATATGAATCTCACTGGCATGCAGGGCACTTACGCCATGTTTAAAAGCGTTTTCCACAAAAGGCAAAAACAGCATGGGAGCTATGGTCACATCTTTCAATGGTTCAGGCATTTTAAAATTGATGACTGCCTTGTCCGACAACCTGAGCTGCATGAGCCCGATATAATCCTGTAAAAAAGCAATCTCCTGGCTGAGCAGCGTCGTGTCCTTCTGTGTTTCATATAGCACATAGCGCATCATCCGCGACAATTTATGTAGGGCTTTGCGTGACAACTCTACGTCGGTATGCGTAAGCGCGTAAATATTGTTGAGGGTATTAAAGAAGAAGTGCGGGTTTATTTGCGCTTTTAAAAAAAGGAGTTCGGCACTCACCCTTTGCTGCTCCAGTTCCAGCCTGATCTGCGAATCTTTCTGCCATTTCTGAATGGAGCTAACGCTGGTACTGATACCTAATACAAGAAAGGACATCAGGAGCAGGAAGGCATTGAACCAGTGCCCTGGCTTTAATGGGGGAGGAGAACCTTTACCCTGCTTAAAAGTGTTGTGCATCAGCTCCGGCAAATTTAGCCAGAGATCCACCGTTTGAACCAGCACCATTAACAAAAGAGAAACAGCGGTCAAGGACAATATAAATAATCCCGTTCGGTTGTGGAAGAGAAGCCTGGGAACCAATATCTGGGCATTGATGTAAAAAATAGCTACGAGCAGGCAGAATAAAATGCCCTGCTTGATCCAGAATTCCACAGGAAAAACCACCTGTAAAGATAAGGGATGGAAAAGGAGTAACACCAGCCCCATGGAAACCCATGTTAGGATATGTATTAATGATTTTATGTGAGGCCTGAAGTTATTGATGGCCATAAGCGAAATTTTTTACTAAACTTACTATTTCCTAAGTGGAGCGGTCAGATTAATCTGCCAAAAGACCGGATGTACCGACAGATCCCCGTCTTCCAACCTATGAATGACCTCGTTGACTTTGCTAATACGTTTCGAGGCCTTCTGTCGGTCAAAACGACCTAACGGTCGTTTATATCTCTCAAATAGTCTGTTTATATATTTGTCTTAAAAAAAGTAAGCTAAGTTTGTACGGTTGAATTGTTCCTGCGGAGATTAGTTTCTTATGATAACCTTAGGGACAGAATAGATGGCGGGAGTATAGCACCACCAATTCGAATTTTAGTAAATATCAATAAAATGAAAGAACGCATTACAAAAATCTTTATTATGCTGGCAATGCTCGTCAGTGGACCTTTTCTTTATGCACAATATCCTACGGGGGGGCCTCCTCCGGGTTCCGGACAGGGAGGCCCAGGCCGTGGAGAAACGCCGCAGGCAGGCTATAGGGCAAACGGCTATGGAAAAATTACCGGAACCGTATTGGATGCAGCAACAAAAGAAGGTGTGCCCTATGTAACCGTTGCACTTCTTGATCCAGAAACAATGAAGCCGCTGGACGGTACTGTGGGTAATGAAAAGGGAGAGTTCTCCATCAAAAATATTCCTGCTGGTACTTATACGGTTTCTGTATCCTTTCTAGGGTATGAAAAAATTGAAAAAACAGGGGTGAATATTACCGATAAAGGAAACACTGTCGACTTCGGAATCCTATCGCTTTCTTCTGAAACCAAACAGCTCGATGAGGTAGTAGTGCAATCGCAGCGGGCCCTCATTGTAGAGAAAGTAGACCGCACCATTTACAATGCCGAAAATGACCAGACTACCAAGGGTGGTGATGCTACAGACGTATTGCGCAGGGTGCCAATGCTTTCGGTAGACCTTGATGGAAATGTTTCATTGAGGGGTAGTCAAAATATAAGGGTGCTTATTGACAACAGACCCTCTACTATTGCAGCTACAAGTGTGGCCGATGCCCTGAAGCAAATTCCTGCAGATCAGATAAAATCGGTTGAGGTAATTACATCTCCTTCGGCAAAATACGATGCGGAAGGAACAGGGGGTATCATTAACATCATTACAAAAAAGAATAATTTGCAAGGAGGCTCCCTGGGAATAGATGCAGGCGCCGGTCTTCGTGGATCCAACCTCGGATTGAATGGAACGCTACGCCGCGGAAGACTTGGGCTTTCTCTCGGCGGCTTTGGTCGTACAGGATATAATATAAAGGGCAAGTTCGAAAATGAGCAGACAGTCCAGGCTGATGGAAGTCAGATCACATCCCTTCAAAAGGCAGACACTCGGAGTGATATGCTTTTCGGCCGCTTTAACTTTGGCGTGGATTACGATATAAATAAATACAATTGGGTTTCAGCATCGGTGCAGTATGGAACTTTTAACTTTGCAAATACACAGGAAGGCCTGCTTACGCAAACATGGTTGGGGAACTCGCTTCTGAACCAGAACACACGAGACGTAGAGATGACAAACCTGTCGGGCACGGTGGATCTAAACCTGAACTATACCCGCACTTTTGTTAAACCAAGTCAGGAATTGAGCGTGATGGGCTTATACAGCCGGAACAACCGAACGAACGATTTCGTCAACGACATTCTGAACGAAGATACGCATGCGATCATGAGCCGCTTAAAAAACGAAAACGAGAGTTTTAACCAGGAAATAACGGTTCAGGCAGATTATATAAACCCTATAGGAGATGGTGAAAAGCACTTGATTGAATTTGGCGCCAAGAACATCTTCCGGAATGTAACCAGTGATTTTCAATATTATGAAGCAGGTCCGGATGGCGATTTTGTAGCAGTAAACAACCGCGCGC
Source organism: uncultured Roseivirgaceae bacterium (assembly GCA_964537095.1). Lineage (GTDB taxonomy): Bacteria > Bacteroidota > Bacteroidia > Cytophagales > Cyclobacteriaceae > CAMPJM01. The sequence continues at coordinate 22,703 of CAZHZR010000020.1, forward strand.
TCGGAAACGTTTTTGACTATGATCAGAACGTAACTGCTGGTTATGTATCATACACGCTTAATTTTCTCGAAAACTACAGCATAAAGCCCGGATTAAGGTATGAATATACCACCATTACGGCTAACTTCCAGGATGAGGAGGAGGTAGAAATTCCGTCCTATGGTTTATTTGCTCCCAGTCTTAATTTGTCACGGAAGTTAAAAGGTGGAAATATGGTAAAAGCCGCTTACAACCGTAGGGTGCAACGTCCGTCGCTCCAGTTTCTGAATCCTAACCTACAGGCTTCTAACCCTCTTAACATTACCCAGGGAAATCCAGAGCTGGAACCGGAATACACGAACAACTATGAATTATCTTACAGTACTTTTTTCAAAAACACCTCGCTGAATTTGTCAACCTTTATGCGTAACACCTCAGGCTCTATTCAGCCGGTGCGTACAACAATTGGGCAGGATACCGTCCTGACCACCTATGAGAATATTGGCCAGGAAGATGCTTATGGTCTAAGCATATTTGCAAACCTCAACCTGAACAATAAATTTACCCTAAATGGCGGGATAGACGCTTATTATGCGGTGCTGGATAACAATGTGCCGAACGCCGATTTCAGTGCAAGCAATGAGGGGCTCGTGTTCAGCGGACGCTTGTTTGGTAACTATACATTTGCTGAGAATTGGGGCTTACAGTTCTTCGGCTTTTACAGGGGCAAACAAATACAACTGCAGGGGTATCAGACCGGGTTCTATATCTACAGCCTTAGCCTGAAAAGGGATTTCAATAATGGAAAAGGTAGCATAGGGATCGGGGCAGAGAACTTCCTTTCCTCCGCAACCAAAATGCGCAGTGAGATAAAATCACCAATGATCAACCAAAGCAGCATCAACGAAATGAATAATATGAATTTCAAGGTAAACTTCAGCTACCGCATCGGAAAACTGAGTACCGATCCGAGACCAAGGCGTAGTCGTCGTTCTATACAGAATACTGACCTGAAGGAAGCCGAAAGCAACACGCAGCCAGAAGGAGGCGTACGTTAGGCTGACAAGCCAGGATAAGATGATTGTATCTTTAAAAGAGCAAAA
>CAZHZR010000021.1:0-2143 GCA_964537095.1 uncultured Roseivirgaceae bacterium
ACCTTTATTGAATCTCTTGTTACAAATATAAAGCGCTGATTTATAATAATTTGCTCAAAGATTTAGATAATCTTTTGCTTGTAAGTTTTATAGAATATCAAGATAAATTGGGTTGAGGAGTAAGATGGGTCGAATGCAAAATTAACATTTTTAGGTGGCAAAACATCCTTGTTCCGAATTTGAGCTTTCGTTGGCTGAAGGTTTGTCGCGAAGGTTCATTTTCCAAACTGTAATATTTATTTTTAATCATGCAAAATTTGGATTGTTTTCATACAAGCACTTTTCACATTACATTGATTGTCATGTAAAGAATAAAGGTAGAAGTTTTACCCTCTACCTTAAACTAAACTAAACAACTATTAGAAGCAAACTCTTATGGATTCATTAGATAATAAGTAACACTCCCATGCTCCATCATCACATTGCTGTTTCTCATCAGCATTAGCAATTCTTTATCTTCAGAATTGCATTCAGAAGGAATGGCAGATTCTTTTATCAAAATAAAATTCGAATCATATATTTTTACTTGAGAGGCCATTTCAAAACTCTCACCGATGGCTAAAGTCTTTTCGAAAGCTTTAGCCATTTCGGACAGCGATTCAGAATAGGTGCTGCTGGTGGTGTCGTCTTCGGTTCTATCAATGTGATCTCCAGCGGCAAAGGAAGGAACGGAAGCAAGGAAGAACAAAGTCATAGTAAGCGTTAAAGCTTTTGCGGAAGTAGGGATCAGGGTTTTCATTATATCTATTTTGAAATTCTTGTTTTCTTTATGATTCCAATTGCTGTGCCATTATTTGTATTGTATTGATTATGAGGATATTAAAGGTGTTGTATTCAAAAGTAGCTATTTATATGTCTCATAATCGAACACTTTTAGCACGGCTCCGAACACTCTGTGACTTGCAGATGATGATATTAACTTGATGTGCAAGAACGGTTGAATAATATGCGGCATGTTAAAATTTTTCAAGCGCTTTCTTAAACCCCGGCAGAGGGACGTCAGTAAATCTGGGATAATGCTCGTGGACCTGGATTTGAAGCCTCTGAATGATGGCAATAGGGTTGTGTCTTTGCGTTATGATCTTGGTGAGTCTATTGTGAGAATCTCATCTGAGGGGATTTTTTATGTATCTGTTGAAATAGGGGAACAGGTGAGTTATACGTGGATGGTGGATGCATCAACGAAGTCTCAGAAGGTCAAGAAGATATAGTAGCGCTCTAAAATAGTGTTCTAATCGCGGAGATGCGCCGTGATCATTCGTTTAAATTCATCCCAGTTTTCCAGACCCATTGCCTCCCTGTCTATTATTAAATGGTGAAATCTCACCTTTGAAACCACATCATCACTGTTGAGCAGCAGGATTTTCCAATTTGACAGCTTAAACCGCACCATTAATTTCCGGATATCGCTGAGGCTCATGGTTTCGTCTTTCGGATCTGCTATTAAGAGTGTAGGCACATTGGCATGAGCGAACTGTTTCTTGTGTACGGATTTGAAAATGTCCAGCAGCACTTCATAAGCTTTGAGAGGCAGGTATTTGTTTGCGATATAGTTTTCAGGCGCCAGACTATAAAGTGGCAGGGAAGGTAAAATGGGTGAAATATACTGCAATAATTTTACGGGTATCCGCGGGGCTATGGCAGGGGCTAGCAGGATCATTTTATCAAACCGGGTTCTTTTTGAAATAATATCGAGGCCTATGGAACCGCCCAGCGAAAAACCGATAAGGTAAATCTTATCAAAGCTCTTTTTTATCAATTGATAGCCCTCCATGACATCTTCCGACCAGCTCTCCTTTGTAATAGCATTTAACTTTTCGAAGTCATTTTGATGTCCTGTCAGGCTTACCATGACCATGGGAAGAGAGATGGTTTCTAACAAATTGGCAATGTCGAGGAGTACCTGGGGCCTGTTGTTGAGGCCATGCACCAGCAGGCAGGCAGCTCCCGCATTGGGAAACTTGGAAAGGTTTTGTCTGTAAATCGCCAATGTGTCTTTGTATTATAAACTTGTAAGCATCAACCCCCTCAGCCTTCGGAACCAGGAATCTTCAACTGTATTTTCTACAATCATGTTGCCCCGCTGGGGCATGGGATACTGGTTATGTAAACTCCATTGAATAACATTAGGATTAGTCCAAGA
>CAZHZR010000021.1:2243-12695 GCA_964537095.1 uncultured Roseivirgaceae bacterium
AAACTTTAAACTTTTTTCGGTGGCAGATCAAAGGCTTTTGCGTCGTGCTCAAAATGATTTTTATGGGCGCCATCGCAAAATGGCTTATTCTGAGAAAGTCCGCACCTGCATAGAGATACCAATGTTCTTCCCTGTAAACCATACACATTGCCGTCTTTGTCTTTTATTTCAAAATCGCCATCTACTTTTACCGATCCATTGCTCAAAATAGTTAATGTTGTTCCAGCCATAATCTGAATATTGTTATTTATAAATTTAGAATCCCTGATAATAATTGTTAAAATTGGGTTAATTTTTTTCAATTAGAAAGCTTTTTAAAAAACTATGTTAAAAACCGGTGATGCCTTCGAATTTAAATTTGTTTTTACCCAGGATGATGTAAACGCTTTTGCAAAAATAAGTGGAGATGACAATCCTGTGCATCTGGACGCTGAGTATGCTGCTACTACGGTCTATAAAAAACCAATCATTCATGGATTTCTAGGATCCAGCATCATTTCCAGAATTTTTGGCACCATGTGGCCGGGTGAAGGAACAGTATATCTGCATCAGCAACTCAGTTTTAAAAGGCCAATGTATGTAGATCAGGAATACAAAGCGGTTTTAACGGTAAAAGAAGTGGTAGAGGGCAAACACAGGGCCACCATCATTACCAACATTATCGAAACTGCCAATGGAAAACCGGTAGTGACCGGCGAAGCACAGATCATGAATAAAGCGAAACTGCTTTAAATCTACAAGCTCAATGTCTGAACTCTGCTATTCTATCAAAGCTGTTTGCGGATTTCTTAGGCCGACTGCATTGTGTAAATAGGCTTTTATACTGCCGACAATGATTTTAGCTTCCACCAAAATGGGAACTTTGTTGGCGTCGTTGGTCACCCAAACGGTCATGTCTTCGCCACCCTGGAAAATAGAACCTTCGACCAGGAGCGGCTTGAATTTGATGCAGTTGTATTTTTTCTTATCCCGCGTCTCTATTTCTTCAGTACCAAGGTAGCGAATGTACAAACTATGTGCTTCTCCATCTATCAAGACATTGATGGGGATCTTGTCATTCTTCTTGTATTTGCTAAAGTCGAGGGTACGGGCGTAATAAACCATGGTAATAACATCAAATGAGCAGTCTTTAATGTTCAGGGTGTCTTCAATCAGCGGATTTTCACTGTCAAGAAGGGTAAAAGCTACTTTGTTCTGTTCAGGTAGGTAATGGTATTCTTCATCCACCTTAAATTTACCTTCATAGGTATCCCGTTTAAACCACAGAGGTTGAAAGGTCCCTACGGCTACTTTAGATTCGTAAATATCTCTTACTTTGTATAGCCAGTCGTAATTTGGTTTGCTAGAACCTTCGCTAACAAAGTGGTATATCGGGTTGCCATCATGAAACCCTGGTTCTACACTAAAGCTGACTTCTCCGGCATTCACCCAAATAAAGCCCCAGTTATAATACACTTCATATTCCACCCTTTCACCAATCTTAAAAGCTTTAATATCCTCAACGCACTGGCCCTGGGCTGAAAAAGATAAGCTGAATCCGAACAAGCCTACAATTATTCCCCATTTCGCTTTAAATAGATTCATACTTATTGTCTAGTTTTTACTTTGAGCACAATTTTTCCAGCATTTTTATTGGCTTCCATGTAGCGGTGTGCCTCCTGAACATCCTGCCAGCCGAACACCCTGTCTACTACTGGGCTGAGTGTTTTATCTACAAATTTGTCATAGCAATAATCGAATAGATCGGTTGTTAGTTTAATTTGGTATTCCAGCGGCCTGTTTCTTAGTGTAGACCCTTTGATGCTAAGGCGCTTCATCAGTATTTTTCGAAGGTCAAAATCTTCAATCTTTTTTGCCTCCATGGTGGCAAGTTGGATCAATCTTCCGTCCTGTGCGAGACAGTTTACATTCTGATTGAAATAACCTCCGCCGATAAAATCAATGATTACATCAACACCTTTATTATCGGAATTGCCCGACACCCAGGTTTCAAAAGAACCACGGTGATAGTCGTAAGCAAAATCTGCACCTAATTTATAACAAAGTTCATGTTTGCCTGCGGAGGCCGTAACAAAAACAGTCGCATCAAGGCTTTTTGCTAGTTGTATCGCTGCAGTTCCTACGCCACTTGCGCCGGCATGAATGAGAATGCGCTCTTTTTTTTGTAAACCGGAAAGCCAAAAAATAGCCTGGTAGGCAGTTAGAAATACTTCCGGAATGGCAGCAGCCTCCTCAAACGATAACCCGGGAGGAATTTTCATAGCCATATTCTGATGGATGACTGCTTTTTCTGCGTAGCCGCCTCCGGGGATTAATCCAAACACCCGGTCACCTGTTTTCCAGGAATTTACAAGAGCGCCTGCGGAAATTACCTTTCCGGCTATTTCCAGTCCGGGGATGGGGCTGGCACCTGTAGGGGGAGGATATTTTCCGGCCCGTTGCATCAGGTCGGCCCTGTTTAATGCAGTTGCATGTACTTCTACCAACAACTCTTCAGGCGAAGGGCTGGGATCTATAACGGAGGAAAGTATTAAATTTTCAGGGCCACCAAATTCTTTTATGGTTATAGCATTCATAGCGATCAGATTTTGGCACTATAACCACGAAGAAAAACTTTAGTTCTTTGGAGGAAAATCCCTTATCAGAACTTTTATATCATGGGGTGCTTTTTCATTGCCCCCAAAATAAGGAAATAATTTATAACCTGAGGCTGCTCCTTCGCAAGATCTTTCTGTGGATACCGTTTTTCCGTCCAATTTGAAAACATAAGCATCGGCTGTTGTTTCCAGGGTATAGGTGTATTCCTTATTCAAAGCTACAGATGTAATAAATTTAAAGTTTCTTTCTCCGTTTTCGTAGCTATAGGCTAGAATTTCCAATTGGTTGTTATACCACCTCCATCCAAAGCGGGCACTGTTTTGATGGTGGTGGGTTCCGCAATCTGAGATGCCGTACAGCTTGTTAATGTCTGCCTGATTAGAGGTGTTCGTTGTTTTGTAAATTGCGGAGCTGTCGAAAGTAGCCGTAAAAACCATTTGAGAAGCCTCCATGGCAGTTACCTTACTAGTAGATGAATGCCGTCCTTTTTTGATCATATAGGTTGTGGTGGAGCCTTCAGCCGATTTTTCCGGGAACACCTCTTCCAGTTTGTCGCAGGATACGGCCGAAAAGACAAGGATAGCTGCTGATAGTATAGTGGATAATTGTTTTTTAAACATGTTGACTTGGTGTGAATTGCTAGAATTATTTGAATTGTAATCAGTGATATATCGCTAACAAGCCCTGGTGTTTATGATTCAATCAGATGACTGATGAAGCATAAAGATGATGTAAGAGATGCTGCATTATTGATGATTCTTCTGGATACGCACCCTAAGGCCATATTAGAAGGAAGGGCGGGGAAGCAAATAATAATGTCGGAGATTTCGCAAAAGATGCTGACAGTCTCCCTCCGCGAAATCTTTAGCATTGTATTTGTTGTTATATCCGGCGGGGTTTATTGGATTGTTGAGAATGTTATTTATTTTTATGTTCGACAAACGTCATACCTTTATTATTAAATCTCCGTTATATATTAGGTTTATATATCCTCCGGAATTGGAGTTACATTAGAAAATTAACAGGTTGAATTATATGAATAAGTTATTTAAATTGAGCATTTACCTGCTTTTGATCTTTCAAACGGTTTCTGTACAGGCACAGGACCGGCAATTGGCGGGTACTACCGATGCAAACTTCCACGCCATTGTTATGCCTGAAGAAAGGCAGGTAAATGTGGAATTGCTGGTTACCCAAATCCTGAGGCAACATCATTACAGAAAAATGGATCTTAATGACAGTATATCCTCCGTAATATTGGATAATTACCTCAAAGCCCTCGACGGCGACAAAATTTACTTTCTGGCAAGCGATATTAAAAATTTTGAGCAATATAGATATACGCTCGATGATGACTTGAAAAAAGGGAATTTGGTGCCCGCTTTTCATATCTATAACATCTTTAAAAAGCGCTTCTTTTCCAGAAATGAATATGTGAAAGAGCTCGTGAAAAAAGATTTTGATTTTACAATCGAGGAATATTACGAAACTAATAGGAAGGATTTGCCATGGGCGAAAAATGAGGAGGAGTTGAATAATACCTGGAGAAAGCTGATAAAAAGCCAGGCGTTGAGTTTAAGACTAAATGGAAAAGAAGACGAAGAGATCAACGAGGTTATTCTGAACAGATACAGCAATATGGAAACAGTCATCGCCGAATATAAGAGCGAAGACGTGTTTCAGATATATATGAACGCGTTTACAGAATCATTTGACCCTCATACAAGCTATTTTTCTCCCAGTACGTCGGAGAATTTTAAGATCGCAATGAGCCAGTCTTTGGAAGGGATAGGCGCATCATTGCAGAGAGACAGTGATTATACAAAAGTAGCGGAATTGGTGCCGGGAGGCCCTGCATTTAAAAGCAAGGAGCTACATAAAGATGATCGAATTATAGGTGTAGCGCAGGGAAAAAAAGGAGAGATGGTAGATGTGATTGGCTGGAGGCTTGACGAGGTGGTGAAATTGATCAGGGGGCCAAAAGGAACCGTGGTGCGTTTGCAGATATTGCCTGCGGTGGAAGGGTTGAATGCCTTGCCGACGGAAATTTCTTTGGTACGGGACAAAATAAAACTTGAGGAGCAGGCTGCTAAAAAAGAGGTTATTAAAGTCAATAAGGATAATCGGGAGTATAATATCGGCGTTATTACCATTCCTACTTTTTACATGGACTTTGAAGAGGCGCAAAAAGGAAATCCTAATTATAGAAGTACCACACGTGATGTGAAGGCACTAATTACCGAACTTGAAACGGAAGGTATAGATGGTTTGGTAATAGACCTGCGGTACAATGGTGGCGGTTCGTTGACCGAGGCCATTGAATTGAGCGGATTGTTTATTGAGGATGGCCCCGTAGTGCAGGTGAGAAATGCAAACGGAAGTATAGAAGTGGCCGAAGATCCTGATCCCGAATTATTTTATGACGGACCCTTAGGTGTGCTTACAAATAGGTTTAGTGCCTCAGCTTCGGAGATTTTCGCAGGTGCTATTCAGGATTATAAAAGAGGTGTCGTCATTGGCGAGCAATCTTACGGAAAGGGTACTGTACAGAATTTATTGGACTTGGAAAGATTTTTGCCAGGTGCGAAAGGTGGTTCAGGCCAGGTGAAGGTTACGCTTGCGAAATTTTACCGCGTTACAGGCAGCAGCACCCAGCATAAAGGCGTGACGCCAGATGTCGAATTGCCTTCGGTTTTCAGTGCAGACGAGTTTGGTGAAAGTTCACAGCCGAGTGCATTGCCTTGGGACAAAATTGCTGCTACTAACTTTAAATCTACCAAAATGGTGCCTGTGACTGCACTGGAAAAAGTTAAGAGTCAATATCAGCATAGGTTGAAGAACGATCCGGAGCTGAGAAGTTTGGTAGCGGACACTGAAAAGGTCAAAGAAGCCAGGAAGGACTCGAAGATTTCGCTGATGGAATCAAAAAGAATTGCTCAAAAAGAGGAAGATCGTAAAAGCAAAGCTGTTAGTGCTGAATTGGACAATGTTATAGATATGTCTGAGGTTGGAGAAAGCGAAGAAGTGAAGAAAGAAGAAATGGATGACCCCTATTTAAAGGAGGGACTTAATGTTATGGCCGACCTTATCGCAGTCGTGGGTTAGGGTAAAAGGCATGAAAGGCGTTCCGAGCTTTAATCTTTGGAACGCCTTCTAGAACCTGAAATCTTATAAGCCAAAGCATATCGACCCGCATGCCCGAAAGGCTTTACGGAGATAATAGGGGCACAATAGATGATCTCCGGTTCTAAGGCTACCAGAGTATTTCGCCCCAAGACCAATACCAGTTCGGGCAAGATCATGGTGATAAAAAAGCAAATATTTACACGTACAATGTACATCTCTTAAAACAAACATATTTTAAACTAAAATTTAACCAATGAAAACTACTACAAAAAATCTAATGCGATTCCTAAGCCTTACGTTCTTTCTTGGAATATTTTCTTTTTATGCATCAGCACAATCAGACGAAAAACCTAGTCCTGCAAAAGAGGCTACAGGGAAAATTGGCGACGTAAGTGTTACCATCAATTATAGCTCACCTGCAGTAAAAGGCAGAAAAGTTTTTGGGGAGATGGAGCCTTATGGGAAAGTATGGAGAACTGGTGCCAATGAAGCTACCAGGATTAAATTCGACAAAGATGTTGTGGTAGAAGGAAAGCAACTGCCGGCTGGTGAATATGCTTTGTTTACCATCCCTGAAGAAAGGGGTGACTGGACCGTAATCTTTAACAAGGAAGCAAAACAATGGGGAGCCTATAAATACCAGGAAAGTGAAGACGCAGTAAGGGTGAAAGTTGCTCCTAAGAAATCAGATTCTATAAACGAAAGGTTGAAATTTGAAGTAAAAGAAGGTAAGAAAGGAAATGGAGAAGTGGTATTTGCCTGGGAGCATGTTACCCTACCTATTTCTGTGAAGGCTGCAAAATAGACTATTAAGCGACCAAAAGACTTATCAGCCCTTGCTACAAAGCCGGGGCTGATTTTTTTGCGGAATTTTTGCTGCTGTAGTTTGGATCTGATTATATGACAGTAGTAGATAGGTCGGGCCTGCTGAAAAACGCTAAAAAAAGGCTCTTGATCTTTAGCGTTTTTTTAGCTTTTGAACATGCTCCGGGTTCTTGAATAACTTTTCTTCGAAATTGATGTTAATTGGTAGAATCAATTTGAACTAAAAATCATTTTGAGTATGAAGAATTTCCAATTTATTAATTGCCTGATTTTAGGTTATTTCACTATCTTTCTAGCGTCTTGTTCGCTTTATGAAGGTATCGCAGTGCCTGGCTATATTGCGGTGACAATTACGGTTGTTTTCCTTGCTTTTGTTGCCATTTGGTTTTTTAGACGGTCGAAAAGATGAAATAATTTGCCTAAAAGAATATGAAAAATATCTTATGTCTCCCTGGCTTGGTTGCATTGTTTGTTTTGGCAGGCTGTGCTACAACTTCCAATATCGAAGAGAATTTGAATACAGGAATCTATCAGAGCTCTAAAAATACCCTGAACAGAATAGTCGTCGACTTCGATGATGGGCTATACAAAATTCAATATCGTGCGGGAGAGGCTGAGTGGGAAGGGGTTGGTTATCAGAGCGGTAGCAAAATTGTAGCAGTCATCAGGAACATTCGTAACGAAGAAGATGCTGAATTTTTAAATCTTTCCTTTCCAGGCAACGACCAGTTGTTTGTGGTAGCCCGGAATCCCCAGGGAGGTTATGTTAGGGACGAGTATTTCTCTAAAGCCAACTAAAAACCTAATAATGGCAGATATAGGGACGTATTTTGGATTGACGGTACCTTTCTATACTTTGAAGACCTTTCCATCCTCTGCAATAGGAAGGTCTATTTTATCAATATTTTGAAGCATTTCATCACCCAGATGGTTGAGAATAATCTTATTGCAAGTCAGCCCCTTTCGTTTTTGTTGCAGTAGTGTATAATTTAAGTGATTGTCATTGGTAGTCTCATAGAAATTACACTCGCACATAAAAACATCTGCATTTTCAGCAATTTTAAAAAGGATATCATCCCAGGTAGTGTCTCCGGAAAATGCCAGGACTTTACTTCCAAATTTAATCCGAAGTCCGTGTGGCTTGGCACCTGCTGCGTGTAGGACCGGAAAAGTTTCAATTTGCAGTGGTCCAGCCCCGAAGCTTTCAAAGGAATGGTATTCTTTGAATTTTATAAAGTAGGAGAACTTTTCGACTTCTATTCCCGGATAAAAGATTTCAAGCGCTTGAAAGACCTTTTTTTCGGTTCCTTCGGGACCAATGATGTGCAGCGGTTCTTTTCTTCTTTGAACATATTGGGCATCAAGTAAGAAAAACGAAATCCCGCTAAAATGGTCGCCATGTAAGTGCGTTAATACAATCGTATCTATGAGTTCCGGTGCCACAAAATACTTTTTCATGGAAATCAAAGCTGTGGCTCCACAGTCCACCAAAAAATGAAAATCGTTTGACGAAATATAAAAGCTGGTTTGGAAATTACCACCTGATCCGAAGGCATCGCCTCCCCCTAATATTTGAATACTAATATCCTGGTTGTTCATCAGTTATTTTTCTGTAGATGCTTTAAAAAAATGCCCTCTAAAAGCAGCGTAATTTACCAATTGTTTAATAAAAGCTTTACAGACATCATAAAAAAGGTTTCCAGAAAAGAAGATATTCCAGGTTTGCTGCTCCACTGTACGAAATTGTCAATAAAAAGCCCCGACATATCTCTATATCGGGGCTTTTGGAATTTGAGGATTAGTTCGCCCAGCCACCATCGCACCAGATGCGACAGGCAGCAACAGGGTTGGATAAACGTTAAACTATAGGATCCATATTGGTAGCAGCGTTCATCACCTTATTTTGGTGATTGATGGACTCTTGATGCACGGCTTTCAAATAAGCGTTCATGAAGCCCTCGCTCAATCCCAATTTCACACCTTTTGCAGTTCGGTTGGAAATAATCTCTTCCCATCTGCTCGGTTGAAGTATGGTTACATTGTTCTCCTTTTTGAATTCTCCAATGCTCTCGCTAATTTTCATTCTCTTAGCCAGCAAATTGATAACATCTTCATCAAAATTATCAATTTCCTTTCTCAGGGTCTGAAGCATGAACATCGCATTTTCGTCGTCTGTAGAATCTTTTCTAACAATCAGATTATCCAGAACTGCTTCCAAATCCTGTGGTGTAAATTGTTGTTTGGAATCACTCAACGCAACATCTGGATTTCTGTGGGCTTCAATCATCAGACCGTCAAAGTTTAGGTCCAACGCTTCCTGGGCTATTTCCGGGATAGTCTCTCTGATTCCGCAAATATGACTCGGGTCATTGATCAAAGTGATCTCAGGCAGTCTTCGCTTTAGTTCAATAGGAAGCTGCCAAAGCGGAATATTCCTGAACCGTGATTCGCCAAATTTAGAGAAACCTCTGTGTATGGCTCCGATTTTGGTAATGCCTGCTTTATGAATTCTTTCAATAGCACCCATCCACAACTCCAGATCCGGGTTAATCGGGTTTTTTACCAACACAGTCGCGTTAGAGCCACTTAAAGCGTCCGCAATTTCCTGTACCGAAAAGGGGTTTACCGTGCTTCTTGCACCTATCCAAAGAACATCCACATTGTATTTAAGCGCTTCGTATACATGGTTACCTGTTGCTACCTCAACGGCTGTTTTTAAACCTGTTGCAGCTTTGGCTTTTTGTAACCATCCCAGCCCAATGCTGCCTATTCCTTCAAAAGAACCTGGACGTGTTCGCGGCTTCCATATTCCCGCCCTCAGTATGTCCACTTTGCCTGTCTTGGCAATGGCTATACAGGTTTCCAGTACTTGCTCTTCTGATTCGGCACTACAGGGGCCGCTTATAATGATAGGTTTTCCATTCCTGCCGAGTTCATGATTAATGTTAGTAATGTTCATTGTATTAAACTTTATTGTTAGATAATATTTTACTTTTTAAAGGTATTCCATCAAGCACCCGCCTGATTTCGTTCGCTTTTTGCATCAGCGCGTAGGTTTTTTCTATGTCTTCCTCGTCTATTAATTTCTTAAACTGGGTTAACTGATCAATATATTTTCCGAGCGCTGTAGAGATATTCTCCTTATTCTGATTAAAAATAGGGGACCACATGGCCGGAGAACTCTTTGCCAGCCTTACAGTAGATTCAAATCCACTGCCCGCCATGTTAAAGATGTTTTTTTCATTCTCTTCCATCTCCAACACGGTAAGACCTAACGTAAAGGAACTTATATGAGAAAGGTGAGAAACATAGGCAATGTGCTTGTCGTGTTCTTTGGGTTCCATGTAAATGGTAGTCATTTTTAACACTTCATACAGCTCCTCTACCGTCTCCAGGGCTTTGCTGTCGGATTTCTCCCTGTCGCAGATAATATTGATTTTTTGGTGAAACAAGCCCATATGAGCAGCAGAAGGTCCACTCTTTTCAGTTCCAGCTATCGGGTGTGTGGCCACGAATCGCGATCTGTTCGGGTGGTTGTCTGCTTCATCACAAATGGCTGCTTTCGTTGATCCTACATCAATTACCACTTTTGAGGCAGTTAACAAAGGCATGATTTGACGCAGGATCTGAGGCGCAATATTAACGGGAACTGCTATAATGAGCAGATCAGCAATTACTGCCGCATCCTCCAGTGTCATAATCTCATCTGCAATGCCCAAAGCAAGCGCTTCTTCCGCATGTTTTGCGTTGCTATCCACACCAATTACCTTGTGGGCGAAACCTTTCGCTTTCAGTTCGAAAGCCATAGACCCACCGATAAGTCCTAATCCTATAACTGCTATGGTCATTTATTTATGCTTCTTTAATGCTATAATCCTTTTCAATGCTTCTTCCAGCGCGGCT
>CAZHZR010000021.1:12795-22786 GCA_964537095.1 uncultured Roseivirgaceae bacterium
AACCGCAGGATATTCTGAATATGCTTTTCGTCAGCGGCCACCATGCCCATCCTCCAGCCGGCCATGTTGTGCGACTTGCTGAGAGAATTTAATTCAAGCGCAACATCCTTTGCACCTTCCACGGAAAGCAGGCTTTTTGGCTTTTCGTTGAGTATGAAGCTATAGGGGTTGTCATTGCAGATTAAAATCTGATGATCTCGTCCAAACTGGATCAGCTCTTCGAAAAATGAATCCGGAGCATTGGTACCCGTAGGCATGTTTGGGAAATTAACCCACATCATTTTAACCTTTGTCAGATCCTTCTGAGCCAGACTTTTTAAATCCGGGATCCAATCATTTTCTTCTTTCAGGTCATATAACATCGCTTCCCCACCCGCCAGCTTGGTGGCTGCAGCATATGCAGGATAGCCAGGATTCGGAACCAGTACGGTATCGCCATCGTTGACGTAGGTCATTGAAATGTGGACAATACCTTCTTTGGAACCCATCAATGGAAGAATTTCCTTTTCAGGATCTAGTTTTACACGATAGTTATGGTCATAAAAATTGGCAAAGGCTTTCCGAAGCGCCGGGATTCCTTTATAGCTTTGGTAGCCGTGATTTTTTTCGTCGTTAACAGCACTAACAAGTCCCTCAATGGCCAGGTTCGGTGGCTTAAGATCCGGACTGCCTATTCCAAGGTTAATAATTTTCGGCTCCTGTTGATTCAGCATTTCTACTTCTCTTAGCTTTTTTGAGAAGTAGTACTCCTGGGTGCCCTCTAAACGTTTTGCTATTGCTAAATCCATTACTTAAATACTCAATCGGTTACTGCTATCAATTTTTTAATAAACAAAAAAAAGAGCCTCGGTTTCGAGGCTCTCAGGTGTTGTTATATTTTTACACAATATACTACCTTTAAAACCCCGTCGAGGATCTAAAATAAAAGTAAAAGTAGTAGTAAGTGTTAAATTTAATTCTCATGTTTCTAATAAAGATGCTATATTAGATATAATTTAAATATCATGCAAATTTACTATCAATTTATTTATGCGCAGCGTTTTTTGTTAACAAATTTTTATTCCATCTGTTAATTCTAAAACCGGAGCAATTTAGTTTGTTAAAACCCGTTTTTTAAAGGATTAGCGTGTTTATGCATATTTTTAATTAATTAGAAGTCGTATTTATCCACATTTTTGGTTTTTTTAAACTACTGCATCCGGCTAGATTTGAATCAATTATTTTATTAAGTTTTTCGCAAAAGAATGTCTGTAATTTCTAAAATTACTTCTACCATTATCACTGCTACCTCAACGACTACGATTACGGGAGGGAAAGAGGATCAGTGAAAGGAAAATATTTGTTGCATTACAAAGCCTTTCTATAACCTGGGAAGGCTTTTTTTATTTGCAGAATTCCGTTAACCTATTGAAATCTACACAAGATGATGCACGACGATAAAAAGAAGAATAGCGCGACAGACAAGGACGCTGCTGCATCATTGTTTCAATATCCGGATTTGAATAATATTCGCGTAGCGGGGGAGAAGTTGAAGGAAGTAGTAGCCCATACGCCTCTTATGCGAAATACCAATCTTTCAGGTATTTTTAACGCCAACGTATGGCTCAAGCGGGAAGATCTTCAGGTGGTACGCTCTTACAAAATAAGGGGAGCCTATAATAAGATGGCGTATCTGCCAGATACCGCAACTAAAAAGGGGGTTGTTTGTGCGAGTGCGGGAAATCATGCGCAGGGCGTAGCCTATTCCTGCAGGTTCTTAAATATTAAAGGAACCATTTTTATGCCTGCAACCACGCCAAGACAAAAAGTAAAGCAGGTAAAAATGTTCGGGCAGTCTCACGTGGACGTGGTGCTGACCGGCGATACATTTGATGATGCTTATGCGGAAGCTGTGAAATTTTGCGACGTCCATGGGTCTGCTTTTATCCATCCTTTTGATGATCTTAGAATCATAGAGGGTCAGGGAACTGTGGGTCTTGAAATTATGGAGGATGCCAAAGCAAGCATTGATTATTTATTTTTGCCCATTGGCGGTGGAGGTCTTGCTGCAGGGGTAGGGACGGTGTTTCGGGCACTAAGCCCCACGACTAAAATAATTGGTGTAGAACCAACCGGGGCTCCTGCAATGAAAACCTCACTGGAACGTGGCGTCAATACCGCTCTGGCCCATATAGATAAATTCGTAGATGGGGCGGCCGTAATGAAGGTAGGCGATCTTACTTTTAAGTGTTGCCAGGAATTATTAGAGGAGGTTGTATTGGTTCCAGAAGGCAAAGTTTGCTCTTCCATTTTAAAGTTATACAATGAAGAAGCCATTGTGGTTGAACCCGCCGGTGCCTTGAGTATTGCCGCCCTGGAGCAATTTAAGGATGAGATTGCGGGGAAGAACGTAGTTTGTGTGGTGAGTGGCAGCAACAATGATATCACACGGATGGCTGAAATCAAAGAACGATCCCTGCTGTATGAAGGACTGAAGCACTATTTTATAGTGAGGTTCCCTCAGCGGGCAGGCGCCTTAAGGGAGTTTCTGATGCAGGCTTTGGGACCCGAGGACGATATAACGCATTTTGAGTATAACAAGAAAACCAGTAGAGAAAACGGCCCCGCACTGGTAGGGATAGAACTGCAAAGAAGGGAGGATTTTGAGGGTTTGATTAAAAGGATGAAAGAGATGAAACTCAATTTTGAATATATCAATGATCAGGAAAATTTATTCCAGTATCTAATATGAACGCTGAATGAGATTAGTGCACTTTGCATCAGAAATAGCTTATCTTTGATCGCATTAAATTTTTGGTCGGCTTCGGGAAAAATTCAGCACATAATTTATAGGTTTTTAAACCACATAATAATAGAAAAGTGAAAATATTAAAATTTGGAGGTACCTCAGTCGGTACCGCAGAGAGTATCCGCAAAGTAGCAGACATTATTTCAAAATATGAGCACAATGGGATTAGAACTGCCGTTGTAGTTTCAGCACAGTCAGGAATCACGAATTTGCTGATGCTAGCCGGCGACCAGGCTGCTGCAGGCGATGAAACATACGCGGAAACACTGGCCCAAATTGAGAACAGACATTTTGAAGTAATTAAGGCGCTGATCTCTGTAAAAGGACAGAGTAGCTTGTTTGGGCATGTAAAATTGCTTTTAAATGAGTTGGAAGATGTGCTTCACGGTGTTTTCCTGCTAAGAGAAGAGTCACTGAGAACCAAAGATCTAATTATGAGCTTTGGGGAGAGACTTTCCGCTTATATCATCAAAGATTTTATCACCCAATCTGGTATTCCCGCTGCATATTTAGACGCTCGAAAAATAATAGTTACAGATGATAATTTCGGCGCTGCCAAAATAAATTTCGAAACAACAAATAAAAAAATTGTTGATTATTTTAAGGAACATCCGGAGCTTCAAATAGTAACGGGTTTTATTAGTTCCAACAATAAGAATCAAATCACCACGCTCGGGAGAGGTGGTTCAGATTATACGGCAGCTGTGCTAGGTGCTGCCCTCGATGCTGAGGAAATTGAAATCTGGACCGATGTTGACGGCATGATGACTGCAGACCCAAAAAAGGTAAAACGCGCGTTTTCTTTATCATCGCTTTCCTATGTGGAAGCGATGGAATTGACTCACTTTGGTGCAAAAATTATTTATCCGCCAACATTACAGCCAGCCTTCAATAAGAATATCCCTTTAAGGATAAAAAACACATTTAATCCGGAGTTTGAAGGTACCGTCATAAAGCGGGAGGCAAACAACAAAGAAATGCCTATAAAGGGTATTTCTTCTATTCAAAAGGTTTCATTGGTCAATTTGCACGGCAGTGGTATGGTCGGTGTTCCCGGAATCGCATCTCGGTTATTCGGTGCCTTGTCAAAGGCTAAAATCAGCGTAATTCTGATTACCCAGGCATCTTCTGAATATTCTATTTGTTTTGCAATTGCTCCCGAAGACGCACAGGCGACGAGAATAGTAGTGGAAGATGAGTTTTCACTGGAAATTGCTTCTAAGAAAATTGAACCATTGTTGATTGAAGAAAACCTGTCGATTTTGGCCATCGTAGGTGAAAACATGAAAAATACCCCCGGAATTGCGGGTAAATTATTTGGTGCCTTATCGAAGAACGGAATCAATATTGTAGCCATCGCTCAAGGTTCGTCAGAATTAAATGTCTCTGTTATCATTAAGGAGTTTCATCTTTCGAAAGCCCTCAGAGCCTTGCATGGTGCTTTCTTCTTATTGAACCGCCAAAGCCTCAACTTGTATGTGGTTGGGACAGGTCTAATCGGCGGAACCCTGTTGAAGCAGATAAAGCGCCAATATGATTACTTTTATGATAAGCGTTTTTTGAGTATCAACATCGTAGCCCTGGCAAATAGCAAGAAAATGATTTTTGACGAAAATGGGCTTGCACTGGAAAACTGGAAGGAAGATTTAGGTGAGAAGGGTGCAAAAATGAGCATCAGGGCTTACATAGACCAGATGACCGCCTTAGATCTTCCCAACAGCATCTTTGTTGACAACACCTCCAGCAAATTGATTTCAGACCATTATGAGGAAATCCTGAACGCCAATATCTCTGTGGTGACGCCAAATAAGTTGGCCAATTCTGATTCTTACGATAGATATCTTGAGCTTCAGGATATTGCGTTAAAGAACGGTGTTAAATTTTTATATGAAACGAATGTGGGCGCCGGCCTTCCTGTAATTAGCACCCTCCGGGATTTGAAGCTCAGCGGGGATCAGATTTATAAAATTGATGGAATTCTCTCCGGAACCATTTCTTATATTTTCAATAGTTTTGAAGGCAATAAAAAATTTAGTGAAGTAGTAAGGGAAGCTAAAAAGCTCGGTTATACAGA
Organism: uncultured Roseivirgaceae bacterium; assembly: GCA_964537095.1. GTDB lineage: Bacteria > Bacteroidota > Bacteroidia > Cytophagales > Cyclobacteriaceae > CAMPJM01. Next base: position 17,658 of record CAZHZR010000021.1, read on the forward strand.
GCCCGACCCGAGAGATGATTTAAACGGGATGGACATGGCGCGGAAAATTTTGATACTTTCAAGAGAAGCAGGCATCAGTCTGGAATTGAAAGATATCAACATGGAAGCTTTATTGCCGGAAGCCTGCTTTCAGGCAGATTCAGTTGAAGGCTTTTTCGAGGAACTACAGAAGATTGACGGCATGATGGAAGAGAAGAGAATTGTCGCGGAAAAGGAAGGAAAGAAGTTGCGCTATATCGCCGGCTTGGAAAATGACAAAGCCTTTATTCGATTGGAGGCAGTAGGGCCAGATTCTCTTTTTTATGCAGTTTCAGGAAGTGATAATATTATCGCCTATACCTCCGAAAGGTACAACGACAAGCCTTTGGTTATTAAAGGGCCAGGTGCGGGTGCGGAAGTAACTGCAGCTGGTGTTTTCGCGGAAATTATAGGTATCAGTAACTACCTTTCCAAATAAGAGTGGATAGCAAAAGACGGAATTTTCTCAGCTGAAGTATTCCTACTAAGAATGCCAGGAGTAATAGTGACAGTTTTTCCGGGAAAGTTTTCTTGAGCTATTCCATCCCAGAACCAGTTCAGGATAAGATTCTGATCTTTAAAAGCAAATAGAATACAGATGAAGGAGAGTGTTAAAGTGTTTGCCTCGGCAACAGTTGCAAATGTTACCTGTGGTTTTGATGTATTGGGTTTTGCAGTTTCTAACCCCGGCGACGAGCTTATCTTAAAACCCAATAACCTGGGCAGGACGCGTATTGTGGAAATATTGGGCGATGGAGGAAAGCTTCCGAAAGATCCTTCACAGAATACAGCAAGTGTGTCGATAGACAAGTACCTGGAACACATAGAATCGGGGCAGGGCTTTGATATATATCTGGAAAAGAAAATGCCTTTAGGGAGCGGCCTTGGCTCCAGCGCTGCCAGTTCGGTTGCAGGAGTCTTTGCTGCCAATTTGATGATGGGATCCCCGCTTTCTAGCCTGGAGCTGTTATCCTTTGCTATGGAAGGCGAGCGACTGGCTTGTGGATCCGCCCATGCGGACAATGTAGCGCCGGCTTTATTGGGAGGGATGGTTTTAATCCGAAGTTATGACCCATTGGACGTAATTCCTATTCCTGTACCGAGACCTTTGTACGTTTCACTCGTGCATCCCCAAATCTCTATCGCTACAAAAGATGCCAGAGAAATTTTAAAAAAGCAGGTGCTGATGAAAGATGCGGTGAAGCAGTGGGGGAATATCGCAGGATTGGTGGCTGGTTTGATGCAGGGAGATCTTTCGCTCATTAGCCGGTCTATGCAGGATGTGATCGTAGAGCCAATCAGGTCCATTTTAATTCCTGGCTTTGATGCGGTGAAAGCATCAGCTTTAGCAAACGGCGCGCTGGGCTGCGGAATCTCCGGTTCAGGTCCGTCCATCTTTTCCTTAAGCGCTGACATGGAAACTGCAGAAAAGGTAGGGGAAAAGATGTCTGAAGCTTTTCGGGAGTTAGACATTATGAGTGAAATTTATATTTCAGGGATCAATGCAGAAGGGCCAAAGGTTCTGGGGTAAATTTAGGCGGACTTTATAGGAGGGTTAAATCAGAAGAGTTCATAACTATTGAGGAAACAGAAGACAATGCAGTTATACAGCACTAAAAATACAAAGGCTAATTTTACTTTAAAGGAGGCAATTTTTAAGGGGTTGCCCGAAGATGGTGGTTTGTTTATGCCCCATAACATTCCGGTGATGCCCGCCAGTTTTTTTGAAAATATTCACAACCTCAGTTTGCAGGAGATTGCTTTCGAAGTAAGTAAAAACATCTTGCAGGGTGCTGTGGATGATCAATCGCTGAAAGCCATCGTGGAAGATGCAATTAATTTTGAAGTGCCGCTGGTGCAATTAGAAGATAATATTTATGCACTGGAGCTTTTTCACGGACCAACATTCGCCTTTAAGGATTTCGGCGCCAGGTTCATGTCGCGCCTGATGGCACATTTTATTGATGAGCAAAGGGAAAAAGTTCATATCCTGGTAGCGACTTCCGGTGACACAGGAAGCGCTGTAGCACAAGGTTTTCTGGGAGTGCCCGGCATCCGGGTGACTATACTTTATCCGGGAGGGAAGGTGAGTGAAGTACAGGAAAAGCAGTTTACTACCTTGGGCGACAACATCACGGCCCTCGAAGTGGCAGGAACATTTGATGATTGTCAGCGCCTGGTGAAACAAGCTTTTGCAGATAAGGAGCTAAATGCGATTTTAGAATTGACGTCCGCCAACTCGATCAATATTGCCCGATTGATCCCGCAGTCGTTTTATTATTTCTATGCTTACAGCAGATTAGACAAAAAGAAGCCATTGGTATTCTCTGTTCCCAGTGGAAACTTTGGGAATATTTTAGGTGGTTTGCTGGCCTGGAAAATGGGGCTTCCTGTGCAAAAGTTTATTGCTTCCACCAATGCCAATTGCATCGTGCCGGAATATTTGACTACAGGCAAATTTAATCCCCGAGCGTCGCTAAGAACAATTTCCAATGCGATGGATGTGGGCAACCCCAGTAACTTTGAACGTATTCTTGATATTTTTAAACGCGAGCACCAGAGCATTGTGGGGAATATAGAAGGTAAATTCTATTCTGATGAAGAGGTGGAAACGGTTATCAAAGAAGTTTACCGGGACAAAGGGTATGTTATTGATCCGCACAGCGCTATCGGTTATCAGGGCTTGAAGGATTATCTAAGAGGCAAAACAGGAGATGTTCAGGGTGTGTTTTTAGGTACCGCCCATCCCGCCAAGTTTGGCGAAGTTGTAGAGCCGCTACTCGGGAAAAAGGTGGATTTACCCCCTGCGTTAAAAGAAGCCCTGGGAAAGCCTTCGAAGTCGCACCCTATGTCGATAGATTTTGCAGCGTTTAAAGAATATTTGTTAAAAGTGGTGGCTGTTTGAATTGCGTAAAATTTAAAGGCCTTTAATGGCGGTTATCCAAAACCAGCATTCAACAACAGGCACTTTAGAAAGATGCGCGTCTGAAAATCAACTAACCTCATGATGCTTCCGGACCTTTGGACATTCTAATCCAGGTTTATGTTGGGATGGATCAACAGATAAGTTGCGCCTTTTGATCGGACACGCCAATTGAAACTATCTTGCCGGAATTAAACTCAAGGTAGTCTTCTAAAACGCCATCGCTGAAAATAACGCCATTTTCGGGCATTTGAGATTCCAGATTGAGTTGCTTATCAACATCTATAGTTCCAGCTACAATCCGCGTACTGGTATGCGGACTTTGAAAGGGTTCTCGTACAATGAAGCATAGGTTATTGTCATCCATGTTCATTTGATGCGAGAAACCTTGCTTTGCTCCGCCAAAGTATGAGTTCAGGCCGCTTAATTCATTTAAGACGGAGCTGAGCCAGCCCGTGGAGCCGGCCCCGGTTGAAATAATCAAGCCGCTGGACGAATGCTGTTCTGTTTGTTGCTCAAAAGTAATTTTATACCTCGCAGAAGTATGGTTAGACTTCCCAACAAAGAAATCGTTAAATGCGAGTAGCCTTTGGCCGTCATTAAGCCGGGCTTCTGCCATCGTTACGTGTTTTATTGCAACTTTCGCCCTTAATACATGGTCCAGTTTCTTTTCGTAATTGTGTATATTGAAAGGCAACAGAACGCCATTATTTCTTTTTAGATCGGGATTAATGGCAAAAATAGGATTGTTTCCGACGTACTTGGCGGTGTTCGCCACCAGGCCATCCTGCCCGACCACCACCACTAGATCTGTTTCAGCAAAGATAAAGGATGACAAAAATGACTTCTCGATCAGCGTAGTATTCAGGGTCTGAGTCAGCTTTTTCTGTACAATGTTTAGTCCGTTGTAGAAGTTGTTGTGTTCAAGTTCATAGTCGGAAAAATCGCCACCATTATGGTCAATATAAAACCGGGCTTGCGCCTTCGAATTAAAGCGTTCAATCAATTGCTCAAGCCTGGTTTTACTTTTTATCAAAATAATTCTCTCAAAATCCATCAGCGTTTTGGTTTGGTTAATGACTCTAACAGGTCGGGGCTTATGTTCAGAGTGCCTATTTTTCCCGCGTTCTCAGCTAATTCCCGGAAGGCCAGGGCAATGTTGGTACCTGCATCTGTTGCCTTTGGCGATAGCGCAGAAAGAAGCTTCCAGTCCATATTGCGGAAAGGCTTAATTTTGGCTTCTATAGCATAGCCTTGTGCGTCTGAAACTTGCTTTTCATTATCCACCTGCATTTTAATAAGATCCTGTCGTTTGTTCTCAACGGAAATATCTGCTTCTATCTTCATTTCCCTGATCCTTCTGTCGTTCTGGGCTTCAGATATTTCTCGCTCCATTTGTTTCTCAGCTATTTCTTTCTGTTTTTCTACAATTGCGATTTCCGTATTCAATTCACTTTGGCGGATTTTTCTTTCCTGTTCTACCGAAAAATTTCTTCTTTCGTAGATGGCTAAGTCGGCCTGTTTAAGCAAATTTTCCCGGGCTTTGGCCTCTAATGCCTTGCTGGTTTCAGGGTTGGCTTTAATAGCCAGTACATTGATGCTCAAAGGTTCAATGCCCAGGGAGTTTACCGTTTTGGAATTATTCAGTCCCTCCGCAATGATTTTCTCCAGCTCCGTAGAACTGATGATGGCGTCCTCTAAAGTCAATTTTCTAATAAAAGAAAGGGTGGCAGTCTTTGCCTCGTTGATGATCCTATCATTCAACTTTTCATGGTCATTGGTTTTTAACTGCCCTTTGTAGTTCACAGAAAAATCTAACAGGTCAGCCAGTTGCTTCGGATCCTTTACCTTGTAGGTAATCTGGCCTTGAATCGAAACGGGCTGAAAGTCAAGTGTTGTTTCAGTAAAAATAAAATTGACGTCGATACTCCCTAGTGGAATAGCTGTAATCGAAGTGTGAGGGGCAAAATAGAAAAATGATAGTCCCCGTCCCTCATTGACAATCTGACCTTTCTTGTATTGAATAACATAGGTCATTGAATCGAATTTGATAAACTTAAGTCCAAACATAATACAAGGGTTAAATGAAACTAATTGTGTATTTATTACGCAAATATATGTTTTGTGTTTCGTTTACGCAAATTATATTTGAGCAATTTTCGTATTGATTATACAAGGCTTTGATAGT
>CAZHZR010000022.1:0-1560 GCA_964537095.1 uncultured Roseivirgaceae bacterium
TCCCTCCAATATTTTGGTTTTGCCGGCCGTGAACAACCTGAGGTAGTCGACAAATTGAATACCATTCTGAATCGTTTCGGAATAGGGACCAAAGATTTCGTGGCCTTGTTCTATGCGCGAAAAGAAGATCCCGATACTATCAAAAGATTGATGTTGATAGGGCACGATAATCTGGTGGAGACAAAGGTAAAGAACGTTTCTACGGATGCCCACAGAAACAGCCTCACGAAACTTTTGACCTTCAACTATGCCAATGAAAAGTCAACTACGTCATGATGTGATCACACCAGGTATAGAAGTTTAAGCGCTTTGGCTGTGTCAAAATAGATTCTCTCAAGCATGGCTATTGCAGCAACCAGCGGAGGAAATCTCGTTTTAATTGTTGGTATAAAAAAACGGCCTCCAGAGAGGCCGTTGCGTGCTTTAAAATATCCCTCCGGGACTCATTTCATCGTCAATGTTCTCCTGATTTTCCTGCTGTAGAGAATCTGCTTCCATATCAGTTCTGGTCTGATATCTCTCACAATTTATTTCTACGGACAATCCACCGTTTGGTCGTTTAAACGGCCCTTTGGTTATTCCCAGGTCTTCGTCTGCATAAACCTTTTGCATAAAAATCCCATACATCGGCATGGCCATCCGACCGCCTTGTCCAAGTGCAAGCGTTCTAAAGTGGATACTGCGATCATCACCGCCCACCCATACGCCAGCTACCAGATCTTTGGTAACACCCACAAACCAACCGTCAGAATAATTGGCGGTGGTCCCGGTTTTTGCGCCTACTTCGTTGCCCTCTCCAAGAATTCCCCATCTGGAAAGTCCTACTGAAGTGCCATACCGGTTGTCTCCAAAATAGGAGGTGGTTCCCTGTAGCATGTGTAGCATCAAATAAGCAGTCTCTTCACTCAAAACCTCCCGTGTTCGTGGTGGAAATTCCTGAAGGACATTGCCATTTTTATCTTCTATTCTGGTTATAAAGCTAGGCTCGGTGTACACGCCTTCGTTTACAAAAGTACCATATGCACCTATCAGCTCATAGATCGAAACATCACTGGTGCCTAATGCCAAAGCCGGAACAGGTTCCATGTGACTCTTGATTCCCAATCTCTTGGCATAATCTACGACTGTTGATGGCCCGATTTTTTTGATCATGTAAGCGGCTATGGAGTTCAGCGACCGTGCCATACCCTCGCGAATGGTCATCTTCTGCCCGCTATATACTTTTTCGGCATTTTGAGGGTTATAGGCGGGCTGGTTGCCACTGGCTTCAAACGTTACAGGCGCATCAAAGACCTCATAGCAGGGCGAGTATCCATTGTCAATAGCCGCCGCATACAGTATAGGCTTAAACGTTGAGCCCGGCTGACGTTTCCCCTGCATTACGTGGTCGTATTTAAAAAACTTATGGTTTATGCCACCTACCCAGGCTTTAATATCGCCTGAATGCGGATCCATTGCCATAAATCCTGCCTGCAGGAAATGCTTGTAGTACTTGATGGAGTCTACGGGACTCAAGAGCGTATCAATTTCACCGTTCCACGAAAAGACCTTCATTTGAAT
>CAZHZR010000022.1:1660-22576 GCA_964537095.1 uncultured Roseivirgaceae bacterium
AGGTCTATCCCTGAATGATCTTCAAACCTGTAATCTTCAACCGCGATCAGAGCATTGATTAGGTTTGGAGATAACTCCTCATAGCTTACAGGGCTTCGGTTTTCTCTAAAATACTTGCCCAGCAATACATTATCGGCAGAATAAAGTTCGGAAGAGAGCTCTTCCTGAGGATTTTCAAGAGATCTTAAACTGGGTAGTTCGCCATATAAATTGAATAGATTGACACTTACAGTAAAAATAAAAATCGGTAACAGAACCAGAACTGCTGCAAAAGCAATCCAGATGACTTTGATAATTTTAGTAGACAGGTGTTCTCCTTTTTGTTTAGGTTTGGTCTTCGCTTTGGCCATATTCAATGATTAATAATGCTTCTCATAAAAAGAAACATAACTGCTAATATCTTTAGTTTTATATAATATTTGGAAATTATCTTTTGTAATAATAAATTCCTGTACCTTATTGTCACTAATTTCATTTTTTACGTCCGCCTCTGTTTGGTACGTTTGTAAATAGCCCTGAGCATCTTCTTTGTTTCTGAATTCATTTACCATAATCATGGCTTTTTCGTCATCTAAATTCATATTGGCTGATTTTAGTGCGAGGGCTTGAAATTTGCTGCTACTGAAGGTGTCCAGCTTTTGTGGAAGAATGTCAGCTAATCCTGATGCTTTACTAAAAATTATTACAAAGAAATGTTCCTGGTCGAAATCCCGGATGAAGCTTTCCGTACCCTGTTCCCTCAATAGGGAGGTTTCAAAGCCTCTGGATGTTTGTAATAAATTCTGCGCATAAGCGATGAGTTCACTGTCTGGATATTTCTCAATAAACTCTTGCAAAGAAAACTGATAGATGCTTAGAGGTTCTGTTCTCCCCATAATAAGGATCCGCAAGAGTGTCAGGTTATCCGTAAAATCATTGGGAGGGTTACTGTGAATAGCAGTTTGCAAGATGCTGTCTGCGGCCTTATAGTCTTGCTGCTTATACAAATCAAAGGCAGTTGCGTACGTGGCCTTTAATGCTGCACTAAGGGCTTCGCTTTCCTGCCGGTAGTTCGGATTTACAATGGTTTTGGAATAAGTGGAATTGGGGAACTCGGCCAATAATCTGTTTTTATATGTCTCTCCTTTTCCGTCTTCCAATTCATTACCTATAATGTATAAGAAATACAACACTTCCGCAGTGTATGAAGATTCCGGGTACCTGTTCAATAACTTCTGAAAGGTTTCCTGGGCATTTTCTTTTTCTTCCAGATTGAAATTGTAGATTTTGCCAAGCAAGTAGTACGCCTCCTCTATTTGGGTATTGGCTTCGGTTTTAGCTGATGCCGAGAATGGAATTCTGCTCAAAAAAGCTTCTCTAAATGCATCCTGTTGTTCCTGTTGGTCCATTACCTCCTCTTCACTGTCTTCGGCATTTTCTGCTTCAGCGGATGCGATGGCATTCCTTTGGGCGCCCCTTAAAGCTTCTCTTCTTCTCCAGTTATCTACGAGCGGTCTGTCACCCCACTTTCTTATAAAGTTTGCCCGTCCTGTGCTTATGGAAGCCGGGTTGTAGAAATACCAGGTTCCTCCTGACGCGCTGTTGGTGTTGCTGTTATTGCGCTGCGCAAAAGGGTTGTCCTGGGCATTTGTGAAGCTGGCACTTCTACGGGCTGTTCTTTCCTGCTCCATGGCCAATTGCTGTTCTACCAGAAATTGTTCCTCGGCCATGGCTATTAATACAGAAGAGTCCATCGCTGCCAATTGTAAAAGACTATCCTGTAAGGCGATGGTATTTATCTGCAACACGAAGTCGGCAAGGATCTCCTGCCTTTTTCTAATGCTCTCATACTCCGGCTCATCAGTAGGCATCACTGCAATTGTACTGTCATAATAGGCTTTTGCCAGCTCATATTGTTTTGATTCTTCATAATAAATTTGGCCCAACCTGTGGAAGGCATACGATTGCTGCCTTTTGTTATTGGTGCTGGCTTTGGCCGACTCCTTATAATATTCTATGGCTATCTCCTGATTTCCCTGTTCCTTCTCAAACTCAGCCATTTCATAATAAATCTTATCCTGAAACTCCTTATTCTTTGCGTCTTTCAGTAAATTCCTAAAATATTTGCGGTTCTTTTCTACATCTTTCTCATCTGCTAGTTCAAAAACCTGCGCCATATTCAGGCGGGCGTAGAACGACAATTCGTAAGCAGGATTATTCTTTAAAGTTTTGTCATAATTTTCATAGGCAAGAGATTCAAAACCAAGTTGTTGAAAAACCTGTCCGATGATGAAGTGGTACCTGGCGGGGTGATCTTTTTTTTCTAAAAGAGGTGCCGCCAATGCAAGGTTCTTGACCATATTGTTAAAATCTTCCCGCTGTTGGTACAAATATGCGCGGGTAAGGTATAAGCTTTTCAGATTTTCTTTGTTAAGCTTTTCTTTTCTGAGGTAATCTGAGACGGCAATGGCATTGTTTTGTTCATTATAATCTATAAAGGTCCGCATCAGGAAAACGAGCGCTTCATGTCTTGTATCGTCGTCGTTTTCGCTGTTGATATTCACAAATTTGAAGGTTTCAATAGCATTTACGAAGTCTGCACTATAGTACCTCGCTTTCCCTACCAGCACGTAGCTATCGTCCACCCATTTGCTGTTTTTGTGGTTTTGTATGGCAATTGAAGCCTTTTTAATACAATCCTCCAGGGGTTCCTGCAATCCGCTGGCGGTTACCGTATCGACTTTCGGAAAAACACGCAGAATATTATAATAATTGTCTTCGTGGTTTTGCCAGTAAGCGGCTTCTATTTCTTTCATTCTTTCGTTTGCAAGGAAATAGGCATTAAAATGGGCAGTTAGGTTGTGGTAGGATTTGCTTACAAGGGTTTTCTTTTCTGCCGAGCAGCCGGCAAGAATGAAAGCCAGGCATATAAGCCCGAGCCCTAGACTGGATGGTGAGAATTTACTGGTTTTCAAGCAAAAAGCCGATTTTTATTACAGTGAAACGATAATTAGGTCTTCTAAACATTATTGACTTCATTGGGCGGTTATTAATATATATTTTTGTTGACATAACTTTTAAAGGCCTCATAACCATTGAAATCGAAAAAAACCTTATCTAGTAGACTAACGAACAGATTCCTGCTCATTATACGCAATGAAGAAAATTTTGCTGAAAAAACAACCTTTAGTTTTAATTATGCAAAGTTAATAGTTTTTTTCTTATCGTTATTTATCATTTTTTTTGGTATTAGCCTGTATTTGGTCAATACTATTTTAGGGCAGTGGTTTGATCCACGGCATGCTGAGGTAGAAGCAAACAGGCAATTGATAGCCTTGTCTATGCAGGTTGATTCCTTGGCCATGGAGATGGAAAGAAAAGAACAATTTATAGCCAATTTCCAAAGCATAGTGGAAGGGGATGGTATCATCAATGACGAAAACAGAATAGCTGAACAAGAATCTAAGGCTTTAGAAACTTTAAATAAAGACACAGAGATAAAGGACCTGGCCAGTATTGATAACCAGTTCAGGATAGAATTTGAGGAACAGGACAAGGGGATATTCAGCTTTGTAAGCAAAACTACAAGCGAACTTCAGGAAACGTATTTTTTCTCACCCATTTCAGGAATAGTTTCCTCGCCCTATAATCCAAAGTCAGAGCATTTTGGCGTTGACATTGTAGCGAAGAAGAACGAGCCTGTAAAATGTGTGGCCGATGGTACTGTTATCCTGGCTGATTGGAATCAGGAGGCGGGTTACGTGATGGCCATACAGCATAGAAACAACTTAATTTCAGTCTACAAGCATAATTCAGCTTTGTTGAAGAAAGTAGGAACATTTGTGAATGCCGGCGATATTATAGCCATCATTGGAAATTCAGGCGAGCTGACTACCGGGCCCCACCTGCATTTAGAGTTCTGGTACAATGGAAACCCGGCAAACCCCGAAGATTTTGTGTCATTTTAAAATATATATAAGTCATGTTTACAAACAAAGAAGTGAAAAAGGTTCAGGAGAAGATAGCAGATTCTACCAATAATATAGGTAAAGGCACGGTGCTGGAGGGCAATGTGGAGACTTTTGGCAATATCAGGATAGAAGGGAAGGTAATCGGAAACATTAAGTCTAAATCCAAAGTTGTGCTAGGGCAATCGTCTCATGTAGATGGTAACATTTTAGCCCAGAATGCGGAAATTGAGGGTGAGGTAAAAGGGTTTCTGGAGGTGACCGAGCTGCTTGTACTGAAGCCGACTGCCGTGATTCATGGTGAAATTACCACCAACAAGCTGATTGTAGAATCAGGAGCAACCTTCAACGGAGGTATCAAAATGGGAGTGTCTATTAAGGAAATCAAAATTGGTGAAAGAGAAGAATCAGGAAGATCTGAAAGCAAAACCCTCAGAACAGAAGAAGGACAGGCAGCAAAATCCGCTTAAGGATTACCTGAAATACTCCGGCTTGGGTTTCCAGATGTGTTTTGTAATTGGGCTGGCAGTATGGGGTGGCCTGGTGCTGGATGACAAATTAATGGATGGAAAACCAATCTTTGTACTTATTCTTTCTTTTGTGGGCATTGGAGCGTCTATGTACTTGTTGGTAAAGAGTCTTCCAAAAGGATAAAATTTGCTTTTTTAAATCTATTCTACGGAATAAGTTTTACTTTTGCGCTTGTTTAACGCGCAACCATACAATATCATAGACGTGAAGCTCTTCCTTTCTTTATTTTTGAAAATTGTTGGCATTACCCTGGCCATTGCAGGAGTAGTTTATTTATGCTATTTCTTTGAGGCACTCGCCTGGTTGATTCATGAATCGATCTGGATTATATTAGGTGGAGGAGCGGTCATTGCCCTCCTTGTTGCGCTCTATAATACCTTTGCCTTGTCCAGATCTGCCCAGAGTTTTGTGCCTTTGTTTTTGGCCAGTATGTTGATCAGGTTTTTTTTGAGTATATTATTGATAGGCTTTTTACTGTTCAAGTATCAGGATCAAAGATTAATACTCGTATTCAACTTTTTTCTGATCTATTTATCCTATCTGGTATTTGAAATATTTAGCATTATAGCTAACTTGCGCCCGATTTCAAACGCAAGAGACTTATAATGATTGAGCACTCGTCAGGCATAAGCCGCAATTTACTGGGTAAGAGAAAATTAACAATATTTTTCCTGTTTTTTTTAAGTACAGTATTCAGTACTATAGCACTGGGGCAAGAACATGAGGCACCAGCTCAAGAGGAAAGCAAGACCTCTTTTATCTTGCATCACATCAAGGACGCACACGAGTGGCATTTTGCCACCATCGGTCATACGCACATCACCATTCCGTTACCAGTTATTTTATATTCTGCTGACAGAGGACTAGAATTTTTTATGTCGTCTGATTTTGTTGATCCTGAAACGCACGAGCGCATTACATACAAGGGATACACAATTGACGCACATGAGCATATAGTGGCGGAAGATCCTTCCCGAACAGTATACGATTTTTCAATTACCAAAAATGTGGCCATGATGTTTTTGACCATGATTGTCCTGGTTTTGGTGATGAACAGCGTCGCCTCGCATTATAAAAGGAATCCCAACACTGCACCCAAAGGATTGGCTTCATGGTTTGAACCCATTATTATATTTGTGAGAGATGAGATTGCGAAGCCAAACATTGGACCAAAGTATCAGAAGTTCATGCCCTATTTGCTTACCCTGTTTTTCTTCATCTGGTTCGGAAACCTTTTAGGATTGGTTCCGGGTGCAGCTAACCTGACAGGAAACATTGCTGTAACTTTTGTTTTGGCGGCTTGTACGTTTGTGGTCACGAACATTAATGGGAATAAAGAATATTGGAAGCACGTATTTAATACGCCTGGTGTACCAGCAGCGCTGCTTCCGGTAATGGTACCCGTTGAGTTTATAGGATTGTTTACCAAACCTTTTTCCTTAATGGTTCGATTGCTTGTGGCAATTACAGCAGGCCATATTGTAATTTTAAGCTTAATTGCTTTGTCTTTCATATTTAGTTCCTATGCTGTAGGTGTGGCCAGTAGTGTTTTGGTTATCCTCATCAACCTTATTGAAATATTGGTTGCCACGATTCAAGCCTATGTCTTCACATTGTTCTCATCTATGTATATCGGTGCTGCCGTGGCAGAGCATCACCATGATGATGAGCATGTTGACAAAGCATTGATCTAGTCCGTATTGTAGTTTTAAGTTGAATTCTTTTGTTTAATTTTATCTATATTTAATTATGTTACTAATCACAGTATTATTGAGTGCTGGTCTAGCCCTTTTGGGCGCCGGAATTGGTGCAGGCATTGTTGCAATAGGCGCAGGTCTTGGCATCGGTAGAATCGGTGGACAAGCCATGGAGGGTATTGCAAGACAACCTGAAGCTGCTGGAAAAATTCAGACTGCTATGTTGATCATTGCTGCACTTATCGAGGTGGTTTCGTTATTCGGTGTTGTAGTATGTCTTTTAATTGCTACAAACGACAACATTACATTTTAACAATTTGAATCAGGCTCTTTTGCATTAGGCACGGAGCCTGATTCTTTTCATTGAAACAAAAAGATTAAGCAAAATGGATTTATTAACCCCGGGAATTGGTTTAATATTTTGGCAACTGATAGGTTTCCTTGCCCTTTTATTTATTTTGGGAAAGTTTGCATGGAGACCAATTACTGATGCATTGAAATCAAGGGATGAGTCGATTGAAAATGCATTGGCCTCTGCTGAAAGGGCAAAGTCAGAAATGATTACGCTTAAATCAGAAAATGAAAAATTACTTCAAGAAGCACGTTTAGAAAGAGATAAGCTTCTTAAAGAGGCTTCTGAAGCTTCAAAAAGAATGATTGAGGAGTCCAGAGAAGAAGCAAAGCGGCAGGGCGACAAAATGATTGAAGATGCCAAAGCAGTTATTGAAACTGAAAAGCAGGCCGCCCTGGCAGATGTTAAATTGCAGGTAGCAACCTTATCACTTCAGGTAGCTGAAAAGCTTTTAAGAAAGAACCTTGCAAATGACAAGGAGCAAAAGGCTTTGGTGGCTGATTTTGTGAAAGATTTGAACTCCAACTAACATTTTAAAAAGGATCTTTTGAAAGAGGCTGTTTTGATGGCCCCAACAAAGTAAAAATTAATTATATGTCAGATAGAAGAGTTGCCTCCAGGTATGCCAAATCGCTTATTGAACTAGCTGAAGAAAAAGGTATTTTGGAAGAAGTAAACCATGACATGCAGCTTTTTCTGGAGGTTTGCGAGGAGAACAGGATGTTCAAACTGGCAATCAAAAATCCGGTTATCAGGCACGACAAGAAGCTTTCTATTTTAAAAGGTATCTTCGGAACCAAGGTAAGCAAATTAACTACCTTGTTTTTTGAGCTCGTTTCAAGAAAGAACAGAGAGGCTATGCTTCCTGAGGTAGCTGAAGAATTTCATAAGCAGTATAACATATTAAAAGGCGTGGTTTCAGCTGAGGTTGTGACTGCATTTCCTTTGGATGACGCACTTCGGGCTGAATTCAAAAAGCTTGTTAAATCCAGATTCAATAAGGAAACTGAGTTAACAGAAATAGTAGATGAATCATTGATTGGTGGTTTCGTGCTCACAGTGGGTGATAAACAAATTAATGAGAGTCTTTCCGGCAAGCTAAAGGAGTTGCAATACGAATTTAGTCACGCGCATAAGACCTTCAATAAAGCGATATAATTGCAAGGTGAAATCCATTTGCTCTAAAGAATTAGTATAACATAAAGTATAAAATAATGGCAGAAGTAAGACCAGACGAAGTTTCAGCAATATTGAGAGAACAACTTTCGAATTTCAAAACAGAGGCCGAATTAGAAGAAGTAGGCACTGTGCTTCAAATTGGTGATGGTGTTGCTCGTATTTATGGCCTTTCAAAAGCGCAGTCAGGAGAGTTGCTTGAATTCGAAAACGGATTGAAAGGACTGGTTCTAAACCTTGAAGAGGACAACGTAGGTGCTGTTTTATTAGGTGACTATAAAGAGATAAAAGAAGGCGATATAGTGAAACGTACCAAGACCATTGCATCTGTGCAGGTTGGAGACGGTATGGTAGGAAGAGTTGTGGATACCCTGGGTATGCCTATCGATGGAAAAGGGCCTATTGAAGGAACCTTGTACGATATGCCACTGGAAAGAAAAGCACCGGGTGTTATTTTCCGTCAACCTGTGAATGAGCCTTTACAGACAGGAATCAAAGCTATTGATTCTATGATTCCGGTCGGCAGAGGACAGCGAGAGCTGATTATCGGCGACAGACAAACTGGTAAGTCAGCGGTTGCCATTGATACGATCATCAACCAAAAGGAATTCTTCGAAAAAGGAGAGCCTGTGTTTTGTATATATGTGGCTGTAGGTCAAAAAGCTTCTACAGTAGCAAACGTAGTGGCTGCACTTGAAAAGGGCGGTGCCATGGATTATACGGTGGTGGTAGCAGCTCCTGCAGCAGCTCCTGCTCCCATGCAGTTCTTTGCTCCTTTTACAGGTGCGTCTATCGGTGAGTTTTTTAGGGATACAGGCCGGCCTGCATTGGTTGTTTATGATGACCTTTCAAAACAAGCGGTAGCGTATCGTGAAGTGTCTTTGTTGCTAAGAAGGCCTCCGGGACGTGAAGCTTATCCTGGTGACGTATTTTATTTGCACTCAAGATTGCTAGAGCGTGCTGCAAAAATTACCGACAGTGACGAAATTGCAAGCCAGATGAATGACCTGCCCGAGTCTCTAAAGGGAATTGTTAAGGGCGGGGGCTCTCTAACTGCTCTCCCAATTATAGAAACGCAAGCAAGTGATGTTTCTGCATATATTCCTACCAATGTGATTTCTATTACAGATGGTCAGATCTTCCTTGAAACCAACTTGTTTAACGCAGGTATCCGTCCAGCTATTAACGTGGGTATCTCCGTATCAAGAGTAGGAGGTAACGCACAAATCAAGTCGATGAAAAAAGTAGCAGGTACATTGAAACTTGATCAGGCGCAGTTCAGGGAATTGGAAGCATTCTCTAAGTTCGGGTCAGACCTTGATGCTGCAACCAAATTGACTATCGACAGGGGTAGAAGGAACCTGGAAATCTTGAAACAACCACAATACTCTCCAGTTCCCGTAGAGCAACAAGTAGCTATTATTTATGCTTCTACCAAGGGATTGCTTGATAAGGTGCCTGTAGAGCGGGTGAAGGAGTTTGAGACGGAATATTTGAACCTTTTATCTTTGCAGCATAAAGAAACTTTAAATGCATTGCGTAGCGGCAAATTGGATGACAGCATCACCAAGGTATTGGAAGAGGCTGCAGCCAGTCTATCTAAGAAGTACGCAAAAGCTTAGGGATAACTTTTAGACACTAGGTTTTGGACAAAGCGGGCGGCAGGTCTACACCACGAGGGGGTAAGCGTTTCTAAAGCCGGCTTTGTCGACACGCTAAAAAATGATATAAATGAATAGGCAGGGTTGATAAGGCGGACCAAAGGCAAAAGAAAGAAATTGTCTATAATCTAAATATCTGCTGTCTATAATCTAAAAAACATGGCGAATTTAAAGGAAGTAAAGAATAGGATTCAATCGGTAGTTTCGACACAGCAGATCACGAAAGCCATGAAAATGGTTGCTGCTGCAAAGTTGAAACGAGCGCAGGATCGCATCACGCAGATGAGGCCTTATGCTCAGAAGTTATCGGAGATTCTGGTGAACGTTTCTGCCGCCGCGTCAGAGAATGTTGAGAACGAATATGGTACTTCCAGAGAGATAAAAAATGTTTTGATAATTCCTGTGTCATCCGATAAGGGTCTGTGCGGAGCATTCAACAGTAATGTATTTAGAAGTACTACTAATTATCTGGAAAAGAATTTTTCCTTTGGTTCGAAAGACGCAAAGGTGGAAATTTTACCAATTGGAAAGAAAGCCTACGATTTTTACAGGAAGCGCGGCCACGTTGTAATTGATAACTTCCGGGAAACGCTTTCCGATCTAAATTTTGAAACTGCGCGCCATGCAGCTGAATTTGCGATGGAAGGTTTTAAAAGCGGAAGATATGATCAGGTTTTGCTGGTTTACAACGAATTTAAAAATGTAGCGACGCAGTTCGTCGTTGTAGATCAATTTTTGCCCATCCAACAGCAGGAGGAGGTGGAAAATCAAGCGGCTACCGCCATTGATTATATTTATGAGCCTTCGGAAAAGGAAATTGTTTCGGAGTTGATCCCCAAATCTTTGAAGATTCAGTTTTATAAGGCGCTGTTGGAGTCTAATGCTTCCGAACATGGCGCAAGAATGACGGCAATGGATAAAGCGACTGAAAACGCGGGTGAACTCTTAAAGGAATTGAGGTTGACCTACAACAGAACCAGACAGGCAGCCATTACAACTGAGATTTTAGAAATTGTGGCTGGTGCTGAGGCACTTTCCAGCAGTAGGTAATAAATAAATATTTTTTTTGGAAAGCTCATGTAAATGGGCTTTTTTTTTGTGTCGCTCTGAGGGGTAACTATAGTTATATTTTTATACGCTTGAGAGCGTAAGCATTAGTGCAACAAGGTATTCACGGCGAGTATTCGTTAATTATTTGAATTCGTCGCGAATCTCTGGACTATTTGCATAACAAACAGGGGAAGACATATCGTTATCGGATGGCTTCGCGGAGACAGGTTGTTTAGGTTTGAGCTCTTTCTTTTCCTGTTTTATAACTTTAGATTTTGCTTTCTTCTTTTTCATCGTTTCCCTTTTTTCTTCATCCACCATGGATTTCTACTTGCACCAACATAGAAGGCTTTAACCGGAAGATCACGGCAATCAGACCCGTCAGGATCGTCAGAATTTTCCAGCTAAGCCTGGACTAACCGTAAATGAATGGCATAAATTCATACGTCTAATGTTGATCGGCGGTGTTGCTTCCGGAAATCTACTATAAATATGATCTACTGTCAACTCTTTGGTGCTAATGATCAAAATAGAGTGATTGACAAGATAGGCAGTTTGCAAAATCCGGGAACATAAGCTATTATGGACAGTAAATCTCCATACCTCGCGGAGCCTTCTTTATTTGAGTTGGGTTTAGTAGGAATTAAACAATTTGAGCTTAGCTGGTTTAAAGTATAAAAGAAGCAGGCCGGAAAAAGCCGAAAGGTAGATAGCGCCTAACCCGACTGGGTCATCTAATGGAAGTTGAAGAGGTCTGGCACCATCGGGAAAAATTTTCCACGGAAAGTATTTTGGCAGAGCTGCTTGAATAGACGAATTGAAATAGTTTTAAAATATCGGACATGGAACCTATTAAAGTACTTATAGTAGAAGACCAATGGCTGATTGCACAGGACATTAAGATTAAACTTGAGGATCATAATTTCCGGGCAATAAATATCGTCACTTCTGGAGAAGAAGCGCTTGAAGTGGTCGCTTCTTCTCCTCCTGATCTTATTCTTATGGACATTCAGCTTGCCGGGGAAATGGATGGCATAACAACGGCTGAGAAGATCGCGCTGAGTTATTCTATCCCAATAATCTATTTGTCTGATTTTGTGGATCAGGAGACCGTAAATAGAGCTAAAAAAACCAATCCCGCAAATTATCTCTCCAAACCGTTTAAAAAAGATGACCTTCTCAGAGCTTTGGAAATTGCATATTACAATGCGTCTCATCAAAAGGAGCCGCTGCCTCGCAGGTTGTCGGATCGCATTTTAATCCGCACAGACAACAATACTGCGGAGATGATTCCATACGCAGAAATAATCTATATTGAAGCCGCAAGATCATATAGTTATATTCATGCAAAAGGGAGGAAGTATACGCTTTCGAACAGCATGAAAAAAGTTATGGAAAAACTGGAAAATCCGGATTTCGTGCGTGTCCACCGCAGTTATGTCGTGAACCTGAATCAAGTTACAGGCATTGAAGGAAACATCATCAGAATGGGAGAATACAAGGTGGAGATGAGCAGCAAATTTAAAAGCGCCTTTCTGGCAAAATTGAATTTTATAAAGTAATCTCAGGTGATGCCATTCAGAAATTAGAAGGTATATATGCATCTGATAAAATGTTGCTCAGCAAACTGGTGATATAACTAAATTCCATTCCAAATTCCCGTAGTCCCGTCAAAAAAATGCAATTCTCTGCTCTTCGGAAAAAATATCCATGAGTTCGGAAAAAAGATGTTCTACCTCAATCCTTACTTTCATATTTTCAGGTTCAGAATATGAGAAAAGCGGAAATTAAATGCATTACCAAAGCTGAGGGCAATGCAGATGAGATAACCCACATTGGCGGAGTAACGAGTAACAGAGCCAGGTGGAAACAAACTATCGAAAAAACAATAAAAGAAATTGAGGAAAGAGAATGGGAGTATTTTGTGATGAAAGACGGTCAACACACTAAGATAGTTATTGCGACCGATCACATGGGTGCCAAGTTCTTAACCACAGGAGATGATGATCGAGAATCCAGCTTTATAAGCACTTTACCCACTTGTCCATAATATTATCATCAGCTAGGAGCGAAAAATACCTGTCCCACGGGATGTCTGGAAGATTCTAATTTGTGTGTGTATGAATCGAAAGCTCACCCGTGGGCAATGGGTATTTCAAAGAGAATATTCTCCCGATTATATCCTTAGATTTCCTTCTCTCAATTATTTGTACCTGCCTCACCAATTTTTTATAAATAGTTTTATCTTTGTGCAAAATAAAATTTTGTTGAAACAATTCATATGAGTACTATACTTAAGCTTGACAAGATAGACCGTAAAATATTGGAAATTTTGCAGTCCAATGCCAAAATTACAAACGCCCAGCTTTCCAAGGACATAGGTTTGTCGCCTGCGCCCACGCTGGAAAGAGTAAAAAAACTTGAGAACCTGGGCATCATCAAAAGTTATCATGCCAAATTAGATACCGATAAAATTGGCTTAGGCGTAAGCACCTTCGTTCAAGTCAGCCTAATCGGTCATAATAAAGAAAATATTGAAGAATTTGTGAGGCAAATTAACCAAATTGAGGAGATTATTGAATGCCACCATATCACAGGTTCCGGAGATTTTATCTTAAAGATCATCACCAAAGATATAGCCACTTACCAAAAACTGATGCTGGAAAAAGTAAGTGATATCAAGGTAGTGGACAATATGCAGTCCATGGTAATTTTGTCGACTTTTAAGGATAGTAAAGTAATGCCTTTGCCTTAACTTCCAAACAGGCGACGCAGAGCCGAACGCATAAAAGATTACATTTAAATCACGAGACGCATTCCGACATGGCAAAAGAAAATCTTATTTTAGACAATAACCAGGTCCTTCAAAAAATAAAGCGTATCGCTTATCAAATCTATGAACATAATTTTCAGGAGGAGACTATGATCATTGCTGGAGTGGATGACAAAGGCTATGATCTCGCTCAAATGATAGGCGACCAGCTACAGAAAATATCGACAATTAAAACAACGCTTGTAAGAATTACCGTCGATAAAACGGCGAAATTGCAGGGAGAGGTAAAGTTGGACTGCTCACCCTCCATTTTTGAAGGGAAATGTATAGTCTTGGTGGATGATGTGTTGAATTCGGGAAGAACGTTGGCTTATTGCCTTAAGCCATTTTTAAACACAAGTGTGAAAAAAATAGAAACCGCAGTACTTGTGAATAGAAGTCATAAATTGTTTCCTATTTCAGCAGATTATAATGGATATGAACTTTCAACTACACTTAAGGAACATATCGAGGTAAGGCTATCTGAAGATGATATGGGCGTATATTTGTATTAGCTGCATAAGTGGAGGGCTTTTTGAAAGCCTTTAAAGTGCAAATGATTACAGGTATTCATGTGTTATGAAGATCTTAATGCTTTTGTTAATGATAATCAAAAATGGCTGGTGGGAGGTTTAGATCTATCAGTACGATTAGAAAGAGGAAGCACCACTATCCCTTATCCTGAACGGTACGGAAATGTTTTATCTTTCTCGTCCATTAAAGCAAACTCCAGCTATTTGAAATGTTTTACTTTATAACTTTATTTACTTATATTATAGTTTTTTAACTCCCGTGGCATCTTTTTACAAGCTGATGCCGTAATTGATTGTAAATTTCTATGCATTAACTCCTCAGATGACAGGCATGACTAAGTCCGATAATGATCTTTTTGAAGAAATTGAAAGTTTGAAACATCAAATTATTAAACTTAAAAAAGATTTAAATACGAAGGACAATCAAATCGAAACGATATCGAAAAATCTTCATTTATACGAACTGGCTTCAGACGGTGCTACTGATGGACTATGGGATTGGAACCTACGGACAAAAGAAAAGTTTGTATCAAAGCCCTGGAAAAAAATGCTGGGCTATGAGGATGACGAATTATCACATGTGGCGGGAACATGGAAGAGGTTGTTGCATCCTGATGATCTGGAGAGGGCTCACAACACCGTACATGATTATATCAATGGCAAAATAGACAAGTATGAGATAGAGTTTCGCATGAAACATAAAAATGGTTCATACAGGTGGATTTATTCAAAGGGTAAATTGCTACGTGATGAATTCGGCGAACCATATCGCGTTTCTGGCTCTCATACGGATATTACCGAACGTAAGATTGCTGAAGCTGCACTGATCAGAAGCGAACGAAAGTACCGCAACCTCTTTGAAAACTCTTTGGTGGGAATGTTGCGCTTCAACTATGATGGGAGAATTCTGGAGGCAAATAGCATGGCCTATAATATGTTTCAGTCTCCACAAGATAGGGGCGTAAATGTAGAAGAGTTTTTCGCAGATAAAGAAGACCTCTTGATTATGCTGAATGTCTTAAAGGAAAAAGGCACGGTAGAGAATCAGGAACTGAGGCTAAAGAAGAAAGATGGTACATTATTTTGGGCAACCGTATCTGGCGTCCTTTATAAGGACGACGGTTTCATTGAAGCTGTGGTTGAGGATATTACAGAAACAAAAGAAAACCTTCTGGAGCTTCAAAAAGTTAATTTTGAACTCGATAACTTTGTATATCACGCCTCTCATGATCTAAGATCGCCACTCAGATCTATTCTTGGGCTGGTGAATATCCTGCGCATGGAAAAAGTTTCTAAAGAACAGGAAAATTGCATTGAGCTCATAGAAGGAAGCATCAAACGTATGGATAAGCTGGTGGTGGACCTGTTGAGTATCTCCAGAAACAATCGGGTAAATGATGCTTTTACTGAACTGAATTTTATTACAGAGATCAATAACAGTATCACCAACTTCTACCATTCTTCTAAAGATAAGAACTTAAAAATTTTTGCGCACGTGGTGCAGCCGGTGCCGTTTGTTTCTGATCTTACCCGAATCAGGATTATTTTTAACAACCTTATTTCAAACGCAATCAAATACAGAAGTTTTCAAAGAGATCAATCTTATATTAATATAACAGTAAAAGTAGACGCCGAAAAGGCTGCTGTAGTAATAGAAGACAATGGGGAGGGGATTCCCGAGTCAAAAATTGCCACAGTTTTTGACATGTTTGTCAGGGCTTCAGAAAGCAGCGAAGGGTCTGGTCTCGGACTTTACATTGTAAAAGATGTAATTCATAAACTCAACGGAAAAGTAGAAGTAACCTCCATAGAGAATACCGGAACCACCTTCACCCTTGAAATTCCAAACATCTATGTCGATACGGAGGTTAAAATCTAAAAAAATGGTTCCGATGTGATTTTTTCGAAAACATCTGTCTTAAAAGGCCTGGCATGGGCGAGGATGATTAGAGATAGCTATGTTAATAGCGAAGAAGCGGGAGTTGACGTCTCTTTTACCCTTCAGCCTAAGGGTGAAGACCTGACAGAAGATTAAATGCTATCGCACCGTTTTTTTTGACCTAATTATACCTGTTCACTAAAAAATTGATACATTCGCACATAATTTAACGAACCAAAATCATGGGGCGCCCATTAAAATAGTTGAAACCGGATCAATAGCCATGTCTGTTCATAAAACCAACATTAAAAAAATAACTACGCACCAACTTCGGGAAATGAAAAGCAGGGGTGAAAAAATCTCGATGCTTACAGCCTACGATTACTCGATGGCGCAAATCCTGGATGCGGCAGGTGTAGACGTTTTATTGGTAGGCGATTCTGCCTCTAATGTAATGGCCGGGAATGAAACCACGCTGCCCATTACCCTTGATCAGATGATCTATCATGCTACCTCGGTAGTTAAAGCCACAAAAAGGGCTTTGGTAATTGTAGATATTCCTTTTGGCTCTTACCAGGGAAATTCCTCTGAAGCTTTGCGGTCGGCAATACGGATCATGAAAGAATCTGGAGCCCATGGGGTCAAAGTGGAAGGTGGCGCGGAAATAAAAGAATCAATCGGTCGAATTCTTAGTGCCGGCGTGCCGGTAATGGGTCACCTGGGCCTCACGCCGCAGTCCATCTTCAAATTCGGAACATATACAGTCCGGGCAAAAGAAGAGGCTGAGGCGCAAAAATTATTGGAAGATGCCCGGCTTTTGGAAGAATCTGGTTGCTTTGGAATAGTCCTTGAAAAAATTCCTGCTGCCCTGGCTCAAAAAGTGGCAGCATCCGTGAGCATTCCTGTAATTGGAATTGGCGCAGGTGCTCATGTAGATGGGCAGGTTTTGGTTGTCCACGACATGCTGGGAATTACTCGCGAATTTGAACCCCGCTTTATCAGGAGGTATGCAGATATCTACGGCGTAGTCACAGATGCTGTTACTAAATATATAGAGGATGTAAAGGCTGTGAATTTCCCAAACGAAGGAGAAAGCTATTAAGGATTAGTTTTATATTTGATCAGGCAGTATTGTCGACTGAATAACCGTTTGTGTGCTAATGAATCTTATGGAAAATGGAGATTCCTACCAGGTTCACGTGCGGATCTTAGGGGTAGGATGCACGCTCATACCCGTAGGATCATTATTTTACAACGATGGGAGCAACATTTTTTTCCTGGGTATAAAATAGAATCTTTTCATACAATATATCCGGATCAAATGGCTTGCTAATGTAATCCACCATTCCGGCTTCCAAAGCTTTCTCTTTGATTTCGGTCATGGCTGATGCCGTCAGCGCAATAATGGGAATATTTTTATACTTTTTCCCCTTCAAGTTTCTAATCGCTTTTGTAGCCATGTAGCCATCCATTACTGGCATCAACAAATCCATCAAAATTAAATCGTAGTCGTTGATTTTTGCCATTTCCAAAGCTTTTTCACCGTCTTCAGCAACATCCAGATCAATATCCCACTTTTTTAAAAATTGTTGGGCTACCATCACATTTATCTTGTTATCTTCTGCCAAAAGTACAGTAGTTCCCTTCAGGCTCTTCTTAGCCACGGCAGCTATCAGTGTTGAGGTGTCGGTGTTAAGACTGGACATGTTCTTAAACTTCAAATCAAATTCAAACACGGAGCCTATGCCTACTCTGCTTCTAACATTCAATGCGCTTCCTTGCATTTCCAGGAGTTTTCGCGTAATAGACAAGCCTAAACCCGTTCCTCCAAACTTTCTGGTGGTTTCTGAACTAGCCTGGGTAAAGCTTTCAAAAATATAACTCAATTTGTCGTTTGCAATTCCTATTCCGGTATCCTCTACGGCAAAATTTATTTCCACTGCTTCATCAACACGTTTTTTGAGAGAAATGGAAATTGTAACAGCACCTTCAAGCGTAAATTTCAAGGCGTTGTTCAGAAGATTGGTGATAACCTGACCCAATCTTACAGGATCTCCCCATACAAATTCCGGCACATTATCGTTAACTATGAGCCTGAGGCCGATGTCTTTCGATTGCGCCTGAGGTTCAAAAGTATCTTTTATATTGCTCACAAGCCCATAGAGGTTAAATTTAATGCATTCAAATTCAATCTTTCCGGCTTCGATCTTATTGAGATCTAAAATATCATTGATAATCTGGAGCAGGTTTTTTGCTGAAAATTGTAAAGTATTCAGGTTCTTGAGCTGGTCTTCCCTGGGATTGTTTTCAATCAACAGTTTGGTTAAACCTATCACAGCATTCATCGGTGTCCTGATTTCGTGACTCATGGTTGCCAAAAATTGAGATTTAACCATGGCTGCTTCCTCGGCCTTTTCCTTCGTTTTAACTAATTCTTCTCTGGCCAGCTTGCTTTGCGTAACCACTTCCGAATACAAAATTATTCCCCCAACAACGCTGTCCTTTTCAAACCATGGACGAACCTCCCACTTCAGCCATTCCACGGATCCGTTCGGCCTGACATATTTATCTTCTTCTCCACTTGTTACTTCCCCTTCAAGACATCTTTTTAATGCCTTTACCCAATTATCATCCATTTCAGGAAACATTTCCAGGTGATTTTTTCCAGTAAGTTCAATACCTTCCTGCATATATTCCTGAATCCAGACATCGCTGGCTGCGATGTAGTTCAGATGCTTGTCCAACATGGAAATGGCAACTGGCGACGAAGTAATAAAGGTGCTGAGTTGTGCTTTTTTTGATAATAACGCTTCTTCAATACTCTTTCTGTGGGTTATATCCTGGAGTGCTCCAAAAAGTTTAATGGTGCGTCCATGTTCGTTGCGAACTGGTTTACCAATAGATTGCACATGTTTAATTTCGCCTGAAGGCATAACCACCCGAAAATCGAAATTACATGGTTTACCTTCCTTAATTGCTCTGGCAAGAACATCTTTGTAGTTTTCAAAATCATCAGGATGGATTAATTTTTCGTAATCATCGTTGCTTAGTCCTTTGTCTTTTTCAGGCGTGTACCCAAAGATCCTAAATGCTCCTGCCGACCATAGACTTTGGCCTGTCACCAGATTTGCCTCCCAGCTTCCGCTATGGGACAAAGCCTCTGCTTCTGAAAGCATAGCATCCATAAGCCTGCTTCTTTCCTCGGCTTCCTTTTGTGAGCTTATATCCTGAATCACTCCATATAATTTGGAAACTTTTCCGTTTTCAAATTTTGCTTTGCCAATCGTCCTCACCCATTTTTTAGTATCATCCGCCGCAACAAAAGGCAGTTCCAGGTCATAGCCTACTCCCTGCTCGAACGCAAGGCTCAAAGCTTCTTCAAGTACCCTGCGCGCATCACCCGGATACCCATCCAGTCCTAACTTTAAGACGGAAGCTCTATGCGGCTTCAATCCATAAATCTTATAGACTTCATTGGACCATACGGGTACCATCGTTTTCACGTCAATTTTCCAGGAGCCAATTTTTGCCATCTTCTCGGTTTCACCAAGCAGATCCCGCATCTCCTGGTACATATCTTCGTTGCGCTTTAGTCCGGAAATATCTGTTATTGCACCACTCCAAACAATTTTATTGTTTGTCTTCTTCGGCTCAAAATATGCCCTCAGCCATCTTCGTGTGTTTGACGCCACGTATTTTCCGTCCCAGGTAAACGGGGACAGCGTTTTTTCAGATTCACCGATATTGCCTTTTAATATGGCCCTGTCATTTGTATCCAAGCCTTCCCAAAATGTTGGCGCTTCACAGTCAGGATCGAAACCCAAATTTGACTTTAGCTTTCCTTCTGCGTACAAGAAAGATGGCTGGTGATCGTTCCAGGAAAATTGGCATAGAACAGCCGGGGCATGTCTTTCAATGCTTTTATATATTTCCTCCTGAATTTTAATATTAGATGTAGTTTTCAATCTGCCCCTTTGTTAGCTGTATTCCCTCCTGGCATTTTAACCCATGTAGCGAGATGGTGTAAAACTAATCAATATGTTCTGCCGAATTAGGAAGCAAAGCATGAATAAATTACTTCTGATTGTTCAAGGCTATTTTCGACAAAATCACTGAGGACCTGGCAGAAACTCAATTCGTAAAATGGGAAGAAAAATACCTTTGAGCCTTGCGAACGGCTCTTCAATTGTAGGGGAATCTCACTACACCACGCATTTTTAACATGAAGTAGCAGGATTTAGTCCAATTTTTACGCAGGGCTATTAAAGGATTGTTTCATTCCAGAATTTTTCTGGAGTTCAAAAAGATAAGTTATAATTTAAATATTTAATATCAGTAAATTATGGTCACTTGCTATGTAAGATTTTTTTATTAAATTACTAAAATTTTTATCTAATTCGTTGAACAAAGCTCTCTCCATATTGTTTCTTCTGCTGCTCATTTTTTACCTGGCAGGCTATAGAATGTTCTTTATGGGCTTACAGTACGGGGCAGAAATCCGAATGAATAGCGCGATTGAGCGACAGTCATACAACACAGAAAAAACGATCACCCTAAAAATTCCTGTCAGCCTTCCTTATCAAATCTATGCTGATGGTTTCAAGCGGGTTCAGGGTGAATTTGAACACGAGGGAACATTCTACAACCTCATAGAGCAAAAAATTGCCAACGATACTTTATACATCGTTTGTGTGGAAAACGAGATAAAGTCACAAATTAAAACAAAACAAGTTGATTTCGAAAAAGCAGCAAACGACTGGCCAGGTGCTACTAAATCAGCCTACAACTTGTTAATCAGTTTCTCAAAGGATTTCCTGCAAAATGCCAGCAACAATGTGGGTTTAAATAGCGCTCCAATTATAGAGTTATCTTATCTCATCCACACTTTTGATACACTCGAAGGCATCCACGAAACAATTACCCCTCCTCCAAAGCGAATCTCTTAATTCGATCTTGTTCAGGTTTGACTTTCCGGTTTAAGAGATGCTGATTCGTAATTTTCAGCCGCATCAGATCGGAGTAAGTTCAATCCATCAATACTTCTGTGTTTAAGAAAACCCGAGGGGAATTTAGAATTGCTTTCCCATATTTTCCTGACGAGCAGGACTTAAACGCCTGTCCATGCACTTTAAACATGGACAAAATATCTCAATTAATTAACATCATAGAAAAGCATTAACATGAAAATAATATTTACACTACTTACACTTATTGCTATCGCCACCGAATCATACGCCCAGGGTTGCGTGGCTATCAGAAGTACAGGCGGCATGACCAA
>CAZHZR010000023.1:0-22466 GCA_964537095.1 uncultured Roseivirgaceae bacterium
TCCGGATGGCAGTTTCGCTGCATCTGACACCTGCGTATTTGAAGGATCCAAACCGCAGGAAGATGTAGACGCACTCTTTTTCGATGCGGACGGCGATGGAGACCTTGATTTATATGTGGTCAGTGGTGGCAGTACTTTTGAAGAAAACGCCAAGGAATACTCCGACCGTTTGTACCTTTTGAAGGAAATTAAAAACGGATTTCCTATTTATGAGCTGGCTCCTGACGCACTTCCCCACCTCAATAGAATGGGATCTTGTGTGAGAGCGGCAGATTATGACAATGATGGCGATCTCGATTTATTCATCGGAACGCGAGGTATTCCAGGCAAGTATGGAATGACCGCACCCAGCTACCTGCTACAAAATAATGGGCAAGGGAAATTTACAGACGTCACCGCCAGCCTTGCCCCGCAAATGGGTTCATTAGGTATGGTAACGGATGCGGTTTGGCTGGACTATGACTCAGACGGGAATCCAGACCTGGCAGTAGTAGGAGATTGGATGCCCATCGTATTGTATAAAAATAATGGCTCCACGTTGGAACGAATTTCCGTGCCAGGTCTTGAAAATACAGAAGGGTGGTGGAACAGCATTGCAGTTAGCGACCTTGACAATGATGGAAATCCGGACTTGCTTGCAGGAAACTGGGGAACGAATACGAGATTTAAAACATCTAAAGAAAAGCCCTTTACACTTTATATTAATGATTTTGACGAAAATGGCCGCCTGGATCATATTTATGGCTACTATGAAGGTGAGAAACTGTATCCGGTAGCCCAAAAGGACGACCTTATTAAACAAATTCCCAGCCTCAATAAGCAATTTATCTACTATAAAGATTACGCGGGAAAAACCATAGAACAAATATTCACAAAAGAGCAACTTAGCAATTCTTTCATTCTGAAAGTAAATACTCTGGAATCTGCCGCTGTTTTCAACAATGGTGATGGGTCGTTTTCCGTGCAGGCATTGCCTGAAACATTGCAGTTCTCCCCTATCAATGCAATTGTCTCTTCTCATTTTCGAAAAGACAAACATCCTGATTTTTTTATGGCAGGCAATTTTTCAGGGACTAAGCCCGAAGAAGGAAGATATGATGCCAATTATGGTCATCTTTTGAAATTCGAAAATGGGGAATTCACGGTGGATAATTTCAAGAAAACAGGTCTCTATGTCAGGGGAGATGTGCGAAGTGCGGGAATATTAAGGACTGCCAAGAACAGAAAACTACTCATCATTGCCAAAAATAATAAGGGCCTTGAATTTTATCAGTTTTCAAATTCAGCTTCTGGACCACTTAAACCTTTCACCGAATAAAAATCTCTACAAACAGAAGCAGGTCCCATAAAAAATCAAATTACGGTAGACCGAGGCAAAAGGTTTTGAAAAAGTTACAATAAATCAACTTCTTTTACTAAATTTAAGATCGAAAATTACGGGTTCTCCCAGAAAACGCCTAGTGACTATTGCTATGATAAAATTCAAACCGAAATACCTGCAAAAATTTGCCGCTGCTATTTGCCTTTCCTTATTTGCTGGGCTATCTGCCTGTACAAACAAAGAAAAGATTGAAGTATCACTTGATAATCCAGAGATCTTGCATCAAGCGCAGGAAAAGCTCACGGATGTTATCGTTCATGACATTTTTTCACCGCCCGTATCCAGCAGAATATATGCTTATGCCAACATAGCTGCTTATGAAACTTTAATTCATGCACATGAGGAATATACCTCGCTGGCGGGGCAATTGAATGGTCTTGCAGAACTGCCGAAGCCAGACGCCGCGAAAGAAATAGATTTTTCGCTTGCCAGTTTACATGCCTTTCTAACCGTAAGTAAAGCGTTGATATTTTCAGAATACCAGCTAAAGGAATATCAAGAACACGTTTACGACAGCCTTTCTGCTTCGATAAAAAAGGATCTTTTTGAAAACTCCGTTGAGTATGGAGGAACAGTCGCCAAAGCAATTCTAGACCATGCTAAAAAAGACAATTATGCTCAAACAAGGGGCTTAAAATATACAGTCTTAAAAGAACCTGGAGCATGGGCTCCTACCCCCCCTTCCTATATGGATGCTGTCGAACCTTATTGGAACAAGATCAGACCTTTTGTGATGGATTCTGCCAGCCAGTTTATGCCTGCGCGGCCTCCTGTTTTTTCTATGCAAGAAGACAGTACATTCTACAAAGATGTATACCAGGTTTATACAACAACAAAAAATCTAACCGATGAACAGAAGGAAATTGCTTCCTTCTGGGACTGTAACCCATTTGTAATGCACACCGTTGGGCACGTAATGTATGCCACAAAGAAAATATCTCCCGGTGGCCACTGGTTGGGTATTACCAGTATAGCCAATAAAAAAACCAATGCAAGTTTCATGAAATCGCTGGAGGCCTATACACTGGTGGCAATAGCATTGTCTGATGGCTTTGTGAGTTGTTGGGATGAAAAATTTAGAAGCCATGTAATCAGACCAGAAACTATCATTAATTCCCATATTGATGACCAATGGCTCCCAATCTTACAAACACCGCCATTTCCGGAATACCCAAGCGGGCACAGCGTCATTTCTGCCGCCGCGGCTGTGGTTCTTACTGATCTGTTTGGAGATAATTTTAGCTATGTCGACTCTACAGAAGTAAAATATGGACTGCCAGCTCGAGCTTATAATTCGTTTACGGAAGCTGCCGAAGAAGCAGCAATAAGCAGATTGTACGGGGGTATCCACTTTATGCCTGCAATTAAAAATGGAATGGCAGGAGGAAAACAAGTGGGAGAAAAAGTAGTGGCTGATCTAAAAACAAGAGTAGAGCCTCAATCTAAAATGATCTCTTCGCACGGAGGTGAAGATTAATCGGTGTGCGCCGTTCACGTTTAAAAGCCCTGCAAAAGGGATAAAATATACAACAAAAACATCGGTAGATCTTGCATTATTGCGCCCTGCCGATGTTTTGATTATAATTCTTTTGATTCTTTCACGCGAATTAGATCAGTAAACTACCCGTTCGCTTTGGATGATTTAACAACGGAAACCGAAGGACATAGCCATGTATCTGCAGCTTTATATCAGATTGTCCGTAATGCTTTCGTTCTTTATGATCTTCTGCGCCAAGGTCATTGCTCAGAATTCAATTTACATACATGACAGCGTTCCTGAAAGAATATATTCTTTACAGAATCTAGCCTATTTCGAGGATACTACCAGTAGCCTTCAATTTGAACAGGTATCTTCTCAACAATTCGCTAAAAATTTCGTCATCAACCCTGCCTTTTCGAACAAGCAGTACAATAAGTCGTCCACCTACTGGATAAAACTAGTCATCCGTCATAATCCTGCCTCAAAAAAGTTATGGTTATTGGAATTCTACGACCAGACGATTGATAATATCGATGCGTACATTCCTGACGAGGAAGGAGGTTATCAAAGAATCGAGATGGGGGACAAACTCAATTTTGAATCCCGCACATTCATCCACAAAAACTTTGAGCTCATTCTTCACAATGAAGACAACAAGGTGCTGACGTATTACTTCAAAATTTCGTCACACAACTTTGCGGATATCAGAATAGCCGTTCGTTCCCTTGACAGATTCATTTTTTATGCGCTTAATGAATACTTTCTGTACGGATTGTTCTATGGGATGATCTTGATATTAAGTTTGTATAATCTCCTTATGTTTTTTGCCATACGAGAAATCAAATATATCTACTATATATTTTATCTGTTAAGTGTAGGTATTTATGTAATGTGCGTAGACGGTATCGCATTTCAGTATCTCTGGCCCAACAGCCCGAATTGGAATCAAATGGCATATGGTGTGTTCCTGTATTCTGTCATTTTATGGTCTCTTCTGTTCAGCAAAAGATTTCTCAATTCCAAAGCGACGGCACCTTTCTTGAATAAATTGATCAACTATACCATTATTGTCCGGAGCATCGTATTCTTAACGGGCATATTTTATAATGAGATCTTTGAATATCGGGTGATCGAGCTTTTCCCCCTTGTTTTGATATTCTTTACCAGCATCTATGTGCTGATCCAGGGGTTTAAACCAGCCAGGTTCTTTGTGATAGCTTACGGGCTTTTGTTTCTTGGATTCTTTATAAAAGCTCTGGTTAACGCTGGCTTTCTTCCATTCGGTATTATCCAATATTACAGCCTGCACATAAGCTTCTTGTTGGAAATGCTCTTCCTTTCCTTCGCCTTGGGAGACCGCGTCAGAATCCTGAAACACAAACGTGACAGAGCTCAACTACGTATCATTCAGCAGCATGAGCTGAATGTAACATTAAAAGAGCAAATAAATCAGGAGCTGAAACTCAATATGGAGCTTAAAGATAAAGTAAACCGCGAGCTTGAAGAAAAAGTAAAAGAAAGAACAATAGAATTGAAGGGTAAAAATCAACTTCTGGAAGAATCGAATCTTAAATTGCTACAACAGGCCAAGGAGATTAATCAGATAAATTCTATGCTTGATCTGGACAATTGGAAATTGAAGAACAATGTTAAGGAGGGCCTGGTAGATCGATTTTTGAATAAAAAACTTGAGTTCGACGAGTTCAAAAAAATATTTCCCGACAAACTGGCTTGTTACAGGTATTTAGAGAGAATAAAGTGGGAGAAAGGGTTTTCGTGCCGAAAGTGTAACAATGATAAGTATTTTGATGGCATTAAAAAGTTTTCCAGAAGATGCACCAAATGTGGGTATAATGAATCCATAACCGCCTACACTATTTTCCATGGAATAAAATTTCCCGTTGAAAAAGCCTTTTACATCACGTATCTGGTCATAAGTGGAAGTACGGCCTTAACACTTGAAGAAATCTCATCTCTGTTATCCCTAAGAGTAAACACCATCTGGAATTTCAAGAACAAAGTTCTGAACCTCAACAAAAATTCTGAAACAAAAAACTCCATCACTGCCGAATGGTACAACCTTCTCGTTGATAAAAAACCGCGGAGAAAATCACATAAACAAAAGCTGGCGAGTCAAAGTATAGAATAAATCAGTAGGACCACTTGCATGTTATCAAAATGGCAAGGGAAATACAAGTTCGCCGATAAAATTCAATTCCTGAAAGAAACAGGTGTTTTTATTGCGTTAAATGTTGTCTGATAAAGGTTGAATCAGGATCTGATAATCAGGCATTTTCCCGAATTTATTTAACTAATCTTGGGCAATTGATTTAGATTTGAAACCAGGTCTAAAATTTAATCTTTAAAGTTTGTGACCGGCAACGATTGTACCCTTTGCTCTTTCAAGAATTACCAAAGGCAGGGATTCTATCCTTATCTAATTTTATGAAAAGACTTATTCTATTATTTTTTATATTATCGATCTATAGTTGCAAAAGTGACGACCAGGAAGATACAGTTAATGATCTAACCATTGAATCTATAAGCGTAGGTTCCACCTATCTCCAACCTGACGGACAGCATCATAATGTTCCCACCAACCTGGCCATTGTGATGAAGTTTAATTTTACCATTGAACGTTCCTCTGTAGATCAAAACATCAAACTCCTGGATAGCGACGGAAAGCCGATTGGCCTGGCTTTCTCATATTCCAATGAAGATAAAACTATTTCTGCACTTCCGAGCTCAGAACTTGCGAACAATAGCGAGTACACCTTGCAGGTGGGACCGGTAAAGGCTGCCAATGGAGTTGAGTTCGCAGGAGCAAATTTTTCCTTCCGCACAGGACAGGCCATGCTTCGGCTGGAGTTAATTCAAATCGATGACCAAAGCTTAAACAGTTCCGGTAGAATCCTGGATGTGAACAGAGATTTTCTGATTACAGCTAAGTTTTCAAATGCATTAAACAGCACCAGCTCTTTTGCCGATGTTGTTGCCATTAGCGGTAAAAATGGCAGTATAGACCTGAACTTTGAGCTATCAGACAATAACAAGACTTTGCTCATAAGGCCTGCTTCTGAATTGGAAGGATTGTCAAAGTATACACTAGATATCTCTGATGAATTGGGCGGGGATGAAGAATTTATTTTCGATGGTTTTAGCAAGCAGTTTTATACTGCGGTGGATTCCACTCCAAAGTTTCCAAAGCTTTCCGATGAAGATCTGTTGACGCTGGTACAGGAGCAGACATTTAGATATTTCTGGGATTTCGCACATCCTTCCAGTGGTTTAGCGAGAGAAAGAAACAGTTCCGGAGACATTGTCACCTCGGGCGGCTCAGGATTTGGTATCATGACCATACCCGTAGGCATAGAAAGAGGTTTTATTACAAGGAAAGAAGGTGTGGAACGCATTGAAAAAATCGTGGACTTCCTTACTGCTGCTGAACGGTTTCATGGCGCATGGCCACACTGGCTAGATGGGGTAACTGGAAAAGTAGTACCGTTTAGCACCAAAGACAATGGTGCCGATTTGGTGGAAACCGCTTTTCTGGTACAAGGTCTACTCACGGTTCGGCAATACCTTCGCGAATCGGATTTACAGGAAGCTTCCATTATTGATAAAATTAACTTTTTATGGGAAACCGTAGAATGGGACTGGTTTACCAAAGGCGGCGAAAGTATTCTCTACTGGCACTGGTCACCAAACTACGGTTGGGAGATGAACCATCACGTCGCCGGCTGGGATGAATCACTCATCGTGTATGTACTTGCCGCTTCCTCTCCTACCCACAGCATCGATGCCGAAGTTTACCATCAAGGCTGGGCTGGCAATGGAAATATGGCAAATGGTAAAGAATTCTATGATATTACGCTGCCCCTGGGTCCGGATTATGGAGGTCCTATGTTCTTCTCCCACTATTCATTTTTGGGTTTAGATCCCAGAAACCTGGAAGACACTTACGCTAAATACTGGGACCAGAATGTGAGTCATGCCCTGATCAACCAGCATCACGCTGTTGCCAACCCAAAAGACTATGTTGGATATAGTGCGGCCAGTTGGGGCTTTACAGCCAGCGACAATCACAGTGGCTATTCGGCCCACTCACCATCCAATGATCTCGGTGTCATTACTCCAACGGCTGCTTTGTCTTCCATGCCTTATACTCCGGAGCTTTCCATGGAGGCGCTTCATTATTTTTATTACGTCATGGGCGATAAGCTTTGGGGCGAATATGGCTTTTATGATGCTTACAATCCTACCGAAGACTGGTATGCAGACTCTTACCTGGCAATAGACCAAGGCCCCATAATTTTAATGATAGAAAACTACCAGACAGGGCTGCTTTGGGATTTGTTTATGTCAAATCCTGAAATAAAAAATGGTTTGGAAAAACTGAGTTTTTCGAGCTTTTAATACCAGAGGGTACTACGCCGGATAATGACTTCGTGAAAGAAAATTTGAGATCTAAAACTCATAAACTATGAAAAAACAATTTATGCTCCTTTTTACAATTTGCGCAGGAATGTTTGCCGCCTGCACCGGTACTAAAACCGAAGAAAGAGGAGAAGAAACAAACATTGCTGTGGGTATTGATAGTATTTCCAATGACTCTTTGCTCAACCTGGTACAATATCAGACATTTCAATATTTCTACGAGAATGGAGAACCTACTTCGGGTCTGGGGCGGGAAAGAACGCATATGGATGGAGAATACCCTCAAAATGATCAAAATGTAATAACTACTGGCGGTTCTGGATTTGGTATAATGGCACTTATCGTAGGAATTGAAAGAGGCTTTATCACGCGTGATCAAGGTGTAAAACGTTTTCAGCGAATTGTCAACTTTTTGGATACCGTAGAACGCTTCCATGGTGTATGGTCGCATTGGATAGATGGTGAAACAGGAAAAGTGAAAGCATTTAGCAAAAAAGATAATGGTGGCGATCTGGTCGAAACTGCCTTCCTTGTCCAGGGGCTGATCACGGCGCGAGAATATTTAAAGACCGGGAATGAGGAAGAAAAAGCCCTGGCCAGCAAAATTGATGGGCTGTGGAGAGGTGTTGAATGGGACTGGTATACCAAAGGAGAGGATGTACTGTATTGGCACTGGTCTCCGGAGTATGAGTGGGAGATGAACTTCCCCATTGGAGGCTATAACGAATGCCTGATCACTTATGTATTAGCAGCCTCCTCGCCTACCTATCCCATTGACCCAGCAGTTTACCATAAAGGATGGGCTAGAAATGATTCAATCATGAACGATACCACTATTTACGGCTATGAAACCGTATTGGACTATTACGAATACAGCGATGAACCGGTTGGTCCATTGTTCTGGGCGCAATATTCCTTTCTGGGATTGGATCCGCGGAATCTTAAAGATAAATATGCAGATTATTGGAAGCTGGTTCAGAATCATGCGCTGATTAATTATGAGCATGCTGTACAGAACCCACACAACTACGAAGGATATGGCCAAAAAGTATGGGGCCTCACCGCAAGTTATTCACCCGATGAAGGATACGCCAATCACATGCCTACACACGACCTTGGCGTCATCTCACCCACTGCCGCCTTATCCTCCTTCCCCTATACACCAGAACAAAGCATGGCATTTTTGCGATTTTTATATACAGAGGCTGACACCCTGGTAGGAGCTTATGGCCCTTACGATGCTTTTAGCATTGAAAAAAATTGGTACACCCCGCGCTACCTGGCGCTGGATCAGGGAACGATTCCTGTCATGATTGAAAACCATCGGACCGGTTTACTTTGGGATCTATTTATGTCGGCCCCTGAGATCGAAACTGGTCTTAAAAAGCTAGGGTTTACATCCTACTGAGTTACTGAATTATTGATTTTGTTAAAAAGCCACTTGACATGAACTACGTAAACCACCTATCGAAAGCCATCTGCTTGGTAATTCTTTCTCTCCTTTTTTTAATCCCTTCGCAAGCGCAGCCTTCTCAGCAATTTGGTCAGGATGCGGAAATCGAATCAAAGATCGACTCCCTGCTGGCGCTTATGACGCTTGAAGAGAAAATCGGGCAGCTTACCTTGTACACCAGCGACATCGACGTAACAGGCCCTACCATTCGTGAGGGATATAAAGAAGATATCAGGAAAGGAAATGTTGGTTCAATTTTTAATGCTTATGGGGCTGATTATACCAGGTCGCTCCAAAAGATGGCCGTTGAAGAAACCCGTTTGAAAATACCACTGCTGTTCGGATATGATGTAATCCATGGGCATAAAACAATTTTCCCAATGCCACTGGGAGAGTCTGCAAGTTGGGATCTGGAGGCTATAGAAAGATCGGCACAAATCGCCGCTGCTGAAGCTTCTGCAGAAGGATTGCACTGGACTTTTGCTCCCATGCTGGATGTAGCGCGTGATCCCAGGTGGGGCAGAGTTGCGGAAGGAGCAGGAGAAGATACATATCTTAGCACCAAAATAGCAGTTGCCAGAATAAAAGGCTTTCAAGGTGAGAATTTACGTGATCTCAACACCTTGTTAGCTTGCGCGAAGCACTTTGCAGCCTATGGAGCCGCACTGGCCGGGAGGGACTATAATACGGTAGACATGTCGGACCGGGTTTTGCGTGAAGTTTACTTTCCACCATTTAAAGCGGCTGTTGAGGCCGGAGTAGCGACTTTTATGACATCTTTCAATGAAGTAGACGGAGTACCCGCTTCCGGCAGTAAATATTTGATGACCGATGTACTCAAAGAAGAATGGGGTTTTGATGGATTTATAGTTACAGATTATACCTCCATCAACGAAATGGTGCCTCATGGCGTGGTGGCCAATGAGAAAGATGCAGGCGAGCTTGCGATCAATGCAGGGGTTGACATGGATATGCAGGGGGGTGTTTACCAGGAGCATTTGGCAGATTTAGTGAAGGAGGGAAGAGTCGCCGAATCTCAAATAAATGAATCAGTAAGGAGAATTCTAAGGATGAAATACGCGCTCGGCCTTTTTGACGACCCCTACCGCTATTCTGATACAAAGCGTGAAAAGGAAGTTGTGATGAGCAAAGAGCATTTGGCTGCAGCCAGGGATATTTCCAGAAAATCTATTGTGTTGCTAAAAAATGAAGGCAACACCCTGCCGCTAAAAAAGAACACAAAAACAGTCGCTGTTATCGGCCCGTTGGCTGACAGCAAGCGTGACATGATAGGTTCCTGGTCGGCCGCCGGAGACTACACAAAAGCCGTTACTTTACTGGAAGGCATCAAAGCCGCTGTGCCTTCTTCTACCAAAGTGCTTTATGCGAAGGGGGCCAACATCAATGATGATACAACCAAATGGATTGATGAAGCAGTTAAGGTCGCCAAAAAGGCAGATGTGATAATACTAGCAATAGGCGAAGACGCACAAATGAGTGGAGAGGCAGCCAGTAGATCTAATATAGATCTACCCGGGGTTCAACTGGAGTTGGCCAAAGCGATGCAAAAAACAGGCAAACCCGTTGTGGCCGTGCTGATGAACGGCAGACCTTTAACCATCACATGGTTAGATGAAAACATCCCATCTATCCTTGAAACCTGGTTTTTAGGAACCCAGGCAGGACACGCTATCGCAGATGTTATATTCGGAGACTACAATCCCTCCGGTAAATTACCTGTTACCTTTCCTCGCAGCGTAGGTCAAGTTCCTATTTTTTACAATAATAAAAATACTGGCAGACCCATGTCTGATGAAAAATACACATCAAAATATCTGGATATTTCAAATGAGCCATTATATCCTTTTGGTTACGGCTTGAGCTACGCTAATTTTACCTATAGTAATCTAGTGGCAGGCAAATCCGAGTATAAAATGGGGGAACCCATAGAAGTAGCCGTGACTGTTTCGAATAGTGGCAAAGTAGCAGGGGAAGAAGTGGTGCAACTTTACGTCAGAGATCTTGTAGGAAGTGTAACGCGACCTGTTAAGGAGTTAAAAGGATTTCAGAAAATTAAACTGGAACCAGGCGCATCGCAACAAGTGCGGTTTACCCTCACTGCAAAAGATCTTGCCTTCTACACCAGAAATATGGATTTCGCAGCCGAGCCCGGCGCTTTCAAAGTATATGTGGGAACAAATTCCAGAGATGTATTGGAAGCTGATTTTGAATTAAGAGAATAAGCTATACCATACTACATTCAATATTCGCATTTTTTGCGTCTTCTTAACTTTATCAAATTTTAGAGAAGATAAATTGGCAATGCTGCATATAATTCTATATTTGAATTTCTAAATTTGCCGCGAAACATGATTCTTTCATTCTATAAATCTCTTTTATTTCTACTAATCTTCCCCGGTATGATAGCTGCCCAACAACAGGATGTATCGTACAAGGTTGCTACCTACAACATTCGCTATGATGCCGTTCAAGACACCGCAAATGCCTGGAAAAACCGAGCTCCGGTAATCCAGCGCTTAATCCTCTTCAATGAAATAGATATATTCGGCATTCAGGAAGGGCTGCATCACCAGGTCGAAGATTTGGATTCGCTTTTACCTGACCACACTTACATAGGCGCGGGAAGGGACGATGGCGCACAAAAAGGTGAATATTCTGCAATATTTTACAATCAACTTAAATTTGAGGTACTTGAATCTGCTACATTCTGGCTGTCGGAGACTCCCGAACGACCTTCTAAATCATGGGATGCCTCTTTGCCTCGTATCTGTACCTGGGCGGTTATAAAGCATCGGGAATCAAATACAATGATGTTTGTTTTTAATACCCATTTCGACCATATCGGAAAAATAGCGCGGGTAAACAGCGCCACGCTTCTTCATAAAAAAATACAGGAAATCGCCAAAAACGCTCCTGTAATACTAATGGGCGATTTTAATGCAGAACCTGGTTCAGAAGTTTATGCAACTTTAATGTCGAACAACTTCAACGATGCTTTTAACATTTCTGAAACTCCGCATTTTGGTCCAGAGGCCTCCTTCAATGGATTTAATTTTTCTGAAATTCCCACACGAAGGATAGATTTTATTTTTGTAAATAATTATTTTACCGTGCTTCGGCACGCCATTTTAAATAACCACTACAGCCTGAAATATCCCTCTGACCATTTCCCGGTACTGACAGAGATAAAGTTTGTTGAATAACATTTTATTGTACTCAGCAAATTGTACGTCATTTCTACTTTTCCAGCTTCAACAGTCTGTTATTCATTTGGCTTAACTGGCTTTCAACAGTCATCAGTCTGCTCTCCAGCAAAGAGGGAGGCGAAACGTGTTGAGACCATACCCCTACTGCCTGCCAGATTTCCAGCATTTCTTCGCTTGACACTATCCTGTTTTCATAGGCCGAATTGTCAGCTTTTAATAAAATCGCCTTTTCGTCCACAGACAGTAATCGTCTTGCAATTATCCCCTTCGGCGTTACCACCACAAAAACCGATTCGAGCTTGATTTTTTTAGGAATCACTTCGAGTTTTTTGGCAAGCAGCACATCTCCATCGTGTATGCCCCGGTCATGATAAAACATTTCATCGCCGCTGTGTACGAAAGCCCGCAGTATTCCTGCGGTATCTGCTGGCAGAAAAATTCTTTTTAAGTTAATGATGTAATCCTTGTTCTGAAGATTGACAATATATTCCAGTACATTGTCCTTTTCAACCAATGGAACACCTTCCTTGTAATTTCCCAAAAGAAAACCCTTTTCCTTTACGTTTGCTTTGATGCTTTTCCCCAAGGCAGGAGGCATTTGCGTCGGATCAAATTCTCCTTTTAATATATCAAAGCTATAGAGTTCGTTTACAGTTAACTCCTTCCGAAGAAGGGCATCCGTAGACAAGCTAAAGTGGTTGGCGATAGCTATGATTGTGTCAATCTTAGGCTCTGACCTCCCCTCTTCATAGGCTCCTACACTTGGCCTGGCAAGACTAAACAAATCAGCAAATGCAGCTTGCGATAACTTTCGTACCGTCCTGATCTTCTTAATGTTTTTTCCAATGAATGACATATCTAAAAAATAATTCTACTTTTTTGAGCATCGCTATTGTTATTAGCAACAAAATTTCTTAAACTTACGTATAAATTATTAAAACGCTAAAATTATTTACCGTAAAAAACTAACCGATTCTGTAAAAAAGGAAAAATTTTATTAAGATTATATTAAATCAACCAATCAACATTTCAACCTTACCAACATGAACCATTATTACGACAAAGTTAAAGAATACTTGCTGGAGGCGGGCTGCACTATAAAACATGAAAATGAAGGCGAAGGCCTTTTTGTAGTAGACTATGAAAATATGGGCATCAGCAATCTGGTAATAGGATGTGCAGATCCGATCTTAATAGTTGAACAATTCATCTTTGAAATCAACGAAGAATGTGTAGAAGTTTTCAAAAGCCTTCTACAAAAAAACAGAGAAATCATTGCCGGTGCCTTTGTAATAGACGATTCTGGAGAGAAGGTGCTTTATAGAAATACGCTTATGCTTGAGAACCTCGATCTGAACGAACTAGAAGGCACATTTAACGCGTTGGGGCTAATGCTTAGCGAGTATTCTGAAGACCTTATCCGCTTCGCCAGCAAGTAATTAGTCGCAGGACATAAAATAATTCTCAGATAAATTTTAAATTTTTTAATATTTTTATTAAACTTAACCTTTGAAGACATGAACAACATATTTAAAAGACTATTTAAAATAGGACAAGCCGAGGCAAATTCGGCGGTAGACCAGCTTGAAAACCCCATCAAATTGACCGAACAAGGAATCCGGGACATGAAGGAAAATCTCGACAAGAGCCTTCAATCACTGGCGCAGGTAAAAGCGTTGTCTATCAGAGCAAGGAACGATTTCGAAACTTATAACGACGCTGCCCAAGACTATGAAAGAAAGGCTTTGATGCTTTTAAAAAAGGCACAGGCGGGTGAAATGAAGTCCGAAGAAGCTGACCGGCTGGCAAGTGAGGCTTTGGTAAAAAAAGAAGCCAGTACCAGCCAAGCCAACCGCTCATTGGCAGAAAAGGAGAAGTTCGACAAAAGCATATCTGAACTCGATCAGAACATAAAAACGATCAAAAGCACCATCAGCAAGTGGGAAAATGAGCTCAAGACACTCAAGGCACGGGTTAAGGTAAGCGATGCCACCAAAAGGCTCAACAAGCAACTTGCTCAAATTGATAGCAGCAGTACAGTCTCCATGTTAGAACGCATGAAAGACAAGGTGGCGGAAGAGGAAGCACTGGCACAATCCTACGCGGAAATAGCCAATGAAAGCAGAAGCATTGACGAAGAAATAGACAAGGCTTTAGAAAACACATCGGCATCTGCCAAAACATCCAATGAGCTTGCTGCTTTAAAAGCAAAACTTGGGATCAATACGGCTTCTGAAGAAAAAGAGTAAGCACATAAAGTTTCAACATTCACAATAAACCTAAAAGATAGCGATGGAAGATTTATTAAAAGCAATAGTGTGGGGAGGCAATATTGTACCAACAGCACTACTGATCTTTATATTGACCTACTGGCTTATCGTGTTGATTGGTTTTATTGATATCGACAGCTTTGATATAGATATTGATCTGGATGTTGAAACTGATGTTAACGGAGCAGGCTCAGTAGCCTGGCTCAACCATGTACTCTATTTCTTTAATCTCGGCCAGGTTCCGCTAATGCTTTTCCTGAGTTTCGTGGCCATACCTATGTGGTTCCTTGCAATCATCGCAACGGAATACCTGGTCTTCAATTCGGTGTTTTTGAGCTACCTCCTACTGATTCCGAATTTTATAATTAGCCTCTTTATCGCTAAAGTATTTACCCAGCCATTCGTGAAGTTGTTCACTGCACTCGAAAACCATGTTGATGACAACACGGAAGTAATCGGAAAAATTTGTACAGTGATCCTCAATACAACTGACGAAAAAATGGGCCAGGCCAGAGTAGAAGGCAGTGGGTCTGTAGTGCTACTCAACATTAAAACCAGAAAAGGCACTGTGCTAAATAAAGGGGAAACGGGCCTGGTGATCGACTATGTAAAAGAAAAAAGCTACTATATCATAGAGCCCTACGAAATTCAGGAATCAGTATAAGACAGTCACCTCCAAATATCAGCTATTTCTGCCTTGGAAGACCAGAGGTGAGACCATATCGTCTACCGGATTCATTGGGCATTCCATTGCAGATACATTCATAAAGTTTTCAACTAAAAATTAATATTCATGATTCAACAAGCATCCCTTATAGTAATTATCGTGGGCTCTATCGTATTGATAGCGCTGCTGATCCTTATTTCCCGTATGTGGCACAAAGCCTCGCAGGGACAAGCGCTCGTCCGGACCGGATTAGGGGGCACCAAAGTAAGCTTTTCAGGCACCCTTGTAGTACCCGTAATCCACAGGTTAGAGGAAATGGACATCACCGTAAAAACAATTGTCATCTCCCGTACCGGAAAGGATGGCTTGGTTTGCAAAGACAATATGCGCGCTGATATTAAGGTAACCTTTTTTATCCGCGTAAATAAAAGCATAGAAGACGTGAAGAAGGTATCCGAGTCCATTGGATGTTCCAGAGCCTCCAATCACGAACAACTGGAAGTATTGTTTGATGCCAAGTTTTCTGAAGCCTTGAAGACAGTCGGCAAGCATTTTGAATTTGTGGAACTGTATAACAGCAGGGACGACTTCAAGAGAGAGATCCTGCAAATTACGGGCACCGATCTGAACGGGTATATCCTGGATGACTGCGCGATTGACTATCTGGAGCAAACCAGTCTTGACCACATGAATGAGAATAATATTCTTGACTCAGAAGGTATTAAAAAGATCATTGAACTTACCGCCAAGCAGAA
Source organism: uncultured Roseivirgaceae bacterium (assembly GCA_964537095.1). Classification (GTDB taxonomy): domain Bacteria; phylum Bacteroidota; class Bacteroidia; order Cytophagales; family Cyclobacteriaceae; genus CAMPJM01. The sequence continues at coordinate 15,671 of CAZHZR010000023.1, forward strand.
AATGGCATCTAACCTGATTGAGCGTGAGAAGCAAAAAACGCTTAAAAAGCAGGATGTTGAAGCCAGAGAAGTAATTCTGTCACTTGAAAAACAATTGGCAGAAAGTGAAGAGAAACAACGCAGAGAAATTGAAAACATCAAGTCAAGAGAAGCCGCAGAAATCGAAAAAGTACGTTCTGAAGAAAGACAGAAATCTGAGCAGGCAAGAATCATCTCTGATGAACAGATTCAGGTGGCGGAACAAAATAAAGACCGGCAGGTGCTTGTAGCGCAGAGAAACAAAGAAAAGACAGATGCTATTGAGCTTGAAAGAGTAGTGCAGGCGAGAGATCTGGAAGCCAATGAAAGGGAACGATTGGTGTCACTGGCACAGATAGAAAAAGAAAAGGCGCTGGAAATAGAGAAGAAAAATATTCAGGAGGTAATAAGAGAACGAGTAGTAGTAGAAAAAGCTACGGTAGAAGAGCAGGAAAGAATCAAAGATACCGTAGCCCATGCGGAAGCCGAAAGGTCGAAGAAAGTAGCAATTATCAACGCGGAGCAGGAAGCGGAACAAGCCCTTGTAAAGGAAATTAAAGCCGCAGAAGCTGCTAATGATGCTGCTTTATTTCGTGCAAAACAAGCACTTGTAGATGCAGAAGCGGAAAAAAATAGCGCCGGTCTACGAGCAGAGGCCATAAAAATAATGGCAGACGCCCAAGCCGCGAAAGAAGCCGCGTTGGGTATAAGCGAGGCACAGGTAATGGAAGCAAAGGCAGCCGCTTTAACAAAACAAGGAGAGGCAGAAGCAAACGTGATCGAAGAAGCCGCTGAAGCCGAAGCAAAATCAATTAGAATTAAAGGAATAGCACAGGCAGATGCCAATGCTAAACAAGGTGAAGCGGAAGCCATTGTAATCCGCGCGAAAGCCGAAGCAGAAGAATTGAAAGGACAAGCGGAAGCAAGAGTGATGGAGCAGAAATTCCTGGCAGAAGCAAAAGGTATCGGAGAGAAAGCAGCAGCAATGAGCAAACTGGACGGACCTGGAAAAGACCATGAAGAATACAAACTGAGGCTTTCGAAAGAAAAGGAAATTGAACTGGCCCAAATTGATATACAGAAGGTTATAGCAGACGCTCAGGCACAGGTGATTGGTGAAGCTTTAAAAGCTGCAAATATCGACATTATCGGAGGGGAGACTATGTTCTTCGAACAGATCATGGGCTCTATTACAAAAGGTAAAGCCGTAGACGGTATGATTGACAACAGCAAAGCGCTGCTGGACGTTAAGAATACTTTCTTCAGTCCTAATGGCGGTTCAGATTTTAAATCGCAGTTAAAAGGCTTTATGGACAAATTCGGATTTTCTCCTGAAGACATCCGAAATCTGACTATTTCTGCCTTGCTTTTAAAGATGATGAACGGCGCCGACAGCCATCAGACTCGCTCTAGTATACAGCAGTTGAATGACCTGGCAAAATCCATCGGGGTGTCAGACAAAACGCTGGATGCCATCGGCATGTAAATCTTCGTAAGCATAGAACAGGATTTGGTCTCCAGACCATATCCTGTATTTTTTCTTAAAATTACTTATTAATACCCCTTTATGGAGAATGAAGAAGCAATAGTACCTGAAGAAAACATGATGGAGGCAGGTAGTTATGAGATACTGCGTAACCGCCTCACCAAGTCGGGCGCAGACCTCAGTGCGAGGATAAAAAAGCTGAATGAACTGCGCAAAGAAGTCTTCGGCACAATTGATACCAAGCTGGTAACCACCGATAGAATAAACACGGAACATAATTGTGTGCCTCAGGATATGATCCCCGTCGGCCATTTCTTCATTTTTGGCTACAATGTACACCTGGGCCTGAAATCCCAGATCGAACTCCCCGACGTTTTCAGCATCTATAGATACAAAGATCATGGATTTCATCAGGAAGATTATACGTTGATCAACGACGAAACATTCATAGACGACTTCCAAAAACTCTATAAATATTATAAAGACACCCAATTCATAAAATTCTCAAAAGCCGGAAATAATCTGTATATGGTATTCCGGATCGGAAAAAGCCTTACGGACATCAAAGCTTTCAAATGGACTTTTTCTGGAGGTAAACTTACTTATATTGATAACAGAAGTGAGCATGAATATCGATTTCCAGATCAATATGCTTTTCGCTGGAAACAAGCTACCCGCGACCAGCACAGGCAGGGTGCTCATCCTCACATCAGTATTGAAGACAGACTTTTTGTAGAGACAATAGGTGGCGACCTTACCATTAAAATTGAAGACAATACCGAGCAAGGCAAGGGTATTTATACCGAATCTGTAGAAAATAAAGACCAAACACTGGACGACGCTGATATAAGGTATGCTGTGTTAGGGAATTTGGTTTTATTAAAAATTAAACCTTATCTGGAAGAAAACCATCGACATTTGGTTTTTAACGCTAAAATCAAAGAGGTAAAAAGAGTTGATGCCATTAAAGATGCGTGTGTATTACTACCAGATGATCAGGGGATTTTGTTTCCAAACGGTTATTACCTTCAAACCGGTGAATACAAGCTGTTCGAATTGCAAAATGAAAACATGCTATTCGAAAAAAGAATAGATAGTCCTAATGGCGAAGACTTTCTCTATGTTTTCTACAACAAACAACAAAGCTTTTACTTGTTGCTCCCGTACAATATCATATCGCAAAAAATTGACACTCCTATTTCATGCCACGGTTTTTCAATATTCGAGAACGGCGAGATGTGTTTTTTCAAAGGGGAAAATGACCCAAGTATGCACCATGCCATCCAGGTATGGCAGACGCCCTTTGTGGGGCCAAACTTTCAACTTCATCAATCGCACGATTCCTATTTGTTCAAAGTAGGAAACAAGGAAATTGTAAGAGCCATGGCGGAAGCCAACGAAATTTTCACCCTCATCCATAAAGATGACTCCTATTCCGGGTTGTACCACGACCTTGTAAAAGCATCTACAACAATTCTGGACACTTATCATTGGCTGAAAAAAGATGAGACTTTCAGGCTTTCAGAACCCCTGCAGGAAATACGAGAGACAGCCAATGCTGCCATCGATGAATTTGAGAAAGTATCAAATATCAAAAACAATACGGAACAACGAGTACTGGAAGTATTGGGTGAAGCCGACGAGTTGATCCGAAAAATAAAGATAAAAAAGGCAGAGCATATCTTAGATTATGTTGACAATCTATCCTCAATCAGAAAAATTAGCGGGGAAGTTATTTCTTTAAAAGATCTAAGATATGTGGATGCAAAAAAAATTGAGGCATATGAGGATGAGCTGGCAAAATTCAGCATCAATGTTTCTACCAACTGTGTCAATTTTCTTTTAAAGGACAACGCACTTGTTCCTTATAATAAAAAGGTTGATGAGCTTGGCGGTGCCGTGGAAAAAGCAGGCAAGCTGCTTGATATTACAAAGCTAGAGGAAGAAGCTGCTCAAATTGCCGCTGAGCTAGAGATGCTGATTGAGATCGTTAGCAATCTGAAGATCAATGATGCAACTGAAACCACCAGGATCATCGACAAAATATCTGCAATATACGCGAGCTTTAATCAAATTAAAGCCAACATCAGCAGGCGGCGCAAAGAACTGCTGACAATTGAAGGGAAAGCAGAATTCAACGCACAACTGAAGCTGGTTGACCAAAGTATCATCAATTATATCGATATCAGTAGCACTCCTGAAAAATGCGATGAGTACCTGACCAGGATAATGGTACAACTCGAAGAGCTGGAGGGCAAGTTTTCTGAATTTGATGAATATGTAAATAAAGTTGGTGAGAAACGTGAAGAGGTCTATAACGCCTTTGAATCCCGTAAAATCAATCTGATAGAGGCCAGAAACAAAAGAGCAAATAACTTACAGGAGGCGGCTGAACGTATTTTAAAAGCTGTGAAGAGCAGAATTTCACGGTTTAATGAGGTGACCGAGATCAATGGTTATTTTGCGTCAGACCTGATGATTGAAAAGCTGAAAAACATTGTTAAAGAGCTTCAGGATTTGGGAGACAATGTCAAGGGTGACGACATCCAAAGCAAGCTCAAGACTGTACGGGAAGATACGGTAAGGCAGTTGAAAGACAAGTCGGAACTTTTCGTCGCCGGCGAGAATATTATAAAATTCGGTCCCTTTCAATTCTCTGTAAATACGCAGCCTCTGGAACTTTCCATGGTGAATAAAAATGGCAGGTTATATTTTCATTTAGGAGGAACTAATTTCTTCGAAGAAGTTGTGAACGAAGAGATATTGCACGCAAAACCAGTGTGGGAACAGATATTAATCTCTGAAAACCCTGATGTTTATCGCGCTGAGTTTCTAGCTTATGTTATTTTTACTGAAGCAAAAGAAAATCCGGTCGACAGTACGACACTGTTTGAATTATATAAACTTCCCTTTGAAAAGCTACTAAACCTGGTGCAGGAAAAAATGGCTACGCGCTTTAGTGAAGGTTATGTAAAAGGGGTTCATGATCTGGATGCAGCGCGAATCCTGCAGGCATTGATTGCCATGTATGAAAACGCCGACCTATTGAGGTATGACACAATCTCAAGGGCATGCGCGATGCTTTTCTGGAGCTTGCAGGTATCGGAAGAAAAGAAAAAGACACTGCATCATCAATTAAAAGGGGCCGGATATATTTTACAGGTATTCCCAAACACCGACGCATTTGAGGACATCAGACAACTCATTAAATCCGAAATTTCAGATTTCGTGCTCAGCACAAAATTGTTTGAACCTCATGTAGTTGCGGATGCCACCGAGTTTTTATTTTATGAGTTAACCCGCGACGATAAATTCATTATTCACGGAGAAGCAGCAAAGCTATATACTGACTTTATCGACTTTCTTAAGAAAAATAATGCCATTGATAAGTATGAGGCCTCGACCAAAGCCTTACAGGAAGATGCAATTCTAAAATACAAGCTGATTAAAAGCTGGTTAACCGCCTATGTAGCCACGAACAAAAATAATGAATCTTTTATTTTTCTTCAGGAAACTGCAGTCTTGCTATTAACGGGAGGATATGACGATAAGCATATAATCAATGTTAAACTTGAAGAAATGCTGGATGGACTCACCGGCTCTCACCCGTTGATTTCAGATAAAAAATACCACCTCAACTTTAATTTGTTCCTACAAAAGCTACGCGCTTACTCCCTGGAAGTGGTTCCCAGATTCAGTGAGTTTACTGTACTTAAAAAGAATACCAGCAGCGAATTTGCGAAAGAACTGAGACTGGATGAGTTCAAGCCCAGGGTCATGTCCAGCTTCGTAAGGAATCAGCTGATTGACAAAGTATACCTACCACTTATTGGCGCCAACCTTGCGAAACAAATTGGCACCGCCGGAGAATCTAAAAGAACCGACCTTATGGGTATGTTACTTTTAATTTCTCCGCCTGGGTATGGAAAAACTACCCTTATGGAGTATATCGCTGACAGGCTAGGTATTGTTTTCATGAAAATTAATGGTCCGGCAATTGGTCATGAAGTTACCTCTGTAGATCCTTCAGAAGCAAAGAACGCAGGCGCCAGACAGGAACTTCTAAAATTAAACCTGGCATTCGAAATGGGCGATAATGTGATGATTTACCTGGACGACATCCAGCATTGCAACCCGGAATTTCTGCAGAAATTCATCAGCTTGTGTGACGGACAGCGGAAGATTGAGGGAGTTTACAAAGGCAGAAGTAAAACCTATGATTTCCGGGGTAAGAAAGTCTGTGTAGTGATGGCAGGAAACCCTTATACTGAGAGTGGTGAGAAGTTTAGAATTCCAGATATGCTTGCCAACAGGGCAGATATATATAATCTCGGGGATATTATCGGCGACAGTGCAGACGTGTTTAATCTAAGCTTTATTGAAAACAGCCTTACCTCCAATCCCACCCTTGGGAAGCTGGCAACAAAGAGCCATAAAGATGTGCTCACCCTTGTAAAAATTGCAGAAACTGGCTCTAAAGAAGGTTTTACGTTTGAAGCAAATCATACCACTCAGGAGATCAATGAATACGTAAACGTGCTTCAAAAGCTATTAAAAATAAGGGATATTATATCGCGGGTGAACCAGGAATATATTCATTCGGCCGGACAGGCTGATGAATATAGAACAGAACCGCCTTTTAAGCTCCAGGGATCTTACAGAAATATGAATAAAATAGCAGAAAAAATATCGCCGTTAATGAACGATGAGGAACTGCAGATTTTGATTAATAGCCACTATGAAAGTGAGGCTCAAACGCTGACAACCGGGGCGGAAGCCAATCTTTTAAAGTTTAAGGAGATCATTGATATCCTTTCCCCTTCGGAAAAAAATCGCTGGGAGGAAATTAAGAGGATGTTTCAAAAAAATCAAAAACAAAAAGGCTTTGGCAATAACAACATGGCGATGATGATAGATCAAATTGAAGGTGTAAATAAAGCATTATTAGGCATTCAACATGCGCTTACCTCCAGCACAAACGGACAGGATGCAACCAAACCTAAAGTCGAAAACTGAAGCCCGGTTTATTCTTTTTTTATATTATAAGAAATTCAGTGCCATAAATTGCAAAAGGCTTTTGAAGTGATTTATCATATCGCCTCAAAAGCCTTTTCCGCTTCGCATCAGTTTTAAAATCGAACTAGGTATTCGCCTGTACCAGACTACTTGCGCCTACAATGGATGCATCCTGAAAATCAAGGCTCGAGGGCAATAACTTTACTTTGTTTTGGAAAATCGGCATCAGGTTTTCCTCCATATATCTCTTGGTTGGCTCAAAAATAAGCTTTCCGG
>CAZHZR010000024.1:0-22440 GCA_964537095.1 uncultured Roseivirgaceae bacterium
TCTGTAGAACAAGCATGGAACACCATCTACCGAAGGAACCACCAGTGGCCATTTGTTTTCTGGGAAAAGATAATGACAAGAACAACCAATGCATGTTGTCCGAAAATTTCCTTACGGTAATCAGAAAAGGGAAAATTGCCTCTTTTCACCTGGATGAAGTCTATAGACTGACCTTCACCCAAAGGAAATACATGCTCCCCCTGATCATCGGAGGAATTTTCGCGCCTTTAAGTGTGATTGCCATTTCTGAAAATCTCTTCAACCCCTGGGGAATCCTGATCTGGCTGATGTTCAACCTCATGCTGGTGTACATCGGGTGGCTGGGATTCAAGGCGCTGACTCTTAATTTTAAAGGTTTTCATCGGGACTTCCCCATTAAAAGTTACAGCTCAAATCTGCGAGAGTTTGTAGCCTTCACCAACGAGTTTATTGCCAAAAGAAAATCAAAATCTACGGACACTATGGATCCGGTTTACCACATCATCACAGTAGCTAACTGGGAGGCTGCAAAAGAAGAATCATTTTACAAGCCGGAATCCCTTGAAAAAGAAGGATTCATCCACATGTGCCGGAAAAGCCAGATTCAAACAGTGCTTAACAGGCACTATCCAAACCAAACCGGCCTCCTGCTTCTGGAAATCAATCCACTGAAACTCACGCAAGAGCTCAAATATGAGCGGGTCTATGAAAATGAAGCTTTGTACCCCCACTTATATGGCCCGCTAAATATTGGTGCTGTTATCTCCGCAAAAATTCTCTCCTAAGAATTTTACATTATTCCTGTTTTTCCGAATGCGTATATTCCTCCGACTGCAACTTTGCTTTGAAATAGTTGATAACTCCACCTTCTACCGCAGCCTTAATTTGTCTTTGACTCATATTATGAACCAGCGCATACCGCTTTTGTCTGGTTTCATTCTGCAGGTAAACCGGATCGCCATTTCTAAGGCTGGTTGCCACGTCTTCTATCACCACTATATCGCCCTGCTGAATGTCATCATAATCTTCTTCATTGGCAAATTGAAAAGGAAGCACGCCGAAATTTACCAGGTTTTGCCAACCTATACGTGCGTAGCTTTTTGCAATCACCAGCACCTGCCCCAGGTATTTAGGAGCTATCGCAGCATGCTCTCTGCTGGAACCCTGTGCATAATTCTCACCTGCCACTACTATATGACCGCCGAACTCCTGCTGCGATTCCCTGGCACGGTCGTAGTAGGTGGGGTCAACAACTATAAAAGAAAACTTACTGATTTCTGGAATATTGCTTCTGAAGGGAAGAACGTCAGAACCCGCCTTTAAAATCTCATCCGTGCTGATGTTGTCCTGCATTTTAAGGAGAACCGGCAATCGGTAGTGTGACTTTACCTTTTCAAAAGTTGGAAATGATTGGATATTTGGTCCTTTTTCTATCTGTACCTGAGATCCGTCTTCAGGTGGCGGAATCAGCATCTTCGTATTGATATCTTCTTTTTCCAGCGGTTCAAATTTCGGATACTTCATATCATATAATTCCTCAAGATCTCGCGGATCAGTAATTTTACCAGTCAGTGCAGATGCTGCCGCTGTTTCCGGGCTTACAAGATAAACCTGATCATCCTTTGTTCCGGACCTGCTGGGAAAATTTCGAGGTACGGTTCTCAAGCTGATTCTATCACTGGCCGGCGCTTGCCCCATACCAATGCAACCCATACACCCGGCCTGGTGCAGCCTGGCACCTGCATGGAGCAAATTCTGCAATGCCCCATGTTTGGATAGGTTTTCCAACAATTGTCTGGAAGTAGGGGTCACGTCCAGGGAAACATTGCTATGCGCCATTTTATCTTTCAGGATTGCCGAAGCTATCCAGAAGTCTCTATAGCCAGGATTGGCAGATGAGCCAATATAGCTCTGATAAATAGGCTTGCCTTCCACCTCTCTCACTTTTACCACATTTCCGGGGCTACTGGGGAGGGCAATCATGGGCTCTAGCGTCGATAAATCTATTTCATCGTTCAGGTCATAGGTAGCACCCTCATCCGGAAGTAGCTCCACAAAATCTTCTTCCCGGTGCTGAGATGCCATGAATCTTCTGATCATTTCGTCTGCCGGAAAAACCGTAGTGGTTGCCCCCAGCTCAGTTCCCATGTTGGCGATCACATGCCGGTCCATGGCGCTCAGGTATTGTAAACCAGGGCCGTAGTATTCTATAATCATTCCTCTGCATCCCTTTACATCATACCGACGCAGCATTTCCAACACCACGTCTTTAGCGCTCACCCAATCAGGCAGTTGACCGCTTAATTTTACACCCAATATTTTCGGCATCTCAAAGTAAAGTGGTTCTCCTGCCATGGCGAAAGCCACGTCCAGGCCACCGGCTCCCAGCGCCAACATGCCCAGGGCACCACTTGCAGGGGTATGGCTGTCCGATCCTACCAGGGTCTTCCCGGGAATTCCGAATCTTTCCATATGCAAAGGGTGACTAACGCCATTGCCAGGACCACTGTACCAAATCCCAAATTTCTGGGCTGCCGTTCTTAGAAATATATGGTCATCTGCATTCCTGAAATCAGTTTGAAGCAGATTATGATCGACATATTGTACGGAAACCTCGGTCTTTACGCGTTTCAGATCCATGGCTTCCAGTTCTAACATTACCATTGTGCCTGTGGCATCCTGGGTAAGTGTTTGATCTATTTTGATTCCTATCTCTGTACCTGGAATCATTTCACCTTGCAACAGATGAGATTGGATCAACTTCTTTGCGACGTTTAACGAATTTGACATAATATTCTTTTCAAAATAAAAAATATGACTGCTTATATTTTTTAACTTTCGGTATAATAAATTGTTTTTTGTTTCAAGCTCAGAATCAGTCAGTTTACGTCCCATGTTCGTTAGGTGCATTATTTAATCTTATTGCTTTATCCTATATTTGAAGATTGGAAGTATTATTAAAGCGCGCATATGAAGCCAAACGGCACTATAGATACAAAAAAAAGATACAAACCACTGTTGCCAGGAACCAGAGAGTGGCCGGTTTTTCAATTGAGCAGAAACAGGAAAAAATTTATTGAAAGTGTAATAAAGGAGACAAAACACCAGGTTAAAAAAATTACCAAAAACAGAAATGCCCTAATTGAAGAAGTTGAATTAACGCTTTTTAAAGAAAAGTTACGGATAAAACAAAATCCATGGAAGGTTGATCCTGAAGACGAACATGTTTACTGGGAAGAAATAAAGACCAAGCTCGTAAACATATCTGGCAATGGTGAAAACAAGAACAAAGACCGACAGATACAGGAAATTGTCGACAGCATTATCCGTCGCTATGCCTATGAAATAGCCGGGCATTTTAAACCCTCCTCTTATCGGCTGGCCCGAACTTTTATCACCTTTGGTTTTGCCCGATTGTTAAATGCATCGCGGGTAAAAGGCTTCCGATCGCTGTGGAGCCAGGAATTTACCCTGCAGGACAAGATCAACATCGTCGGCGAAACAGAGCACATCAGAAGTCTGGCAAAAAAAGGGACAATAGTGATGGTGCCCACCCATTTTAGCAATCTCGACTCCATTCTGATAGGCTGGGTGATTCACACCCTGGGGATGCCGCCTTTTGTGTATGGAGCGGGTCTTAACCTGTTTAATATTGAGCTGTTTGCTTACTTTATGAATAGTCTGGGCGCCTACAAAATAGACAGAAGAAAAAAGAATTTGCTCTATCTGGAAACCTTAAAAACCTATTCCAGCCAGGCGATCAAAAAAGGCTGTCACAGTCTTTTTTTTCCGGGGGGAACCCGCTCGAGATCTGGCAGAATCGACAGCCGTCTGAAACTAGGCCTTTTAGGAACTGCAATGGAAGCACAAAGGCTGAACTTCCAGGAATCTGCTACGGAAGAAAACAACAAGGTATTTATAGTTCCTGTAGTCATCAACTACCATTTTGTGTTAGAAGCACCGAGCCTGGTCAATGAATACCTGGCTCTAAAGGGGCAGGAGCGTTATTATGTAGAAAATGACGAATTCTCGAATTCATACAAGATCCTGGCCTTTCTCATTAAATTTTTCACCAAAGGCTCCGATATTTCCGTTTCAATCGGTCGTGGGATGGACATTGTCGGAAACTATGTGGATGACGAAGGCAGAAGCATTGATAAGCAGGGCAGGTTTATCAATACCATGGACTATTTCACCTCTAATGGTTTAATCACTAAAGACAAGCAGCGGGATGAGGAATATACCAGAATGCTCAGCAAGGCCATTGTAAAGGAATATTACAAGATAAACAGGATCTTTTCCAGCCACCTGGTGGCCTTCACTGCATTCCAAATCTTAAAGAAACGACACGAAAAACTAGACCTTTTCAATTTCTTAAGGCTTCCTGAAGAAGAGCAGATAATCCAGTACGAGGAATTTAAAACCGTTTTTCAGCGTGTTAGAAATGGCGCTTTAAAACTTCATGAAAATGGAGAAGTAAAAATTGCGCCCCATATTTTTGATGACATTGACAAAGTGATAGATCACGGTCTCCTTAACGTGGGGATGTACCACGTAAGAAGACCTGTGGTAAAAAACAGAAAAGGCGACGTAATTACCGAAGACTTGAACACATTGTATTATTACCATAACAGAATGAATGGATATGACCTCGAAAAGTACATCTAGTAAGGTAGTCGGGGTTATAGGAGCTGGAAGTTTTGGAACGGCTGTAGCCAACATACTTGCGCAAAACTCCCGGGTATTGCTATATGCAAGGTCGCCGGAGGCCTTAGAAGCTTTAAAAAACGACAAGGCAGAAAACAACGGCAAACTGAATCCCGACATTGATCTGACCACAGACCTTCAGGAAGTGGCCGATAAGTGCAATATTATATTTCCCGTGGTGCCCTCAGCTAACTTCAGGGAAATGATGAAGAACCTTTCTCCTTTTCTACACCCATATCATATTCTTATCCACGGCACTAAAGGCCTGGACCTCAAAGATCCTGCTGCGCTTAACCAAAAAACATTGAGCAGAAAATTGGTTAGAACCATGAGCGAGGTAATCAGGGAAGAAAGTGTTGTGGTGAGAGTGGGCTGCCTTGCAGGGCCAAATCTTGCAAAGGAACTGGCCGACAAACAACCTGCGGCCACCGTGGTGGCCAGCAGGTTTAATGAAGTTATTAAAGAAGGCCAGCGACTACTCCGAACCGACAGGTTTCAGGTTTATGGCAGCAAGGACCTCATTGGCGTTGAGCTGTGCGGTGTGTTAAAAAACATTATCGCCATCGGCTCAGGTGCGCTAAGCGGCATGGGCTTGGGTGAAAATGCCCGGGCATTACTAATTAGCCGTGGCATGGTGGAAATGATTTATCTCGGAAAGGCACTGGGCGGCAATACAGAAGCCTTTATAGGCCTCGCGGGTGTGGGCGACCTGGTGGCTACCTGTAGTAGTACACACAGTCGAAATTTTACAGTAGGATATAGACTGGCACAAGGCGATTCGCTGGAAAACATCATGGCGACCATGGAAGAAACGGCAGAAGGGGTAAATACCATTCGCACCGTCAGAAAACTTGCAGCCTATTACAATGTTCGCGCCCCCATCACTCAAACGCTTCATAAAGTACTATTTGAGGGAATGACGGTCCATGATGCACTGCACCTACTCATGAAATCACCTTTCAACCTGGATGTTGATTTCTTGTAAACTGCTTAAGTGGGGATGCTCGTAACGGCTAGGGTGAACCACATTTTGGATGCTGTCTATCCGGAGCTTGTATTCCAGGGATGCTCTTTCCTGGCTCAAGATTTTCCGGATATACCGACCATGGCTAAATGAGCTTAAATTAGCTTGTGCTATTACGGGAGTGATCCAGGTTTGCAGTCCACAATGAAAATCGCCGGAACTTTGAGCTGTTTGCACCGAAGAAAATTAGAGAAAGGCATTGATCATGCAAATCCCAAAAACCAGCGCTAACACCAACAAAACTGCATGCACATAAATGTCCGCAGGCTTCTGATCTTTTAAATATTTATAAATTCTCATCTTTTAGTATAGCTTTTACTAAGGTCTCCACAATCCAACAGTTATAAAATTGAGTTAGACCTTCTATATTACAGGGGTAAAGACTGTACCATTTTCGATTCTCCAGACTTATTATTTCTAAGTCTGGATTTATCGCATAAAATTTGCTGTTACGTTATGTAACCATCACATTCCTTATTATTTTAAAGGGGTGGAAATAAATTGGTGTTCTGAGGGCGTTATAATTTAAAATTTCTGGTTGTTGCTGAAGGTATATTTTTTGTGCTTAATTTTCTTATTTTTCGCACCCTCCGCTTTTGCGCAGGTGCAGGATTCCACCATAAATCGTTATGATACCCTTTTCCTTCAAAAGAATCATATCATCACCATAGCAGATAGCTCTTTGTACTTAAAAAGGGATACCACGCTTATCATTCCAGATTCCGTTGAGTATATCATAAACACGACTCCCACAGAAAAAACCATTGAATTTTATCAAAACCTAAAAGAGCAATTCTATAAGACAAAAGTTACCAGAGGCCTGTATGATTTATTATTCACCGAACCCGGTGAGGAGGCTAATAAAATTGTTGCAGAGGATGCTGAAAAAAGCGAAAACCCCTACATTCCATTTAAAGGCAAGATCATTGGGGACATCCGAATCAAGAAACTAAACGTTTTCGGAACCAGCATAGAGGATACCACCCGACAGGTTGATTCCTGGATTGTAAACACCGGAAATAACTTTCATGTTGATACCAGAAGCAGGGTTATTAGAAAAAACCTGCTGATCAAAAAAGGAGATGTACTTGATCCCCTTCAACTTGCTGATAATGAGAGACTATTGAGAGAGCTTCCTTTCATTCAGGATTCAAGGATAAAACTGGCTCCCCGGGATGTGGACAGCGATACTGTTGACCTTGTAATAATCACAAAAGACATTTGGTCAATTTCGGCAGATTTTAGTCCTAATGGCTTTACAGGGGGAAGGCTGCAACTTGATGATAGAAACCTTCTCGGACTTGGACATGAACTCGACAACTACTTCTACCTCAGACCTGACAAAAGCCAGGTTTGGGGCTATGAGGGAATTTATAAGATTCCCAACTTGTATGGATCGTTTATCACCAGTGAATTCCGGTATTCAAATACCTATTATGACAATATTTACAGCATAAGACTGTATAGAGAATTTTTTACCCCGGAAACAAAGTATGCTGGTGGACTGGAATTAAGTAATCAGGAGCTAAGGCATGAGATATTTCAGGAGGATAGCACCATCTTGCAGTTTCCATTTAAGTTCAGCTTGCAGGATTTTTGGTTTGGAAGATCATTCTCTCTTAGCGATGAAGATAATCAAAGGCCGCAAATAACGGTGGCAGGCAGATACACCAGAAGAAATTTTATAGAACGGCCCTTGGTAGAGGCAGATACCAACAGAGACTACCATAGCAATAGCCTGATCCTTGGTAGTGTCGGATTTTCCAAAAGCGAATACTACAAAGGCCATTATATATATGGATTTGGGCGGACTGAAGATATTCCTCAGGGAGAACTGTACGAGCTAACCGGCGGTATTGAACATGGCGAGTTCTACAAGCGCTACTATACGGGTTTACGCCTGTCAAAAGGGAAGATCCTAAAGAATAGAGGTTTTTTATACGGTCAGGTAAACCTGGGAGGGTTCCTCAGGAATGGAAGGTATGAGCAAGGGATATTAAATATAAAGGCAAACGGTTTTAGTCAGCTATACCATATTAGGAAGTATTCATTGCGTCAGTTTTTGAAACTGGAATACACCAGAGGCTTGAGAAGATTTAATGAGGAGTTTATTACCATCAACGATTCGCGCGGCATCAGGGGTTTGAGCAGTATATTTCTGAGAGGCAATAATAAACTAATGGCCAATGTTGAAACTTTAGTATTTACGCCTCTCCAGCCTGTTGGCTTTCAGTTTGCTTTTTTTGCCTTCGCTGATGTTGCCTTAATCAGCGATGAGGCTCCCATCTTCCGGGGCGATTTTTACTCTGGCTTTGGATTGGGCTTAAGGATAAGAAATGACAATTTAACCTTTAATACTTTTCAGATCCGGCTGGGATTCTATCCAAAGGTTCCAATCAATACGTCTTCCTGGGATTTAAACATTTCCGGCACAAGTTCAGGCCGGCAGGATATTTTCCGATTGGAATCTCCTGCCGTTATCCCATTTGATTAAACTGCAATAATTTCGCTTAGAGAATATTTACGTCCACAATCTTCACTTCTACTCTTCTGCCCTCTTCTTTGGAAGACACGTCAGATGAAGATCCAAATCCCTTGGCGATGATCCGTCTCCTGCTAATTCCTCGTTCGTTAAAATAAGTCAGAACTGCAATGGCTCGTTCGTTGGATATTTTCCTATTGTAGTCGTCATTTCCATCTGCAGATGCAAAGCCGGAAATCTCAATTGCCAAAGATTCATGACCTTTCAACAATTTCAAAACTTCTTCCAGTTGGGCATTAAATTTTGGGTTGATGTTACTTTTATCAACGTCAAAATAAAATTTATATATTCTGTTCAGCACTACTTTATCATAGGTTACGGGTTGTGCCTTTTCAGCTTTCTGAATGGCAGCTTCTTCAGTAACATAAATGGTAGGCAGGGTAAAAATGGTATCCTTAGCAACAATTTTTTGCTGAAGCGCCGTCTTTCCGTTTTCTTCAAAATAGTATACTGACTCTATCGCCTCTGCTTTATCGGAATCAAAAGAAACCTTTTCGATCGGATTTACCATTTGCATCAGTTCCAGCAAATATTCAAGCGCAGCGTCATCTGAAGCTGAAATAATATCACCCATCATAGCAAACACGTCGATGCTGTCATTTTTTAGAAGCATGCTTTCATTTGCCTGCCTGGGAAGTGCATTATTTTCCTGCTTAGTGTCATAAAAGGCGTTGGTGACAGATACTTTTTGCCCCACAACTCTTTCGAATTGCGTGATCGGACTTAGGTTAATTTTTTGATAAAGTTCGTAAAAGTTAGTCTGATCAGGAATATTGATATTGATGGTGTAAGGCAGAAAGCCATCTGCTTCAATGATCATATCGTAATTTTTGCCTGGAGGGAATATGATCAGGTAGTTTCCTGTTTCCTTGTCAGGGTTGTACACATAATCCACCTTTTGACCATTGTCCACATCTATTACTTTAATCTTCGTGTTCACCGGCTCGCCAGACTCTCCTGCCAGAATCTTACCTTTAATCATGGTCAGGGGCACATTTACGAGTTTAGACGGCATATCAAAAGCATAAATATCCTGCTCTCCCAATCCTCCCGGTCTGTCTGATGAGAAGAACCCTTTGGTTCCGTCTGCCGTCAAGGTAAAATAGCTGTCATCAGCCACTGTATTTACGGGATAGCCCATGTTTTCGGGTGCTGCCCAAGCGCCATTAATAAACTCAGTTTTGAAAATATCTTTTCCTCCCATAGTTCCTTTACCATCAGATGTAAAGAACAAGGTCTTCCCATCCGGATGAATAAAAGGAGCATCTTCATTGGCATCAGTATTGATGGTTGCCCCTAATGAAACAGCGGGTCCCCATGTGCCGTTTTTAGTTTTCTCCACTTTATAGAGATCCATTCCTCCTGCTCCGCCCCTTCGGTTACTGGCGAAATAGATGACCTTTCCATCAGGTGTAATACTGGCCGTACTTTCTAAGTAGCCGGAGTTAATGGTGTTCCCCAACGGCGAAGGATTGGTCCACTTGTCACCATTCCGCTCAATGGTATACAGACTACCTGTATTGTTTCCGTTGCTGATAAAAATAATCATTTGTCGGCCATCGGCAGAAAGCCCGGCAGTTCCTATATTAGATTTGACATTTAAATCAATAGGCTTTGGTACCGACCAGTTTCCATTTTCTTTGTAGCTTAAATAAATATTTTCGACGAGGTCTTTAGAGCTTTTTGATCTTCCCTCTAAAGGTTTTAAAGCAGTAAAAGCCATCATACTTTCATCCGCCATTACTACCGGATTGTATTCTGTGTATTCAGAATTAATAGTATTGTCAAGCCTATTTATGTTATAAGATTTAACCTGGTTCATATGAGCCATGGCAATTTGCGCCTGGCCGATCAGCTTGTCTGTTGCGGTCAACATCGGCTTTTCATTAGCAGTCAACGCTTTCTTATAAGTGGTTAAATGCTCGATGGCTTTGTGTACCTCTGCAGCCTTGTGATATCCCATTCCTAAATAAAAATCAACTTCTTTGGGAATATTTTTATCCTGGCTATTTTTTGCATGTTCCAAAAAAGGTATTCCTTTTAACTGAAGCTGAATATTTCTCGATTCAAGGTAACTGACTCCTGCTTTGTATTTAAGAAGGGGGTCGTCTTCTCCTGAAGCAATCAATTCATCATAAATTCCCCTTGCCTCTGCATAATTTTTAATCTCAAAAAATTTATCGGCGCGATATCTCTGTGCCTGCCTGTCTTGAGCAAGTAGGGGATTGAAGATTAAAAAGGAAAATAGCATAAAGACTATGGAACGGTAGTATTTCTTCATGGTTTAAATAGGCTTAATTTTAATCCCGTAATATTAGTGGATCTATAAAAACCTATTTGATCAATTCAATGAGAAAACTTACCCATCTAATATCAATATTAAACTAACAGCACTTTAATTTGAAGTTAAAGCCTTGATCGCCTGCACTCTTTTGAGCAAAGGAGGGTGGGAATAATGGAACACCACATACCATGGATGCGGCAGTAAGTTACTAAGGTTATTAACGGAGAGCTTCTTTAGCGCATTAACTAGTGCGGTTCCATCGTAGGTACTTGCGGCATATGCATCCGCTTCAAATTCGTTTTTCCTGCTCACGGCGTTCATTGCCAAACCCGTGACCATTGAGATAGGCGAATACAAAATTCCAAAAACCATCAGGTTGATCGGTAAGCTTAAGGTTTCAGCACCCAGGGCGGCGGAAAGAGATGGATTAAAAACCAAAAGAGAAAGGATAAACAACATAATACCTACCTGTAAAATTGATAAGACCATTCCCGAAACGATGTGCTTCTTTTTATAATGACCCACTTCATGCGCTAATACTGCAACCAATTCATCTTTACTGTGATTTTCGATCAATGTATCGTACAAGACTATCTTTTTTCTTTTACCCAGTCCGGAGAAAAACGCGTTGGCCTTGGTTGATCTTTTAGACCCGTCAATCACAAAGATATTATCAATGGGAAATTCTACCTGTTTGCCGTAACTTTCTATAGCTGATTTTAACTCCCCGTCGGGCAGGGGCGTTAATTTGTTAAAAAGCGGCACAAATATATTCGTGTACAGCATGTTTAACAGAAACATTAAAATTGCGCTGACGGCCCAAAAATACATCCAGAAAGATGTTCCGATGGTTAATATCAACCATATAAAAAGTGTGAGTATACCGCCGCCTAAAAGCATAGTTATGAGATAACCCTTCAATTTATCTGCAATAAATGTCTTTAGATCGGACTTGTTAAAGCCAAATTTTTCCTCTATCACGAAAGTACTATATAACTGAAAAGGTATACTCAACAAATCTGAAGCAAAATACAATATTCCGAAAAAAGCCAGAGCAATTATTATTTCACTGGAGATATAGTCCCGCAACCAGGAATCTAAAAACCCAAAAAAGCCGCTTAGAATCAAGGCAAAGAACACGATAAAACTTATTGTAGAAGTAAGAAATGAGAAGCGGGTTTGCGCTTTGTGATATGCCACAGATCTGGCATATTTTTCTTCATCGTAAATTTCCTTTAGCTCCGTGGGCAAAGCCGGACTTTGCTTTTTAAGGTTTAAGTATTCCAACCATTGCTCCAGAACAAAATTCAGGGTGATTATAGCCAGGATTATGAAAAGCAACGTTTCTGATTCCATAAATTATTAAATTGACTCCTTTTTTTTCTAAATATTAACGCAAATGCTACTCTCAAATGCGCGCTGCGACGTTATATCATATGGGTAACGTTCGAAAGCTTCCCATCATATTGCAGCACCTCCACACCGAACCTTTTTAAGAATTCAATACCTTCATCTACAGGCAACTGCTTATAGGCAGCATACGAATTCAGATAAATCACTTTTCCGATGCCCATGCTGAATATAATTCTCGCACATGCCAGACAGGGAGAAAGCGTTACATACAAGGTGGAGCCCTCTACGGAGGCCTTGTTTTTTACGGCGAATAAAATGGCGTTTTGTTCAGCATGAATGGCCAGGGTACAACTCCCTTTTAAATCAGGGGAGCATCCCGTGTCTGGCCACTCTTCATCACAATTGTGTGTTCCGGCCGGCGGGCCGTTATACCCTATCGAGATAATGCGCGTATCTTTCGCCAACACCGCCCCCACGTGCCTCTTAATGCAGTGCGACCGTTTGGCAAGATTAACCGCCAATTCCATAAATATATCGTCAAACTCTGGACGTTCCATAATTTTACACTTATAAGTTTTGAATCACCAATCTATTATTCCTCACATCAAATTTTTTCTTTAGATTAGCGTTACGTACACATAAATCTAGAATATATACCCCATTACTAGTAAACTAACCCAAAATAAAGAAAATCATCATTATGATTGGTAAACTACTCACTATTAACTTATTCGTTCTTCCGCTGATTTGCCTTTTATCAAATGTTTCATTTGCCCAGGAGGCATTAAAGCTACGACCTTCGCCGTTGGAGATAGTCACGTTTAAGTACGAAGATACCTATATAAAAATTACCTACAGCAGACCTCATAAAAGAGGCCGGGAAGTATTTGGGAATCCGGATCTGGTTCCCTATGATTCTGTCTGGCGAACAGGTG
This sequence comes from uncultured Roseivirgaceae bacterium, assembly GCA_964537095.1. Taxonomy (GTDB): domain Bacteria; phylum Bacteroidota; class Bacteroidia; order Cytophagales; family Cyclobacteriaceae; genus CAMPJM01. The sequence goes on from CAZHZR010000024.1 coordinate 12,825, forward strand.
CCAACGAAGCGACAGAAATTACTGTCACAAAAACCGTTGAAATGGCAGGAAACACCTTAGAACCCGGCACTTACAGTGTATTCACAATCCCGCGGGTAGACAGGTGGACTATTGTATTGAACAGCGATCTGGGACAGTGGGGCGCTTACAAATATAATCCTGAATTTGATGTACTGCGTTTTGATGTACCCACTCAAGAGATTGAAACCGTTTACGAGCCCTTTACCATCGAATTTGAACAAGGAAAGCGGAATGTAGACATCGTCATGATGTGGGATCGAACCAAAATTGTTATCCCTGTAGAATTTCTTTAGAATAGGAAATGCAGCATGACTAGCTGGTTCAGACATCTTCGTCTGCAACGAGTTCATTGTTTGTTCCGAATTCAGATGTCCCTGTCTGAAAGCGGAACAAACATCTTATCATCTGGCAACAGCTCGCATGAGTTTTTTAAATCTGAAACTCTAACCAAGAACTTTTAACTTATTGATTACCCAATTTCAATGACCACATCATCCGTTAAAGGGTGCCCTACACAAGTCAGCACATAACCTTCGCTCAATTCCGCCTCTGACAAACCCTCTTCTTCGTCCAGCTTCACTTTTCCTGATAAACACTTGCCCCGACAGGCAGTACAAAGCCCACTTTGGCATGAGTATGGCAGATCGATGTCCTTGCTGAGCGCAGTTTCCAAAATGGTCTTGCCCGGCTCCACAGTGAACTTAAATTCTTCACCATCGTATATGATCGTTACTTCATGAGCCGTTGGCTTAGCATTACTCTCCGCTTCAACGATAACCTCTTTTTTCTGTGTAATGCCGGCAACAAAACTTTCCTTAAAGATCTTATCTTTGGGGATATTTAACGCAGCTAAAATCGTATCTATGTTGTTCATCATACCCTCCGGGCCACACATTAAATACTGCGTATTTTCAACACCCCAGTTTGGAATTCTCTCCAGCAATTCCTTCAGCTTCTCGGGATTTAGCAATCCCGAAGGACCCTGCCAGTTCAGCGGAGCATCGTCCAGGATATGGATTACATGAAGGCGTCCTTCAAAATCCCGCTGAAGCACCTCCAATTTTTCATTGAAAATGATGCTGTCAATATTACGGTTTGCATATATCAGAGAGATAATACTCTGTGGCTCGCCATAAAGAATCTCTTTACTAATAGCCAAAAGTGGTGTAATGCCGCTTCCACCGCCAAATAGTACCAAATGACGCTTTTTTTCCGAACTTACCTCAGTGGTAAATTTACCCATGGGCTCCATTACCTTGATACTGTCTCCCACTTTTAAGTGCTCAGCCAAATAATTTGACATCAGGCCGCCGTCCACTCTTTTGATGGTGACAGCCGGATTGGGGTCTATTAAGGTAGAGGTGCACAGGGAATAAGAGCGCCTCACTTCTTCACCATTTATATTACAAATCAAAGTAAGAAATTGACCGGCTTTATAATACATGCCGCCCTTTGGAGCCTCAAAAACTATCGTAAGCGCATCTGAGGTTTCCCTGATAATTTCCGTTACCTTTAATTGGTAATAGTGTAAGTTTTGGCCTTTCGGCTCCGCATTGCTCTCAGAGCCAGTTTTTTTGAAAAATTTAAACATAAATTCTATGATTCTTTCATCTTCACGGAACTCCCGTAAAACATAAATCTACTTTTTGATATGCTTGTATAACAGGTATATCAATCTCCTGGTTCTAACAATATCCCATGGAAACGACTCTCAGATGTCTGGACACCAGAAAATTGCTTACATGGACAACAAAAAAACAAATTTAGCAAAAGAATTTAAATCTGTGGCAGAAAAAGAACTCCTCCCCCGTCCGTTAACCTGATCAGTAGAGGGCAATCGCATTTAAAATATTTCTGCATGTATGAGCCTTTTGAGTACATAAGCTCATATTAAATACCGCATTTTAATTTAACGCAATTGCCCGGTTGATCAGTACAAAAACCAAAGGGGATTCAATATAAATTGCTATTTTTGCACCTTCAATAACCAAATCTGCATTTCATGAATTTACAAGAGCTTACGGCAATTTCCCCCGTTGACGGTCGGTATAGAAAGCAAACCAAAACGATTTCGAAGTATTTTTCGGAATATGGATTAATTTATTACAGGCTAAAAGTAGAAATTGAATATTTCATTGCGCTTTGTGAAATTCCCCTTCCACAACTTAAAGGTATAAGCCGTGAAAAATATGATGATCTGCGAAAAGTTTTGGTTGATTTTAATGAAGAAGAAGCGCAAAAAATAAAAGAAATTGAAAAAACTACCAACCATGATGTAAAGGCTGTTGAATATTATTTGAAGGAATGTTTCGATAAAATTGATCTTGCCCAATACAAGGAATTCATCCATTTCGGACTCACCTCCCAGGATATAAATAACACGGCCATTCCCTTATCATTAAAGGAAGGCATGCTGGAATCGCTCCTTCTACTTTTGGAAGAAGTGCAGGATATGCTCTATGATATCGCCATTCAATATAAAAATGAGCCTATGCTGGCGCGTACCCACGGACAACCAGCCTCTCCGACACGATTGGGCAAAGAGCTGATGGTATTTTATGAGCGTGTCAACCGACAGCTAGGTCTGCTTTTCCATATTCCTTATTCCGCGAAATTTGGTGGCGCCACGGGAAATTTCAATGCACACTACCTGGCCTATCCCGATGTTGACTGGAATGAATTCGGAAATCTCTTTGTGAAAAATTATCTGGGATTGGAGCGAAGTTTTCCAACCACCCAAATAGAGCATTATGACAATTTAGCAGCTCTTTTCGACAACTTGAAAAGGATCAATAACATATATATTGATTTTTCACGCGATGTATGGCAGTACATTTCTATGGGATATTTCAAGCAGAAAATCAAAGAGGGGGAAGTTGGTTCTTCAGCCATGCCGCACAAGGTAAACCCCATCGATTTTGAAAATGCAGAAGGAAATTTCGGAATTGCCAATGCCATTTTTGAACACTTATCCGGTAAACTTCCCGTGTCCAGACTGCAACGAGATCTTACCGATTCAACGGTCTTACGAAACATCGGGGTGCCGCTTGCCCACACGATCATAGCTTTTGAATCCTTGAAGAAAGGGATCTCAAAACTGGAACTGAATGAGCTAGCAATCAAACAAGACCTTGAAGACAACTGGGCGGTTGTTGCTGAGGGAATTCAGACGATATTAAGAAGGGAAGGATTTCCTAAACCTTATGAAGCACTGAAAGAACTCACCCGTAAAAATGAAAAGGTAACAGAAGCCACCATCAAAGAATTTGTAGAAAATCTGGCTGTAAGTGAAGAAGTGAGACAGGAATTGCTCCAGATTACACCTTTCAATTATACCGGAATCTCTTTTTAATTTGAGAATAAATATTCGTGAAATACATCATCAGCTTTTTCATAAGGAAAGTACCCCGGAAATACTTGCAACTATTCAGTCATTTTGTTCTCAAAGTGCTGGCGGTTTTCTATAAAGGGAACAAGGTTGAATGTCCGTTGTGTAAAAATACCTACCGAAAATTTTTACCTTACGGCAGGTTGAAACCTCGCAAAAATGCTTTATGTCCAGGCTGCCTGACTTTGGAAAGACATAGACTGATGTGGCTATTTCTGCAGAATAAAACCAATTTTTTAAAAGATCCGCTAAAGGTATTGCACGTAGCGCCGGAAATTTGCTTCATAAAACGTTTTGAGGCATTACCCAATCTGGATTATATTACAGGAGATATTGAGTCTCCCCTGGCTAAAATAAAAATGGATCTGCATGATATTCCTTTTGAGGAAAACACTTTTGACGTGACGTTTTGCAACCATGTGATGGAACATGTCGAAGACGATATCCACTGTATGAGCGAGCTTCACCGGGTGTTGAAGCCCGGTGGATGGGCCATTATTCAATCACCGATGGACGTTTCCAGGTATACTACTTTCGAAGACAAAAGCATCACGAATCCGGCCGAACGAGAAAGGATTTTCGGCCAGAATGACCACCTGAGGGTGTATGGAACAGACTACAAAAATAGGCTTGAGCAGGGAGGTTTTCAGGTAACCGAAATTGATTACGCCCAGGAACTGGATGTTTCTACACGTGAAAGGTATGCACTCCCGCCCAGCGAAATAATCTATTTCTGCGAGAAACTATAATCCCAACTTCTCTTCAATCAAATAGTCACTCTTTTTCCCTGCATTGAGGGTAATTAACTCAGCCAGAAAACCCGCCAAAAACAATTGAACACCTACAATTAAAGCTACAAGCGCAAGAAAGAACAGCGGCTGATTGGTGACATCCCGGGCAGCCATGTTATGGTATATGTAATAAAGCTTTTGCCCTATAATGCCCACGGTAATAATCAAACCCATCAAAAACGAAAGCGAACCCAGGGAGCCAAAAAAATGCATGGGCCGCTTTTTGAATTTAAAAACGAAAGTAATTGACAGAAGATCAAGGAAACCGAATATAAATCGCTCAATTCCAAACTTGGTGACGCCATATTTTCGGGGACGATGTTGTACCGCTTTCTCCGTTATTTTTGTAAAACCGTTCCATTTGGCTATCACCGGAATGTAACGGTGCATCTCACCGTATATGGATATGCTCTTGATAACCTTAGCACGATAAGCCTTCAGTCCACAATTAAAATCATGAATGTCTATTCCGGAAATCAAGCTGGTGACTGAGTTGAAGAATTTGGATGGAATGGTCTTGCTTACCGGATCGTAACGCTTTTTCTTCCAGCCCGAAACGAGGTCATATTTGTCTTCTTCAATCATTTTATACAGATCGGGTATCTCGTCCGGACTGTCCTGAAGGTCAGCGTCCATGGTGATGACCACCCTGCCGGTGCAATAATTGAAGCCGGTATCCAGGGCAGCTGATTTTCCGTAATTTCGTGAAAAACTAATCCCTTTGATAGCTTGATTCCGGGCGGTTAGTTGGTTGATTATTTCCCAGGAGCGATCGGTACTTCCGTCATCCACACAAATTACTTCATATGAAAAGCCATGCTCCACCATTACACGATCAATCCATTCACACAATTCAGTAATAGATTCCTCTTCGTTATATAAAGGAACTATTACTGAAATATCCAATTTCTCCATGCTATCAATATTCTGCTTCAGGATTAGTATTTTTAGTAAATGCACTAATTATCAATGAAAAGATCAGCCCCATAAATAATGCTCCTATGATGCCAAAAATCACAATCATTTCCGGTGTCATCATCTTTTCTGTTACACTCATTGCCTGTTCAATTTCATCATCACCGAGACCCTTTGCTTCCATATCTCTTCGGGCTTTTTCCATAATGAGACCAATCATAGAACTGTCAATCAGTTTGATGTACAGGTATAAAAATATAGAGGAAATCAAACCCGCCAGCCCCGAAACAACAACTCCGAGACCGAGACCCTGACCATAAGACATATATCCATCTCCCGTTTCCTTGTATGACCTATGAGCCCAGATGATACCTCCAATAATGATCAAATAATTTATGTAACCAAGATATTCATTTGTTACCAAACCCGTGAGCTGGAGAATCATCGAATAGATGATCAGTACTAAGGCGAGAATTAAGGCAGTTCTAAAGCCAGTTTGCCAAATGGTAGGTTTTTCTTGCATGTTGTTAGGTTATGTTGGGTTGCTTTTTAAATATGACACTTATAATTATTGTTAAAAATAATCCAATAATTATCTTTTTCAAAAAATCATCCAACGCAATTATAAAAGCGGTTGACTCTTGAACTTCGGCTATAGTTTGAAAATAAACATCTTCACCAAATTTTTCTATCATCTGAACTTTCATTTCATCCAATAATGAAGACCTGTCGACTATATATCCAGCCAATAATTCAGGATCAACTACTGCAAGAAATATCCATATAAAAAGAGCAGAGACAATGGCTATGGCCATATAGTTAAAAAAGCCGACAGTCATTCCTTCACCAAAACGTAAAGTGCTGTTGTTCCACCGGTCCCGAAATTCTTTAATACTAAATGCTGTAAAAATTGGAATCAGTAGAAAGCTGAAATCGAAACCCCTGTAGACAATCAATGGATTTTTACCCAGGAAATATATTAGTAAAAACAACAAAACGGAAAGACCACCACCTACCAAACCGTATTTAAGTGGAACTGCAATGAGCGGATTTTTTAGGTTCATGTTTATCTAAATGTCAATGGTAGTGTAAAGATCATCAAAAATACATCGATAAAGCAAACAACCATCAACCGCTAGCTTACCGATGTAAGGCTCTCCTCTAACATATATTTTCCCTGGTTGAATATGCCCATTACTTTCCCCTTCAATTCAGCGCCAAAAAAAGGCGAATTGTTTGACTTGGATTTATTAGTAGTCCTGTCAAAAATCCATCGTTTTTCTGGTGCGAAAAGGGTGAGATTGGCTTTAGCTCCCTCCGCTATTCTCGGAACTTCAAGACCTAATCTTTGTCGTGGAGCTACTGTAATTTTCCGGATTAATTTTTCAATATCTACATGGTTGCTTAAGCGCATCAACTGCGGTAGTACGGTTTGAAGCCCTATAATTCCGAAAGCGGCGGTATCAAATTCCATTTTCTTGCTTTCTTCATCCTGTGGACTATGGGATGAAACGATGATTTCTATTGTATCATCGTTGAGCCCTTTGATCAATGCATCTACATCCTCCCGGGATCTAAAAGGGGGGTTCACCTTGTAGTTGGTATCAAAATTGTAAAACGCACTGTCGTCAAAAGCAAGCTGGTGCGCTGCTATATCGCAACTGATATCCAAGCCATTTGCTTTTGCTTCTCTTATTAAATCAACTGATCGGGCGGACGAAATATTCGAAATATGGATTTTCCCACCTGTATAAGACAGCAAGTTGATATCCCTGATTATCGCCAGTTCTTCTGACAGGGCGGGCATTCCTTTTAACCCCAACATGTTACTATGAATGCTTTCATTCATAGTTCCAAAGGCAGACAAAAGCTTATCATAGGGTGTGTCAATAAGAAGTCCGTCAAACTTTTGAAGGTACTGGAGGGTCTTCAGACAAATGTCGGTATGCCACAGGGGCAAATCACCATCAGAAAAAGCAACTGCTCCGGCTTCGTAAAGGTCAATCATTTCTGTGAGGTCAGTACCTTTATTGTCAACTGTCACCGCAGCAATTGGATGTAGTTGCGTAAGCAGGGAATGACCTTTAGATTTGATATAGCTGATATCGTTTTTAGTTTGTACAACCGGATGTGTGTTGGGCAATAGCGCCACCTCAGTAAAGCCACCTGCGCTTGCCGCACTGCTTCCAGAATCCAGGTCTTCTCTGTATTCATACCCCGGATCGCAGAAATTGGCTCTCATATCAAACCAACCAATGGTTAGTGTCATATTTGACGCATCCACTACGGTTTGTACGCCCGGCTCCAGATCGGATCCAATACCTTCAATAATGCCGTGCTTCAGGTGTACATTTGTTTTCTGTCTGTTGAAAGACGATTGGTCATCTATGATTTCAACATTTTTTAGTAATATGTCCATTGAAAATAATTTTGTACTACATATCCTTATTCCACTCTATAATAGACGTATAAGGGCAATCTCCAAAAACAGTAAACAGAGGGCGATCCCGAGACAATATTTCCACAACGCTTTCCCGGTGAACGCTTCCTTCAATTCGTTATCAAACTCCTCTGCATACGAAAATATCTTCACTTCATTATTAAATAAGCGGGCTATCTCAGACTCGGAAAGCTGCTCTAAATAAGATTCTTCTTTGTTAAAGTTAAAAGCTACGCTTCGCAACAAAGTACCATCATTCACCAGATTATAAAATCCGGGCCGCAGGGTAAATTTCGGTACTTCTAAATGAACGGTATTGTCGATAATGTACTGAGAAGGGATAATTTCTTCTTCATCGCGTTGGAGCTTTAAAATATCACTGACCTCGAGGTTTTCCCGCTTAAGTTGCAGTTGCGCATCACTGATTTCATAGTACAGTTTTTCACCCCTTGCCAAACTTAAAGCCGCCAATCTGTACATTACAGGTACAAATAGTGCCTGTTTATGAAAGTTTGTATATCCCTCGCGAAAAGGGCCGCCAATGTAAAATACATTTTCACGAGCGCTAACCGAAACAAATGGCTTCCCATTATCATAGCTAAGGATATTTGTTCCTCGGCCCCGCCAGGTTATGGTGCTTATCGCGGTTGGCATTTCAATGCGCTCATCAGAGGAATCGAATATGCTTTCAAAAAAAGGATTGTTAAGGTCAGGCGGCGCCAGGCTGGCGGCTGTTTCCTGGGACTGCTGTAGCGAATTGAAGTTCTCAGGTAGCCCCAACGAACTGTACCCAGCCAGATCGGGGTTTTCGCCGAAGATGATTAATAATGAACCGCCATTGCCCACATACTCGTTGAGCAGGGGTTGAATAGCATCATTGATATACTGAATTTCATTCAATATCAACAGATCTGCCGTGTTTAGAAGATTATAATCAAAATTGTTTATGTTGAAGTTGTGAAATTGGAACAATTGATCATTGGCATAAACCGTTGATAATACAGTAGGCGCTCTTTCATTCTGGTATAATTCGATAATATTAATTTGTTCAGTAGTATTGAGCGTAAAATAATATTCATTGTCAAAGCTTACCGGAAAATCTTCGAAGGTAACCAGGCCTTCATTTCTATCCTGCAGGCTAAAGTTTAATTCAAACCTGACCTGTTCCGTCGACTGGGCATTTATCGAAACTGCGGTACTCGCCACTTGGGTGTTGTTGAGGGCCAACTTTAAAATAACATCTTCCACAGGTTCGTTACTAATATTTCTAAGTGAAATTACGAGTTCATTAGAATTATCTTTTAATAAGAAAGGATTACTCAGGTAAATCGAATCTACAAATAAGTTGGCCTCGTGCAAAAACTTTAAAGGAACAACAGCATACGAACTGAAAGTATCGAGATTAGCTGGCTCCGTTGAAAAGGTAGATCTTTGAAAATCTGAAATCAAATAATAATCCACGGTGCCGGAACTATTACGTGAGTCGTTACCGTGCATTCTGCCTATTACTTCGTGGAAGTTCCTTGTAACGGGAGAAAAATTCACTTCTGTCAAAGCATCCGAAAAAGATTCATATCCCATTGCTGATTCTGTTGCAACGTCGAATTCGTTGGTAAATAGTTGAAACTTTGTGCTTTTTGGATATTGTGATATTATTTGCTCAGCAAATACCAAGGCTTGATCCAGGGCAGGAACAACATCTTCAGTTTGATTGGACATGCTAAACGAATTGTCAACATAAATCTTGACGTGATCTCCGGGTATGAGCGTGTTGTCTGAGGAAATATAAGGTTGGGCGAAAGCAAGTACTAGAAAAGCTATAAACAAAATTCGGCACAGCAACACCAATAGATGCTTTAAGCGCAGGCGGGAGCTATTCGACTCCTTTATATCCTGCAAAAAGCGGTTGTTGGAAAAATATACCTTTCTGGTGCGACGAAAATTAAAAAGATGAACAATAATGGGAATCGCTATTGCAATAAGACCGTATAAAAATTGTGGGTAAAGTAAGTTCATCGGCCATAAAAGTACGAAACATCAATAAGACTTTAAAAGGTAAAA
>CAZHZR010000025.1:0-22061 GCA_964537095.1 uncultured Roseivirgaceae bacterium
GAGTTTGCTTTTTGAGATAAAGCCCAGAGACCTGCTGCCGTCTACCACCGGCAATGACCATACTTTATGTTCCTCAAATTTAGCCAACACTTCGGAAGCCGCTTCGTCAATGTCTGCCGTTACTTCAGGGGCATGCATCAGACTTATGGCAAACAAGGTGTCATAATGCGAGGTGTCGTCCAATTTTAGTCTGATATCGTTTAAGGAAATGATGCCTTTTAAATTCTTATGCTCATCCAAAACCTGTAGCATATCCTTGGAGGAGTGGGAAAACTTTTCCACAATGGCGCGAAACGGCGTGTCTTCGTTGATGGTGGCATCGTCTTCTTCTACCAAATCACGCACCCGCAACTGATTTAAAATTATCCGGTCTACCCTGTAGGCTTTGCCTTGTTCTTTGGTTTGAACCACATTTTTTCGAAGATTTTCCCAATAGTATTTTAAAAAGTAGGACACCGCACATACAATCATAAGCGGCACAAACAGCTGATAGCTTTGGGTAATCTCCGCTACAAGAAATATTGCTGTTACAGGAGCATTCATCACGCAGGCAAAAACCCCTGCCATTCCCAGGAATATATAGGTAGATTGGCTATAGTCTACAAACGGGAACGCAAGCACCATCAATTTATAATATAGAAAGCCCATGAGACCTCCGGTGATAATGGAAGGTGCAAAATAACCACCTTCACCTCCTGAACTCACGCAAATACCGGTACTGATGGGTTTAATGAGCGTCAATAGGGTGAATATCGTAAGATTGACCCACACGTTTTTTGGAAGGTCCCCCAAAGGAGAATTTTCAAATAAAGTAGCGTCCTGGAAATTGAGCAATGCATTGATACTTACATATCCTTCACCGTAGGTAGGAGGGAAGAGAAAAATAATACAGCCTAAGACCAGTCCTCCTACAATTGCCCGGAAATAGGGACTTTTTATTTTAGACAAATAAGCGAAGCAATAGCTATAGGTGGTCAGAAGATATTTCGACATCAACATGGCCAGGATGCCTAAAGCCACTATAAATGGTATTTGGTCGTAGGTGAAATCTGCCAGTGGGACTTCAAAACGCAATTGATCGCCCATAATGAATTCAAACAGAATTTTTCCCGCCGCGGCAGCAACGAGCAATGGAATCAGTAGCGTGGGCGTAAAGTCTGGAAGAATAGTTTCGAGCGCAAAAATAAATCCCCCCATGGGAGCATTATAGATGGCTGAAATTCCGGCGGCAACGCCACATCCTATGAGCAGTGTCCTTAGCCGGTATCCGAGTCCCAAATATTTTCCCACGTTCGAGCCAACTGCCGAACCACTGGTGATAATCGCAGCTTCTACCCCTGAACTGCCACCAAACCCTATTGTAATGCCTGTAGTGATAAATTTTGAGAAAATAAGGCGGAATTTAATGAATGAGGAGTTTTTTTCAATGGCCTCAATCACATTTCTGGCACCACTGAAATGCGCAATGTTTCTAAAGATGGTGCGATTAAGGAAAGCGACTATCAAAAACCCGATCAGCGGCAGGAGAAAGTAAAGGATCTTTGGAGCAAAATAGACCGCGTACTGCTCCATGTAGTAGATGATTGTTTTTATGGAAATGGCAGCCAATCCCACTATTAACCCTACCAAAATACTTAGTCCAAAAGGAAGTATTCTGTTGTTGCTTTGGCGTTTCCTCCATTTTAAAAAGGCGAGCTGGTATTTATTTAATCTGCTCATCAAAAAAATATTTTAGCCAATTTCTGCCTTCCTCAATCTTAAGGCGATTTTTTGAAATATAGCAATAATTGTGGCCAGAAAAAATTAAAGCCTTAACGCACTACGGCTTACACTGGTTATAAAAATTTAATACTTTTCAGGAGCAACTTCTTTGGTGCTGCTCACTTCCACGGTATAATAAGTGATGTGCAAATTAATTACGTGCTGAAAAGGCAGCACAAAAAACTGGCCTGGCATATAGTAGTATTTGCTCTCCTCGCCCGGCTTCTCCTTTTCATCATTCCGTAAATAGCGTCTTTTTACGTCCGTAAGATATAACCTGTCTATCCCACCCTCTTTTGAAAGGACGTACTCAGTTAATAATCCGGAGTAGATAATGGTGCCTTCATCGCTTTTTACCAGGGCATCCACATAGGTAAAATCGAGGTCTTCGGCTTTGCCAGGAACACGAGGGAAATCGAGAATTTCTCCGCTGAAGATGTAATGCCATTCATTTTGGAAACGGAAGATCTTCAACTTTCTGTCCAGTTTCAGATTCCTGACCAACACTCTGACCAAAAATCCGGTTGCGCCGCTGAGCAATGAAATGTAAAAAAAGTACCCCAAAATAGCGTCGCTATAGGTATAGATATTGTGAAGAGAATGATTTACCTGGTCATAGTTGGCGACACCACTGATTAGTCCGCTTATAACTTCAACATTAAGTATATAATTGTTCGCCAGGGGGCCGTGGTTGATGAGATAAATGCCCACGGCGTGGAATAAAAGGCTCGGAATTAACGTGGGAAATATTAAATCCGTAAAATTTTGCTTAAAATACTGTTTGGAAAATTCTCCGGTGTAGTAGAATCTGCGAAAAAGAAATCCGGGAATTAAGAATAAAAATAGTATTAAGGTAGATAAAGCAACGTTCATTAACTACCGGCGATGGAGGGAGAATATGATCCTATCCGTTTTACAACCACACTGCCATCATCGGACTGGCCAATTCTGTGATTGCTATCTCTTTCATTGTGTATTGCCTGCAATAGGCTTTCTGTTTTTCCGGCTTTAATCAGGCGCACCACTTTCTCACTCATTATTTTCGGTGCAGTATTAAAATGATGAAACCAACTCATAGCAAATTGTTTAGTTATAATTTATAAACGAATATACAAAACTTTGGTTTAATTTGACAATTTAGACATACATTGTGGTACTTTGTAATTGTACTTCTAAGGTAATTAAATTTATTTTTTTCTGAACAATTAGCCAATTAAAAAATTAAATGTCAAAAGAGTCATCCCCAATAGGCATATTTGATTCCGGTTACGGAGGATTAACTGTTTTTAAAGAAATTGCCGGTGTGTTGCCACAGTATGATTATATTTATCTGGGTGATAACGCACGCGTTCCTTATGGTATCAGATCTTTTGAGACCGTTTACCAATATACCCTCGAATGCGTAAACCACCTTTTTAAAATGGGTTGCAGATTGGTGGTGCTTGCTTGTAACACGGCATCGGCCAAAGCCCTGCGAACAATCCAGCAACAGGATTTGCCTAAAAGGAAGGAGTTGCGGAAAGTTTTGGGCGTGATCCGACCAACAGCTGAAATTATCGGTGATCATTCGCTGAGCGGACACGTAGGCATAATGGGCACCCAGGGCACCGTCACATCAAATTCCTACGTCTTAGAAATTAACAAATTTTTTCCGGAAGTGACTGTATTTCAGGAAGCTTGTCCGATGTGGGTACCCCTGGTGGAAAGCAATGAGCACAATTCTCCCGGTGCTGATTATTTCGTAAGCAAGTACATTAAAAACCTTTTGGCACAATCACCGGAGATCGACACCATCATTTTGGCATGTACGCACTATCCGCTGTTGATTCCGAAGATTAATTACTACCTGCCTCCACATGTGAAGTTGCTGTCTCAGGGTGAAATAGTAGCAGGGAGCCTGGAAAATTATCTGAAGAGACATCCGGAGGTCGAAGAACTTTGCAGTAAAAATGGAAAAACTTTATTTTATACCACTGAATCGACGGACGATTTTAATACAAAAGCCACGATCTTTCTCGAAAAGAAGGTTTCATCGAAGCACTTAAAGTTGTAGGTTTTGCCAGTAGAGTAGAGATCCTTGGCGTTGGTAAAAATAAATTTTTATTCAATTTTTGCTCGTGTCTTTCACCATTTTTCATTTGGCTATTAAAATTTCCCCTTAAACAGCCATTGCAAACGATAACGATGAAATTGATAATTTTTAAATGTTGCTATTAAAATTTCCTCAATAACTTGTGCTGTTTTAAAATTAATTGACATTTATTTGATATTTTAATTCCAAAAATGTAAATTCGTCTTTTGTTGAACAAATTAGAAAACGATTCTTTTTAGTTCAAATTTTAATTTGATAATATAAAACATACTTCACAACCTGTATTGTCAAAGGAGAAACCAATAAATAGCAATACAAAGCACGGCTATACTGCCGCTTTTATTTTAGGCGATAGATATCTGTTTTAGCTTTTGCTGCTCTTATCCTCATATCATTCAGCTAAACGAATGCCTCGATGATAGCAAGGACCCAATGAGGGTTTGTCCCAAACGCCGGAAATTTCCGGTTACAGGCCGTACACCGGTCTCCATTACACAAAAATTTAAGTTGCAGCCTGAATGAAAAGGCTCCTTCTCTGGATACAGCATGCATCTTTAATAGATGCACCCTCACGCATCACCAATAGTTGATGTTTCTGAGGGTAATTATAATAAACTGGAATTGGTAAGTTGATCGCGGAAAATTTGATTTTCAGGGACGAATGGTATCTCGAAATTGAGATCTGGATATAAAGAATAAATAAATTTAATAGATGAAAGTGGCTGAAAGAACATTATACACTCCCGAATTGGAGCATGATTCCTGCGGGATCGGATTTATTGCAGATTTAAAAGGTAGAAAATCTCATAAGATTATAAAAGATGCGCTTACTATGCTTGAGAATATGGAGCATAGGGGAGCCTGTGGCTGTGATCCGGATTCGGGCGACGGGGCAGGTATCTTGTTTCAAAAACCTCATCAATTTTTTGAGCGGGAATGTAAAACCTTAGGAATTGAACTTCCCGCGGTCGATGATTATGGAGTAGGTGTGGTGTTTTTCCCTGCTGATTTCGATGCGAGGGAAGAATGTCGGAAAATGCTGAATGATCACGCTGTGAGATTGGGCCTGAAAGTGCTGGGTTACAGAGATGTTCCGGTTAACAGGGAAGGCATAGGCAAAACGGCCTTGGCTACCGAGCCAAAAATAGAGCAGGTGTTTATTATGCCCGATAAAGAAGAACTCTATGAAGAAGGAGCCCTCGAAAGAAAACTTTTTGTTTTAAGAAATTATACCAGCCACCAGATAGAACAAAAGCTGGAAGGAACTGATCAGGAATTTTATATCGCAGGGTTATCTACAAAGGTGATCATCTACAAAGGTCAGTTAAGAACCGTTCAGGTAATGGGTTATTTCCCCGATTTGCAGGATGAGGAGATGACTTCCGCACTAGCCCTGGTGCATTCGAGGTTCTCAACGAATACGTTTCCAAAATGGAAGCTTGCCCAACCCTTCCGTTATATGGCACACAACGGCGAGATCAACACGATCAGAGGGAACGTGAATAAAATGAAGTCCAAAGAGGCCTTGATGTCGTCTCATCTATTCACCAATGAAGAATTAGACATGTTATTGCCTGTATGCGATGCTTCAAATTCGGATTCTGCGAACCTGGACAGTTTGGTAGAACTACTTGCACTGGGAGGAAGATCGCTGCCGCATGTAATGATGATGCTTATCCCCGAGGCATGGCAGGATAATAAGTCTATGAGTGCTACTAAAAAGGCATTTTATAAGTACCACGCTTCAATGATGGAGCCATGGGATGGTCCTGCTTCGGTGTGCTTCAGTGATGGCAAAATTGTTGGTGCCACGCTTGACAGAAACGGGCTTCGACCTTCAAGATTTTGCGTCACAGATGATGATGTAGTAATCCTTGCTTCCGAAGCCGGTGCCTTGCCAGTAGATCCTTCTAAAATAGTTTCCAAAGGAAGATTGCAACCCGGTAAAATGATAGTGGCTGACCTGGAGAAAGGTAAGCTCTTCATGGATGAGGAAATTAAAGAACAAATAGCCGGCAGCAAACCTTATGGTGATTGGATTATTGCCAATAGAATCAAACTAAGAGAATTGCCTGCGCCTGAAAACGTACAGGTGGTGCTCGACGAAGAAACACTGTTGCAACGACAGCAGCTTTACGGTTATACGCTGGAAGATATTAAAGTTATTCTGGGGCCAATGGCTGAGAGCAGGACTGAGCCAGTGGGTTCTATGGGTGCTGATACTCCGCTGGCCGTGCTATCAAAAAGAAGCCAGCATTTATCCTATTATTTCAAGCAGTTGTTTGCTCAGGTAACAAATCCGCCGATTGACCCGATCAGGGAGAGAATGGTGATGTCGCTGTTTACAAGGATAGGAAACAGCTTGAACATACTTTCCGAAACCCCCGAACATTGTAAGCAGATACATATTTCTCAGCCCGTATTGACGCTGAAAATGTTTAAGAAGCTAAAAAATCAGGAAGTATTTGGCTATCGTTGTCAGATACTGGAGGCAAAATTTAGTGCTGAAGGAAAGCCCGGCGATTTGGAGAAAGGCGTTGATGCCCTTTGTAAGTCGGCCGAACAGGCTGTTAAACTCGGATATAACGTCTTGGTAATATCGGATAGGATAAAAAGCAAAGAATTTGCGCCGATACCTACCTTACTGGCAACTGCTGCCGTTCAACATCACCTGATTGGGAAGAGATTAAGAACAAAAACAGGTATTATAGTAGAGGCAGGCGACGCCTGGGAAACACACCATTTTGCGACCCTGGTTGGGTATGGAGCAAGTGCCGTTTATCCATACCTTGCGTTTGAATCCTTGGTTTCTCTGAAAAACGATGGCAAGCTTTCTCCCGCATTGGATATTGAACAAGCCATTGATAATTATATTTATGCGATAGGGTACGGTCTGTTGAAGATTATGTCAAAAATGGGTATCTCTACCCTGCAATCTTATCAGGGAAGTCAGATCTTCGAAGCCCTGGGAATCAGTAAAGCCGTAATTGACAAGTGTTTCACCGGTACAATTTCCCGTATTGAAGGTATTTCTTTTGATGGTATTGCCAAAGAAGTGCTTTGCCGCCACGAGGTTGCTTATAACGTTGACAAGGACAAAGGCAAGCGGTTAGACATGGGAGGCTTTTACCAGTGGAAAAGAACTGGTGAGTTCCACCTTCTGAACCCGGATACCATTCATTTGCTGCAGCACTCCACCCGAAAAGGCGATTACAAGCTTTATAAAAAATACGCTGGTCTGATTAATGACCAGACGAAAAATGCCTGTACGCTCAGAGGTTTGTTTGACTTTAAAGACAGGGAATCTATTCCTCTGGCCGAAGTAGAGCCTAAAGAAGAAATTTTAAAGCGCTTTGCAACAGGGGCGATGTCTTTCGGATCGATCTCACACGAAGCGCACACCACACTTGCCATCGCCATGAACCGAATTGGAGCCAAGAGCAATAGTGGAGAAGGGGGAGAAGATGAAATCCGGTACGAGAAAAAGGAAAATGGAGATTGGGAAAGATCTGCAATCAAGCAGGTGGCTTCCGGTCGCTTTGGTGTAAATAGTTATTACCTGGCCAATGCAGATGAACTACAAATAAAAGTAGCCCAGGGGGCCAAGCCGGGTGAGGGCGGACAGTTACCGGGCCATAAAGTAGATGAGTGGATTGGAAGGGTTAGGAATTCAACACCGGGTGTTGGTTTGATATCACCACCCCCGCACCATGATATTTACTCCATAGAGGATCTTGCGCAATTGATATTCGACCTTAAGAACGCGAACAGACATGCACGTATCAACGTGAAGCTTGTTTCTGAGGCAGGTGTTGGAACGATTGCCGCCGGTGTGGCCAAGGCCAAAGCGGATGTAATCCTGATCGCAGGCTGTGACGGAGGTACTGGTGCATCGCCGATCAGCTCTATCAGGCACGCAGGTGTGCCCTGGGAGCTAGGCGTAGCAGAAGCCCATCAGACTCTGGTGAAGAATAACCTGAGGAGCAGAGTTGTCTTGCAAACGGACGGAATGCTTAGAACCGGCCGGGATATAGCGATTGCTGCATTATTAGGTGCAGAAGAGTGGGGCGTTTCAACGGCTGCACTGATTGTAGAGGGCTGCATCATGATGCGAAAATGCCACTTGAATACTTGCCCTGTGGGTATTGCTACACAAAATCCAGAGCTAAGGGCATTGTTTTCGGGAGATCCGGACCATGTGGTAAATCTCTTTAATTTCCTTGCTGAAGACCTGAGAGAAATTATGGCAGAGCTTGGGTTCCGTACGGTCAATGAAATGATTGGTCAGGCCGATATATTGAAAGTAAGAGAGGAAAAAGATCATTGGAAACTTAAAACTTTGGATCTCACCCCAATTATCGCCAGACAACCTGCTTCAGAAGATGTTGGCTTGTATAAGCAGATGGAGCAGGATTACGAGATGGATGATATTCTAGATTGGAAGTTGCTAAAAGCGGCAGAAGCTACTTTGAAAACAGGAGAGCCTGCAAAAGCATCATTCGACATTATCAATACGGATAGAGCTACCGGTACGATGCTTTCCTATGAGATTTCTTCGAAATACAAAAAGATTGGACTACCAAAAGGATCGCTTGATTTTAAATTCCGGGGATCAGCAGGCCAGAGCTTTGGCGCTTTTGCCGCACCTGGTTTGCGATTGGAGCTGGAAGGCGAGGCAAATGATTATTTCGGAAAAGGCCTCTCCGGTGGTGAATTAGTAATCTATCCCGACAGTACTTCAAAGTTCGATGCTTCTGAAAATATCATTATCGGAAATGTGGCGCTATATGGTGCAACGGACGGCCATACCTACATCAACGGGCTGGCCGGAGAGCGTTTTGCGGTACGAAATTCAGGAGCCGTTGCGGTAGTAGAAGGAGTCGGTGACCATGGCTGTGAGTATATGACAGGTGGAATAGTGGCCATTTTAGGTGAGACGGGAAGAAACTTTGCAGCGGGAATGAGTGGTGGAATGGCTTATATATTTGATGAAAAGCAGGAATTTGAGTCCAATTGCAACATTGCTTCAGTAGATCTTGATCCGCTGGATGCTGATGATGTGCTGGTTCTTCAGCAGCTCATCAAGGACCATTTTGCGAACACAAATAGCCCGAAGGCGCAGGCCATCCTTGGAAACTGGGAGCGAAGTGTCTCCAAGTTTATTAAAGTAATGCCGAGAGAATATAAAGCAGTATTGGCCAGGAAGAAAAGCCAACAAGTGGTGAACGTTTAAAAGAGATTTAATTATGGGAAAACCTACTGGATTTTTAGAATACGACAGACGGCTGCCTGGAACAAGAAAGCCTGAAGAAAGAATAAATGATTATAAGGAATTATATATAGACGAAGGAGATAAACTTGCCAATGAACAAGCGGCAAGGTGCATGGATTGTGGAGTGCCATTTTGCCATAATGGTTGCCCATTGGGCAACAACATTCCCGATTTTAATGATGCAGCATACCGGGGAGATTGGGAAACTGCTATAGAAATTCTCTCTATGACCAATAACTTTCCGGAATTTACCGGGAGAATTTGTCCGGCACCCTGTGAAAGCTCCTGTGTGCTGGGAATTAACAAGCCTCCCGTAGCCATTGAATTTATCGAGAAATCTATTGCTGAGAAAGCATTTGAACTTGGCTTGATCAAACCAAATATTCCTCAGGTGAGGACAGGCAAGAAAGTAGCGGTGATCGGCTCAGGCCCTGCAGGGATGGCTGCTGCGGCGCAATTAAACAAGGCCGGGCACAGTGTTACACTTTATGAAAAAGATAAATATGTAGGTGGTTTGCTTCGGTACGGAATTCCTGATTTTAAATTGGAGAAATGGGTAGTAGAAAGAAGGGCCGAGGTGATGAAGCAGGAAGGTATTACTATAGTGACCAATACCACGGTGGGGAAAGACATTTCGGTGCAGGCACTTAAAGAAAATTTTGATGCAACCGTCATCAGCATTGGCGCAGGTGTTCCTCGGGATATGCCTATACCGGGACGATCTTTGAAAGGCGTTCACTTTGCGATGGATTTTTTAACCCAACAGAACAGAGAAAATAGCGGCGAAGGAGTTGACCTGGGTAACAGAATTTCAGCTACCGGTAAGAATGTCGTTGTTATCGGAGGAGGGGATACGGGCTCGGATTGTGTGGGAACTTCGGTTAGACACAAAGCGAATTCTGTCCTGCAAATAGAGTTGTTAGGGCAGCCGCCGGTAGACAGGGCAGAAGATAATCCATGGCCACATTGGCCTTTGATCTTAAGGACTTCATCATCGCATGAAGAAGGCTGCGAGAGAGATTGGTCTATCATGACCAAGGCATTTATAGGCGACGAGGCAGGTAATTTGAAGGCAATAAAAATAGTGCGGATTGAATGGGTTCCATCAAAAGACGGTGGCAGGCCAGGATTTGTGGAGATGGAAGGCACCGAACAGGAGCTGCCATGTGAGCTGGCTTTGTTGGCGATCGGTTTCGTGGGGCCACAGCAAAATGGCCTGCTTAAGGACATGAACCTTGAGTTTGATGAAAGAGGAAATGTAAAGTGCAATGATTACCAAACCAGTGACGAGAAGATATTTGCAGCGGGTGATGCCAGAAGGGGACAATCGCTGGTGGTATGGGCAATATCAGAAGGCCGTGAGGCAGCCAGAAAGGTTGATGAATATTTAATGGGGGTTTCTTATTTGGAATCGAAATCAAAATCTCTATTAGAGGCAGTTTAAGTTTAGTTAGAGTTATAGTTAAGAGGATGATCAGATTGGAAGTTTTTTTCCAAATCTGGTTATCCTTTTTTGTGATAGGCCAGGAAGCGCCGACCTTTAATCGAGCAATGAAGAATTGTTGCGATAACAGATTTTTTTGCCTTTGCAGAAGGGAAGAGTCACTGCAACCAAGCACAAAAGATCCGTACGCTGCCATATTTAAGATGAGACCGTTAACTCTTCTCACTTCGGAGAAGGCTCACGCAAGCCAATTTGCTAAAACTTGAAATACCTGCAAAGCTTGCGACGGAGCTGCCGTGCCACACGCTCGCGGCGGTGCGCACGGAAGGGTTTGAGCGCGAGGGCGTCCCAAATCAACCTCCCGGAATATAAACAGGAAGTTTGCTCACAGTTACTGCCAAAATAGTAGCAGCTTTGCTAACATTTCCGATTCCGGCAGGTTGTATGGTGATCGTTGACTATTAAATAGCAAATATGAACAATCAGGAGCTGATTGAAGAGATAGACAAAGCGTGGGTTTTGTCAGAAGATAACAATCATTTGATAAAGCAGGATTATGATGTTATTTCTACTGATCAGTATTTTGCTGTGAAGTTGAAAACCGGGCGCTATACCATTTTGAAGAAGACGGAAACGTTTGACGACGAAGTACTTGAAAAGTCCGAAAGCTTGGACAACACGCTTCAGTTGCTTCGGGAATTGAACAATGAATAGTCTTAATGACCTTAATTCGCCGCTATTCTTTGTTTAAAGAGGCAATTGGGTTGACGAGCGAAGCTTTTACGCCCTGATAAGCAACCGTTGCCATGGCCGCCAATAGCACAAGAAGGGCAGCACTGACAAAGGGCCAAAGTTGCATGTCGATTTTATAGGCAAAGTTATTGAGCCACCGGCCCAGATAGAAATACGCAAGCGGCCAGGCGAGAAGGTTTGCCCCCATAACGAGCAAGAGAAATTGTTTGGAAAGGAGTAGAGTCAGATCGACGGTACTTGCTCCCAGCACCTTCCTCACCCCAATCTCTTTGGTTCTATATTGCACCATAATTGAGACAAGTCCATACAGCCCCAAACAGGCCACAATGATGGACAGGATAGAAAAGAAAGTGATGAGTCTGGCAAATCGCTGCTCAGACTCGTATAGCCTGTTGAGCTTGCTGTCTGCGAAGATGAACTCAAAAGGGATTTCAGGAGCTATTTTTTGCCAGTCTTTTTCCAGGGAAGCAATCGTTTGATTGATCAGGCCTTTTCTGGTCCGCACCAGGATATATTCCATGGGGGTGTCCGGGATAAACATGACCAGTGGCTGCACTTTTTCATGCAGCGTGTTGTAATGAAAATTTTCTGTTACCCCAATTACCTTCCCCTGTCTAAAACGGCTCACCCAAATGTATTTGCCTAACGCATCTTCTTTAAAGCCAAAGGCATCAGCAGCGGCCTTGTTTAAAATGATGCCATTTGCTGAATCACTGGCGATGGCCTCGGAGAACGGTCTTCCGTCTTCAAAACTGATGCCCATCGTTTTGAAATAATTGAAATACGTTCCCATGGTGTTCATGGGAATTCCAGGTACATCTTCCGGCATGTCTTCGCTCCAGATGGGTAGTGAACCATTTTCCCCATCAATAACATCACCAGCGCTGATGCCCATAATATTAGGATTTTGCTCAAGGATATTTTTTGCTGTTTCAAAACGATCTAGAAAATCATCAGATTTTAGATGAAGCGCCAGTACCTGTTCTTTGTCAAACCCCGGATCCATTTGGTGAATAAAATCCATTTGTCGTGAAATAATGATGCTGCCGGCGATGATGCCTATTGTGGCCGTGAATTGTAAAAAAATCAGAAATTGACGGAAATGAATTTCACTCAGATTTTTAGAAATCTTGCCTTTAAGAATGCTGATAGGCTGAAACCTGGATATCAAAACAGCTGGATAGACTCCAGCCGCTATGCCAAATAAGACAGACAGCAGGAGAAACATGCCGAGAATGAGCAGGTATTCACTTCCTGTATATTCGAAGATGTCTCCGAAAGTACCTACTGCAAGGGGATAAGTGCCTGCTACAATAAGTGCCCCTAACAAAAGGCTTATGAAGGAGTAGAGGATGGACTCTCCCAGGTATTGTGTCAATAGCGTACTTCTTTCTGCACCTAACACTTTTCTTACGCCCACCTCCTTATTTCTGCGCAGGGATTGGGCAGTAGTGATATTCATAAAGTTGAAGCCTGCAATTAACAGGATGAGCAGTGCAACAGCGGCCAAACCATAAGTATGGTTGAGGTTTCCTGCCTTCCCATAATGACCTATCATTCCCTGAGAGCTAAAATAAATGTTGCTTAACGGCTGCAGGCGCAGGGTTACCCTTTCTGCCTTTTCCGGTGATGTGTTCTGGGCAAAAAGTGCGGGTAACTTATTTTCAAGCAATTGAGGATCAGTGCTTTCTTTTAACAATAGAAAAGTGTGAAATGACACCCAACCCCATTCTTCAAAACTGACGTTAAACCCTTTTGGGATGGGATAATTTTCTATGGAAGCTAAAAAATCGAACTGGATGTGAGAGTTTGCGGGGAGATTTGCAAGAACGCCGGTAATCTCTACCAGGTCTCCTTCATTAATGATGAGTGTTTCCCCTACCGGATCTTTGCCAAAAAAATACTTCCTTGCCATCTCTTCCGAAATAACCATACTGTTGGGTTTGTTCAAAGCTGTGGCAGGGTTTCCTTTTAACAAAGGAAAACTAAACAGGGCCAAAAAATTTGAATCGGCATAGATAACGCCTTCTTCATAAAACTTTACCTCGTCAGACTGAATGATTGTACTTGGCGGATACATAAATACCGTGGAATTCTCCACTTCAGGAAAATTTTCCTGGATGGCTTTCCCCATAGGTGGGGCGGTAGTTGCCAGATGCCGTCCATTTCCACCCGAGTCGTCATAGGTAAGCCGGTACAAATTGGTGTAGTTTGTATGGAACTTATCATAGCGTAACTCATGGTATACAAATAGAAATATGACAACTACAGAAGCGAATCCGATTGAGAGACCAATAATATTGATGAGTGAATTGATTTTGTCTCGTTTTATTTTTCTTAGCGCAACTTTAAGATAATTCTTTAGCATGGAAGGTTGAATTGTTTCAAATCAAGATAGCTGGTGTAATGCTGGCAAACTATAATAGGTAGTTGAAATTCAGAAACATTTGACTTCATCAATAGTAGATTCACAGCCGGCCTTTCAGTACGACATCTGTAATTTTTCTATTAAGTGGAGTTTGGCGTGCCTGAACAATTTTTGCACTACGGCTTTTAATATTAACAATAACGTTATAATTTTCTAAATAATAGTTGAATATTTTTCATGAAAAAATGTCTGTTGTGTGACAATTGTGATTCCAGGGAAGCAACTATTATTAAACTCAGGTTGGCTAACTCAAGGGATTTTTATTTTTGCAAAAATTGCTACCTCATTTTTGTTACTGATGAAGGGAGGCTGGGTTTTGAAGAAGAAAAGGGGAGGTACTTACTGCATCAGAACAGGAAAGATGATAATGACTATGTAAACTTCCTGAGAAAGGCCATCGATCCGTCCTTGTCTTTTTTAAAAGAGGGAATGGTGTGTTTAGATTACGGGTGTGGGCATACCCCTGTATTGGCTTCAATTCTTACGGAAATAGGATACATATGTGATTTGTTTGATCCGTTTTTCTTCCCGTCTATAAAAAGGCAACAATACGATCTTATTTTTTCAACAGAAGCTGTAGAGCATTTTTTTAATCCAAAAAAAGAGTTTGATCGTTTTGATCACCTGCTGGTGAAAGATGGTTATTTGGTGATTATGACCAGCTTTTGGAAAGATTTAGATTCATTTGACAACTGGTACTACAAAAACGACCCTGCTCATGTGGTTTTTTACCATTTCAAAACCTTTCAGTTTATTGCTGAGACACTGAATTATAAGATTGTATATACTGATTCCGAAAAGGTGATTATTTTTCAAAAACGCTGAAGATTATCCGCTCGTACCTAGCTTTTTTACAAGTATTTTCAGACTTAATTTTAAGATTTCTCCCATATTATTACAGCGAAGAAATTTATCATTGTTATAATACTTTGCCATTTCGGCCTTCAGATTTCCAACATGCTTCTCCTGTGAAATTCTGTCTTTGATCATAGCATCCATCAGATCTTTTAAAGGGTATCTTGAAGCTCTGATTCTGTGTGCAATCAGCGCCTGTTCCTCTCTTTGATACTGCCTCACCGTTTCGGGCGTCAATAGCTTCAGCCCAATCTCTATGAAAGGATTGTTTTGCTTAAAATACTTGGGCATATAAATAGCAGTTCTTCCCTCATACGATTGCTGGTCAAAATCTATTGCCCTTATCCTGTAGTGGATTTCCTCAAAGTCCGGGGTGACGTCGATCACAAAATTGGATGAATGCATATCTCCCAATAGCCGTACGAAGCATCGCTCATTAAATTTTACAAACTCCTTCGCCAGACGGATTTTATTAAGGCTTTTATCGTTTAAGTGGTATTTGATAAATTGATCGCCCGGAATACCTGCGATGTGTTCTTCTATGAGCGTGTTGCCGTCAACAATATAGCTGATCCTGTTTGGCGAAAGCAAATGCTCCAGTTCCAGGCCATATATGCGTGAAGCGTCGGCATTTTTGATGTAGAAGTAGTCAAAGTTGTCGTTTACCTTGTTTACAATCCGGACCCGGAAAGGCTGCGTATTCCCATAAACGCAAATGTCCACCCTGTCTATAAAAAGGTGTTCCATCACTGATAAATCACCATCAGCCTTGAGATTTGCATAAATCTTCTTCAAGCTGTAATGGATGTGTTTCATGTCATCCTGAGAATAAAATACAGTTTGCCATAATGTATCATCTCCCATACGATCATACAAGGGGATGGAGTTGTCATAGCGGGTAAGATCGCTGTATTTTATGGGAGAACTAACTTCCCGGTCATGATTTTGAAGATACCTCCGGAGTGGAAGGCTTATAGGGTAAGCTATTTTTTTTTTACTTATTAAAGCCATTTACTGTTCAACGTGGGAGCATTTTCGATGTTTCGCGGTAGTGATAGGCTTGTTAAAGCAAAACGATTACATTAGCGAAACCGACGTCGCATTTAAAACAGGTTCAGGCCTGCATTTTCTCGTTGATATATGCTACAGCCTGGTTCATCGTCTGCAGCTTTTCTGCGTCCGTATCAGGAATTCGAATATTGAAAGTCTGCTCAAATTCCATTACCAATTCCGCATAATCTAATGAATCTATACCTAAATCCTTTACAAAATTAGCATCAGGAGTTACCTCTGTTTCTGCTATCCCCAATTTTTCTATTAATATCTGGGTTATTTTTTTACTTGTGTCCATAATAGGCATACTTCATGTTATGAATTGTAAATCTAAATAAACTTTTAATTCCAATGAAGCTGTCTTGATTAAAATATGAAGTTATGTGAAATTAAAGACTTGATATTGAGATGTAACAATGGAATATTCTAAAATTTAAGAATAAACTCAGTGCCTTCCTCCATGGTAGATTTTACACTGATATTTGCTTTATGCTGCCGCATTATTTGCTTTGAAAGGCTTAGTCCTATGCCAGAGCCGTTCTTTTTGGTTGTAAAGAAAGGGATGAAAATTTTATCCAGCGCATCTTCTTCTATTCCCACACCATTGTCTTTTACTTTGATGATCACCCTCCTTCGGTTTTCCACATACGAGGCCAGTTCAATAACCTTTTCCCCTTCTTTTTCCTCGAGGGCCTGAATAGCGTTTTTGAGTAAGTTAATCAAAACCTGTTCTATCAATTCCTGGTCCGCGCTGAGGGTAAGTTCATCATGCGAAAGGTTGATTATTAAATTGATATTTCCTGATTTGAAATCATTTCTCAGAAGTACCTTGATGCGGTTAAATAAATCCCTGACGAGTACCTTTCCAATCTTAGGAATGGGAATTCTGGTAAGGTTTCTAAAATCGCTGACAAACCTGATAAGCCCCTCGCTTCTTCTTTGGATGGTTTGTACAGCGGTATGGATGTCTTCCATTTCTTCCTGGTCAATCTGATGCTTTTCATCTATTTCGTTGACATTGATGTAGGCTAGCAGTTCTTGTTCTACACTCGCAGCAAGCGAAGAAATAGGCGTAACGGAGTTCATGATTTCGTGGGTAAGCACTCTGATCAGATTTTGCCATGCCTCCATTTCTTTTTCCTCCAATTCACTTTGAATATTTTGGAGCGAAATAAGTTTGAATGCTTCTCCTCTTAAAGTAAGTTCAATGGCATAGATAGACAACTGCACTATTTCACCATTCTTTTCAAGCTTGACAAGATCGCTTCCCCCGGTTCTTAGTCTGAAAAAACTTTCAACGAGAATGGGGCTTAGCGTTTGAAGTTCTCTGATGTTTTTTATATCCTTTACATCGAAGAAACGTTTTGCAGTGGTGTTAACGATTTGTACTTTGCCTTCTTTGTCGAACGTAATCAGGCCTATACCGAGGTGTTTTACAATATTTTTGAGGTAATAATACTGTTCATCTTTTTCTGCTCTGATTTCCCTCATTTTCCTGCTCAAACTATCAAATTCCTGGTATAGGAAATCGAGGGATGAATCCTGTTTATGTTTATAAATAGGGTTGTACTCATCGTATTGAATGGAATTCAGGAAAGCCACGGTTTCTGTATGTATCCTGTCGAGATATTTAAAAAGGCTTAGAACCTGGCCAACTAATAAAGCCAGTACGATCAACTGGCTGATAGTGAAAGGGTGGTTATTGAGCAGGTTGGCCAATGCAAATACAGTGATCGTGATCAGACCGATCCTGATGATTATATTGACCCTGAAGTTATTAAATTTCATGCTTTTCCAACCTTCTGTACAATGAGGCCCGTGTTAGTCCCAGTTCCCTGGCGGCTTTAGAAATATTGCCTGAATGTTTCCTGATTGCTCTTTGGATGGTTGTTTTTTCTACCTCTTCCAGATTAAAAGAGTCTGCCAAGGCTGTTTCGCTTATTGATTCTTCCTGCGTAAGAAAGAAATCATCAGGGCTAAGGATATCATCGTCGCTCATAATCACAGCTCTTTCAATTGCATGCTGAAGTTCTCTAATATTTCCCGGCCAGTGATAGGCTTTCAGCTTTTTTATGGTAGAAGCCGCAATTTTTTTTATGGATTTCCGATACTTCCCCGCGTACATTTTAAGAAAATGTTCTGTTAGAAGCGGAATATCTTCCTGCCTCTCCCGTAAAGATGGTAGATGAATTTCTACAGTATTGATGCGGTAGAGCAAATCTTGTCTGAATAAGTTTTCCTTTACCATTTCATACAGCGCCATATTGGTTGCACAAACAAGTCTTATGTCGATTTTTGTAGTCTTGTTCGAACCAATCGGAGTAACTTCTCTTTTTTGGAGCACTGTCAGGATCTTCGCTTGAAGGGGCAGGCTCAGGTTTCCGATTTCATCCATGAACAGTGTACCTCCATGCGCCACTTCAAATCTGCCGGTCCTATCTTCCCGGGCATCAGTAAAAGCCCCTTTCTTATGTCCAAATAACTCACTTTCAAAAAGAGATCCGGTAATCGCACCCATATCCACTCCAATAAAAACATTGTCCCGTCTGGTAGATTTCTCATGTATTGCCCTGGCGATCAATTCTTTTCCTGTGCCGTTTTCGCCCAGGATCAAAATATTTGCATCTGTTTTCGCCACTTTGTCGATAAGCGAGTACACGGACTTCATAACATCACATTCGCCAATGATATCCTTAAAAGGCTGCCCTATATCATTAGCCAGCTGCTTTTTTTCACGCGTTAATTTATCTACCTCCGAATATGATTTTTTCAACTTAATGGCTGCTGAAATAGTAGCGAGGAGTTTTTCGTTTTGCCACGGTTTCAGCACAAAATCGGTAGCGCCTTCTTTAAGAGCTTTTACGGCCATTTCCACGTCGCCAAAAGCAGTGATCAATATTACGACCGCTTTTGGGTCTTTCTCTAATATTTGAGTGAGCCAGTAGAAGCCTTCTTTGCCGCTGGTAATGTCTTTGCTGAAGTTCATGTCCAGCAGTATGACATCATAATTGTCATTATTAAGCAAAAAAGGGATTTTTTTCGGGTTTTTCTCAATAATCACCTCATGCGCATGCTTCTTCAAAAGAAATTTAGCAGCGAGCAATACATCCTCGTCATCATCTATGATTAGGATCTTCCCTAATGTTTTATCTACCATTGCTTCATCTTTTTTTACAGTTACAAGAAACCAAATGCATGCCAAATATATAAACAGCATTGGGACAGGCCATTGCCTCAGAGGGGTAACAACGCCTTGGAATAGCTGTTCGTATCTGAACACAATATTGTATTATAATCGGACACCGCCAAGGTATTGCCTGATATTTTTTTGATTAAGTATCGGTTTCTGTAACTTGCAATTATAATTATGCAAAGGTTGTGTAATTTATTTTTTATTATAAAAGTTAATACAATGATAGCGGCAAAAAAAGGCGATCGTGTAAAAGTACATTATACAGGCAAACTTCAGGATGGAACTGTTTTTGATTCATCTATAGACAGAGAACCGCTGGAGTTTACGTTGGGAGATGGGAATATGATTAAAGGGTTTGATGCAGCAGTAGAAGGCCTTCAAAAAGGTGAAAAGATAACAGCCAATATACCATCTAATGAAGCGTATGGTGAAAAGAAGGAAGACATGTTTGTAGAGGTACCAAAAACTGAAGTACCTGAAAATATAAAACCAGAAGTAGGATTGCAACTGCAGGTGCAGCAGGCAAACGGGCAGGCAATGCCTGTAGTTGTTGCGGAAGTTACCGAAGACAAAATAGTTTTGGATGCGAATCATCCTTTGGCTGGGAAAGACCTGACCTTTGAAATTCAACTGGTAGAAATAGCTTAAAAAGATGAAGAATAGAAGGCCCTGAAAAGCCTTCTATTTTGATTTAAAATCCCTTCCCGGATACAATAGGAAGAGGATTCTACTTTCTTGAAATTGTACGGGAAGGTATTAGAAGCATCTCAAAGGTCAGTAATTTACGTCAAAAATTTACCCCCCATTTACGGGAT
Organism: uncultured Roseivirgaceae bacterium; assembly: GCA_964537095.1. Taxonomy (GTDB): domain Bacteria; phylum Bacteroidota; class Bacteroidia; order Cytophagales; family Cyclobacteriaceae; genus CAMPJM01. The sequence continues at coordinate 19,667 of CAZHZR010000025.1, forward strand.
TTTTCTGTTGAAACGTCCCCATCGTTTTGATTTCCGGAGGGAGTGGTATTGAAAAGCTTTACGCACCGAGTTGCCCTAAGCTGCAGATGCAGGGTTGTTAAGCTTTTTGAACCAGTTATAAGCAGCAGTTTCATCTTTAAAGGTCTCCAGGATAATATTCTTGCTGGCATATTTTTGGTTCATGGTATTTTTAAACTTGTCCATGGCATACCTGGCAAAAGCATCGTCTCCAATGATTACCGCATGTGTCTTCACTCCAGCATCTACAAACAAGAGTTCATTCCAGGTTTCGTCCATCCATTTTTGGTCATCAAGAGGTAGTACAGAAAGGTTCCGTGTGTCGCCTAACCAGTGCAAAACAGGGTGATCCGACTTCAGGGTTTTGTAATGGTTCAACACCTTTAACAAGCTGTTTCTAAACGCCTCGCCCTTGGCTTTATCGAGCCAGATGTGGTAAAGAATCTTGTTGTCTTCATCAAATTTGCATACCAGAAATTCTTCTTCAAATAAAGTGATCATAGTTTTTTGGTTTAGATGTACTTCAAGATGAAAATATTAAAACCCAAATAAAATTTATAATGACCATAAAAAGTTCATTGTAAGCTTTTTATAAAAATGCAATCGATTCCGGTATCGTTACCGGTTGTGAGGTGTCCGGCTGAAATCTGAAATTTTTTAGTATTTTAGCTGTTTAATTAAACCATTGCAATTTTGAATAAGTGTATATTTTTAGACCGCGACGGAGTTATCAATAAAGATTATGTGGATTATGTATACTCAGAGGAGAAACTTGAGATCCTTCCGCGCGTAGCAGAGGCCCTTACTGCATTAAAAAATGAAGGGTTTCTTCTGATAGTGATTACCAATCAATCTGGGATAGCGCAGGGAATATACACCAAAGAGCAAATGCATGATTGTCACCATATCATCCAGCAACGTTGCGGAAACCTGATAGATCGCTTCTATTTTGCGCCAGGCCACCCTTCCGTGAGCGAAAGCTTATCCCGAAAACCAGGTACTTTGATGTTTGAAAGAGCTATCGCGAGGTATGATATAGACATAGCGCAATCATGGATGATCGGGGACAAGGACCGCGATTTGATTCCGGCAAAGAAAATGGGATTAAGGACAATTCAGGTTGATCTTAATGACAGCACGCATGCTGATTACAAAGCGGAAAATCTATTTGAATGCGTGGAAATTGTGTTGAATGCAAAAAAGCAGTAAAACCAGGAGTAAACTGACCTGAGTTTCGGAATCATCCTTCTTATAAATATTGCAACATTTTATAGCAGTTGTTGTTGTTATTCTATTTACCTACTAATAGATAGCTCCATGGACTACTATGAAATTTTTTCGGTTATTTCTTTGCCTTTAGGTGTTTTTCTTTTGCTGTTGCTTATTTGCAGACCGCTCATTTTATGGTATTTTCGAATTCCCGATATGATCGAAAGACAGGATGAGCTGATTAAAGAATTGAAGATTCAAAATGAATTTGCTAAAAAGCAGATAAGCCCAATGGATCCGAAACCCGTGGAAGACAAGAATTCAATAGCAGAAAGCCAAAACGCCGTGGCAGCAGAAAGGAAGATGAGCTTTACCGAACTGCGGTACGGTAAAAATTAGCATTTTTTAGTCTTTCAGATTTCCTCAAATTTTCAACATAAATTTTTTTGACCTTGCGAAAAAAAGAAGGTGCATCTTCAGACAATGCGACTGTTAAAAAAAGTAAAGCGCCTCTGTACATTTCTGTTGCATTATTATTGGGCGCGGTAGCCGCATACTTTTTTATACCGGCGGTGAATGAGTTTTTCAAAGAGGCATGGCAGGTACTCACCAGCGATGACGAACAGAAAGTCCAGGAATGGGTGGACCAATTCGGTGTTGGCGGACCATTGGTAATCATCCTGGCAATGACCCTCCAAATGTTTTTATTGGTCATCCCGACTCCTTTATTGATGATAGTCTCCGTGTTGGCGTACGGGCCTTTTTGGGGTTGTGTACTAATTATCGCCGCCATTTTTGTTGCTTCTTCTACGGGTTATTTGATTGGTGCCTACTTTGGACCTCCACTGGTAGAAAAAATTGTTGGACAGAAAACCGAAAAGAAAATTGCCGATTTTATTGATGATTACGGTTTCTGGACAGTGATCGTTACCCGGGTCAGCCCGTTTTTATCCAATGATGCTATCAGCCTGATTGCAGGCACATTGAGAATGGGGTACTGGCGGTTTATTGGTGCCACTGTTGCTGGTATATTGCCATTGGCAATTTTAATCGCCTATCTAGGAAAGGAAATAGACAGGTTGAAAACGGGCCTCATCTGGGGATCTATTATTAGTATCATCCTTTTTGTGCTTTTTGTGTGGTGGGACAAAAGTCGACGAAAATAAAT
>CAZHZR010000026.1:0-13235 GCA_964537095.1 uncultured Roseivirgaceae bacterium
TTTGCAGAAAAATATTCTCTGTTCATTCTTGCGATTACAGACTGTGGAATACCCACAGGACACTCCGCAGAACATGCTTCGGTGTTTGTACAGGAGCCAAAACCTTCGGCGTCCATTTGGGCTACCATTTTTTCAACCCTTTCCTTACGCTCTACCTGGCCCTGGGGAAGCAATGCCAACTGCGAAACTTTTGCCCCTACAAAGAGCATGGCAGAAGCATTCTTACAGGCTGCCACGCACGCACCGCATTGGATACAGGTTGCAGCATCAAATGCTTCGTCGGAGACCACCTTTGCTATTGGAATATCATTTGCATCGGGAATCCCGCCGGTATTGACAGATACATAGCCCCCGGCTTGTATGATTCGATCCAACGCGCTTCTGTCTACCACCAAGTCCTTTATGAGCGGAAATGCTTTGGCACGCCAGGGTTCCACCGTAATGGTTTCGCCATCTGTGAATACGCGCATGTGAAGCTGGCACGCGGCTGTTTTTTGCTGTGGCCCATGCGCTCTGCCGTTGATATATAAATTACATGATCCACAAATACCTTCACGACAGTCGTGGTCGAAATGAACCGGATCTTCTCCTTTTTTCAAAAGATCTTCATTCAACACGTCCATCATTTCCAGGAACGACATGTCTTCTGAAACATCATTGAGTTGGTAGTTTTGAAAACCTCCCTGTGCTTTGGCATCTTTTTGACGCCATATCTTTAATGTAAGTTTCATATTTTATGTACCGTTTTTATGTACCAATTAGTTGATGCGTTATGGAGCCATTAAATTGTATCACTAACTGTTGCTATGTTGAGAATTTAAATAAATGCGCTCATAAATCAAATTGATACATTAGTAATTAGATATTTATTTATAGCTTCTCTGAGTCAATTTTACATTTTCAAAAACAAGCTCTTCTTTGTGGAGGATCGGTTCCTGATTTTCTCCGGAATACTGCCAGGCAGCTACATAAGCGTAGTTGTCGTCGTCACGCATCGCTTCCCCTTCAGGCGTCTGGAATTCCTCCCTGAAATGACCTCCGCATGATTCGTTTCTCATCAATGCATCATCGATCATCAATTCTCCTAGCTCAAGAAAATCAGCAACCCTGCCTGCTTTTTCAAGCGTCATGTTCAACTCTTCGTTTACACCTACTACTTTTACGTTTTTCCAGAATTCGGCCCTTAGCTCTCGTACCATTCCTTTGGCTTTGGTAAGTCCTTCAGCAGTTCTGGACATACCGCAATACTCCCACATAATTTTCCCCAGCTCTTTGTGGAATTCATCTACGGTTTTGTTCCCTTTGATGCTCAATAGGGTATTGATCTGTGTCTTCACTCGATTTTCAGCTGCTTTAAATGCTTCATGATCAAGACTGATTTTTTCCTGAGGAATACCGGCGAGATAATCTCCAATGGTATAAGGAATTACAAAATAACCATCCGCAAGTCCTTGCATCAGTGCACTTGCGCCCAATCTGTTGGCGCCGTGGTCGGAGAAATTGCATTCGCCGGTTGCGTATAAGCCCGGTATGTTGGTCATTAAATTATAGTCCACCCAAAGGCCGCCCATGGTATAATGTACAGCAGGGTAAATCCGCATCGGTTCGCTATATGGATCTTCTCCGGTAATTTTGGCGTACATGTCAAAAAGGTTACCATACTTGGCAGCAATAGCTTCCTGGCCAAGTCTCTTTATTGCATCTGCAAAGTCCAGGTATACTGCTATGCCCGTAGCGCCCACTCCCTTGCCTTCGTCTACTGCATATTTTGCATTCCTGGAGGCTACGTCGCGGGGCACCAGGTTACCAAATGAGGGATATTTCCTCTCTAGAAAATAGTCTCTTTCGTTTTCCGGAATTTCTGAAGGCTTTCTTTTGTCTCCCTGCTTCTTGGGTACCCAAACCCTGCCGTCGTTTCTCAACGATTCCGACATCAGAGTAAGTTTGGATTGATGTTCTCCTGATACAGGAATGCAGGTAGGGTGTATTTGTGTAAAACAAGGATTTGCGAAAAATGCACCTTGCTTATGGGCTCTCCAGGCAGCTGTTGCATTCGAGAGCATCGCGTTGGTTGAAAGAAAAAATACGTTTCCGTAACCTCCTGTTGCTAACACAACTGCGTGGGCTGAGTGCGACTCAACTTTACCGGTCACCATATTTCGGACTACGATTCCACGGGCTTTTCCATCAACTACTACCAAATCAAGCATTTCGGAACGCGTGTACATTTTCACCTTTCCGTTGGCTATTTGACGGCTCAGGGCACTGTACGCGCCAATTAGTAATTGTTGTCCCGTTTGACCACGCGCATAAAACGTCCTCGATACCTGAGCTCCCCCAAAAGATCTATTGGCCAGTAATCCACCGTACTCTCTTGCAAAAGGCACTCCCTGCGCTACACATTGGTCAATGATATTGGCACTTACTTCCGCCAACCGGTATACATTCGCTTCTCTTGATCGGTAGTCACCTCCTTTGATAGTATCATAGAATAATCTATGAACACTATCTCCATCATTCTGATAGTTTTTTGAGGCATTTATACCGCCCTGCGCAGCAATACTATGTGCTCTTCGGGGACTTTCGTGAAAACAAAAAGCTTTTACATTGTAGCCAAGTTCAGCCAGTGATGCTGCCGCAGAAGCACCTGCAAGGCCTGTTCCCACTACAATGATTTCATATTTTCTTTTATTCGCCGGGTTTACCAGCTTTACATTAAATTTATGCTTAGACCATTTTTCTGCCAAAGGGCCTTCCGGAATTTTTGAATCTAACATCGTCATATATATGTAGGGATTATCCTAAACTTTTAATAAATAGATAAATAGGCATAGCTGCAAACAGTAGCGGAACAATAATTGAGAAAGCTATTCCTGCTTTTTTGATGATAGGAGTATATTTTGCATGTCGTACTCCGGCTGTTTGGAAAGAACTGTGGAAGCCGTGCGCCAGGTGCAAAGCAAGGGCTACCATAAATATTACATACAAGCCAGTGTACCAAAGCTTAGAGAAAGCATCCACAACAATGGCGTACAGGTTTTTTACAACACCGGATTCATATTCCACATAAGGTACTTCTCCGAAGCTCATTTCATAGAGGAAGGTTCTTAAATGAATGATAAGGAATATTAAGACGATTAGACCCAACAAGCCCATGTTTCTGGACATCCAGGAGGTATTGGGTGAAGCCTTCACCACAGCATAGCCCACTGGCCTGGCCTGGCTGTTGTTTTTGGTTAATACAATGGAATAGATGATATGAAATATGATCGAAACAAAAGTTATTATCCTAACTATAAAAATTAGCTGGTTGGTGGACATAAAATGGGCGTATTCATTGAAAGCCTGACCACCGTCGTTTTTGAACAGCAATAGGTTACCTGCGACGTGGCCAATTAGAAAAAGGATCAAAAATAATCCTGTCAATGACATAATGATCTTCTTCCCGATAGAACTTGAAAATGTAGTCGTAAACCAATTCATTTTATTAAGTTAAGCGCTTGATATGTTTGAAAACTTCAATAATCCAAAGTTACACTTCAATCATTTATCAAACAAAAGCAACAAGCTTATTTTAATTTATTCTAAATAGAAAATCAGCCAGGCTTGCAGTGTATAAAAAAATACGTTTCTCGCATAGAATATCGTATATAATTTTTAACTACTCAGTTTTAACGGCGTTAAAATAGATTCTTCTGTTGCCAGAATTTAGGTGAGGGCTGAACAAAGAAGAATTACACATACCATCAACTCTCCTCCTTGTTCAAGAAGGAGATTAAGAGGTGGTTATTATAAAAACATGTGTAATTCTTTCTTCTTCTTGACCTGAGTAGTTACTATAATTTAAACGTTTGTAAATAAGTCTTTTACTGGTTTTAAAAATGTGGCTTTTAAATTTCCTATAATTTCAAGTAAGAAATCTTGCATATTTTGATGAGAAGTTTTAGTATATTTGATTAGGGTATCTTGAAAATTAAAGCATCCGAATTGGATTTTACGCGTATTCATGCTAATGTCCAAAGAAACCCATATAAAACTTGCTGTTGAATGAGAAAATTATATCTATTTTTTAGTGTCCTGTTTACTTTGCTGATATTTTTTTCAGACCAGGCACAGGCAACACACATAAGGGCTGGGGAGATTACCACGGTCCGGATATCAGATCTGACTTACCAGATTACCATTACCGGTTATCGGGACCGGGAAGGTGTGGAATGGGGAGCAGGGACTCTGTTTTTTGGGCATGATAATGAACAAATTTCTTTATCTACAAACGACTGGTTTAAGACAAATCTAGACGGAGAAACAGAAATTAATACCTATGTCACCACGCATACTTTCCCCTCAACCGGACCATATACTATTAAATACCTGGAAGCCAACAGAAATGACGGGGTTTTGAACATCAACAACGGTGGTTCGGTGGACGTCACTTTTTATATAGAAACACAAATAGTAATAGATCCCATAGTAGGACTGAATGCCTCACCTATTTTAACAGTTCCTCCTATTGACAGGGCAGCAGTCGGGCTCATTTATTTACATAATCCCGGGGCATTTGACCGCGAAGGGGATAGTCTTTCTTATAAATTGGTGCCGTCGAAAGACAGGGAAAATTCTCCGGTGCCTAATTTTGTATTGCCTAACGACCCGATGTTCGGGGGCTCCAGGCAGGATAGCAATGCTCCTCCAATTTTTACATTGGATCCGCTCACCGGCGATATAGTATGGGATTCTCCGGCTTTGGCTGGAGAATATAATTTTGCGTTTATCATTGAAGAGTGGCGTAAGATAGACGGCCGCTATCTCCGACTGGGATACGTCACCAGAGATATGCAGGTGATTGTGGAGGAAACAAATAACAAACCTCCAGTATTGACTATTCCACGCGATACATGTATAACGGCGGGCACTACGCTCGAAGCTTTTATTTCTGCTTTGGATCCCGACGGTCATGATGTGAAGATAGAAGCTTTTGGAGGATTATTTACCAGTGACATTCCTAACTCACGTGCTTCTTTAAATCCGCTGAATGAGCGGCAAACCAATCCTGCTGTCTCTGAATTTAGATGGGCAACAACATGCGAGCACGTACGGGAGCAACCTTATGAGGTTATATTTAAAGCTACGGATTTCCCTCCGGTTCCGGCACCGAGCCTGGTAGATATCCAAACATGGAGGATCACTGTAGTGGCACCGCCGCCGGAAAATTTGGCAGCGCAGTTAAATCCGGGGAGGGAGGTTCAGCTAAACTGGGATAACTACGCAGATCTTTGCGCTGGGGCCTCAAGCATGCAGGTGTACCGAAAGGTAGGAGCTTTTGACTTTGAGCCTGATAATTGTGAAACCGGCATTCCACAGGGGGTGGGCTACACACTCATTGCAGAAACGGATATCGATGAAACAGGATTTTTAGATGACAACAACGGTCAGGGTTTAAATCCGGGCGCTGAATATTGCTACCGATTAGTAGCGGTTTTTCCGCAGCCAGGTGGGGGAGAAAGTTATGTGTCTGAAGAAGTTTGCGTGCAGTTGGCCATCGATTTGCCATTGATTACAAATGTTGATATTTCAGAAACCAGCGGAACCAATGGTGAAATTAATATCAGATGGACGCCGCCTCTGGAGATTGATCCGGTCTTGTTTCCCCCTCCTTACTATTATCAGTTATTAAGGGCAGAGGGTAATAGTGGTAATACAAATCTTCAGGAGGTCGCCTTGAATAGTGCCCTTGATACTTTTGCGATAGACAGCAATTTGAACACTCTGGGTTTGGTCTACAATTATCGGGTGGTTTTATTTAGCGGAGGCCTCGGTGAATCAAATATTGTTGATACCTCGGCGGTTGCATCTTCAGTACGGCTTGAGCCTACCCCGTTACTCGGATCCATAGAGTTAAATTGGCAAGCAGACGTTCCCTGGTCCATAAATGCCCAGAATTACCCGATCCATGATATTTATAGAGACAATGTTGATGCCGACGATCCCGGGGCTTTTGCATTGATTGCCAGTGTAAATGTAAACCAGGGCGGACTCAGCTACCTCGATGAAGGCTTGTCAGACCAGATAGAGTATTGCTATTATGTATTGACGAGAGGATCTTACAACCACCCGATGCTTTCAGGGATTGATCCTTTGCTGAACAGGTCCCAAAAAATTTGTGCACAGCCTAATGACACGATCCCACCGTGCGCGCCTACGGTTTCTATAGAACTACTGAATTGTGAGACATTCCTGCAGAACGAGCCTTGCGATTATTCTGATTTTTATAATACGATTAGCTGGGCAGATGTTGAAGACGCCGAATGCGACGAAGATGTACGTAGTTATGAAATCTATTTTTCTGATTCAGGTGCGGACGGATCGTTTGAATTAATCACCACGCAAACCGGAACTTCCTACACGCATCTGGATTTGCCTTCGTTTAAAGGCTGTTACTTTGTTATAGCTGTTGACAGGTCGGGGAATAGAAGCCCTGCGAGTGAAACGGTCTGCAATGATAACTGTCCGAACTATGAACTTCCAAACATTACAACTCCGAATGGGGATGGTAAAAATGATGTCTTCCAGGCATTCTACCCACTTTCTCCGACAGAATATCCCGACGGTTATGATCGATGCCCACGGTTTGTCGAAAAAGTAAATATTAGTTTTTACAATCGCTGGGGCAAGGAAGTATACAATTACGAGTCTAGCGGGGAGAACTCAATACTTATTAACTGGGATGGCAGGTCTTTTGATGGCCAGAGAGTGCCAGCCGGGGTTTACTATTATTTGGCAGAAATAAAATTTGACGTTTTGGATCCCACCAAACAGGTTCAAAAAATAAAAGGCTGGGTCCAGGTTTTGTATTGAGTCGCTTTGGCTAGCTGCTTAGAATGAAAAAATCGATGACACGTACCTGGAGGTTTGACACCGCAAAAGAATTCATCAATTATTCTCATTTGTTCTGAGCAAATGCCTTTGGTTAAGCTTTGTCCCTTTCAATTTCAGGAAATCAAAAGGGGGTTATATCCAGCGAAATTAATGCATACAAAAGGCTGTGCGACTTTTATGAAGCGGCTGGTGGTCTGATGATTATTCTTGGCTGCTGAAATCAACCTTTTGCAAATTTATGCTACTGATTATCTGTTTTACACATGTTTGCTGATTTGCCTTTTCAGCAAGCTTTAATCAAAAAAATGGAATTCAATCTCCTTAGGCATGAAATGAATCCCTTTAAAGTCAGTTATTGCTTTAATTTGATGTTTGATTTTTGGCGGTACAATAAAAGCATCGCCCTCCTTTAATATTTTTTCTTCCCCATCTAAATCAAGAATGCATTCTCCTTTGTGGATAAAAAGTACTGACTCCAAACTAGCAAGGTGTTGAGGCAATAAATCGCCTGCTGCAGCTTGCATTTGCTTGGTTACTAATTCGGTGCCTGAAGCAAGCACCTTGACCTGAGGTTTTGTTACTTTTTTCATTTTTTTCATTTTTTAATTCCTGTAAATATAAGTTGACATAAATGGTATAAAAGTCGGTTTGTTTAGACATTACATCCAGCATACGCTAACTCTCCAGATACCGCCTTCTTGTTATTTCTTGTCGATGACTTGAAAGCTCTGAAGGTGAACTGGAATTTCGGAAAGCGTACCAACCGTACTGCGTTCAGGATGACCAAAATCACACTGATTTCGTGAATTAGCATGCCGGATGCCAGGTGAATATTATTGGTCAGAACGCCTAGCAATAAAAGTGCTACGGTAATCAATGCAAAGTAGGTATTTTGTTTCATGTTCCGGATGGTAGCTTTGGCCAATTGAATGGCATAAGGTAATTTATCTAAATTATCGGACATCAGAATAATATCCGCGGTTTGCATTGTTATATCAGTTGCCGTACCACCCATAGCGATACCCACATCGGCCGTGGCAATAGCTGGTGCATCGTTTATTCCGTCGCCAACCATGGCCAACCGAATTCCTGCGGCTTTACAGGCATTTACTTTGTCTACTTTATCTTCTGGCAATAATTCTGCAAATACCTGGTCGATCGCCAATTGATTTGCTACTTTTTTAGCAACACTTTCGTTATCTCCAGTGAGCATTAGGGTATGGCGGATCCCGCTTTCTCGCAATGTCTGAAGTGCCGTAGCGGCTTCTTCACGTATTTCGTCTGCGATGGAAATGATTCCGACAACCTTTTTATCCCTCGTTATAAGAACCGCTGTGTTTCCTTTTTCTTGTTGTTGGAACAAGTAATTGTCTATTTTAGGGTCAACAGCAATACCTAATTTCTCTGCGCCCGACTTATTTCCAATATAAATCTGTTTGGAAGCCAGCATTGCCTGCAATCCATGACCTTTCATGACTTCAACATTTGATGGTTTGTTCAACAAATCAAGTCCGTTTTCTTCGGCTTTTTTGACGATGGTTTTCCCCAGGTGGTGTTCAGATGTCACTTCAACTTCTGCAGCCAGTTTGAGCAATTCATCCTCAGAGATTCCGATAGCTTTTATGGCGGTTACCTCAGGTTTTCCTTTGGTTAAAGTACCCGTTTTATCGAATACGATGGCATTCACTTTGGCAAGATTTTCCATTTTATCACCACCTTTGATCAGGATTCCGTTTTTGGCACCATTACCAATTCCGGCGACAATAGAAACCGGCACAGATATAACCAGTGCACCCGGACAAGCAATCACAAGGAAGGTCAATGCTAAATGGACATCTTGCGTGATGATCCAAACCAGGACAGAAAGTACGACAATACCCGGCGTATAATAGGAAGCAAAGCGCTCCATGAATTTTTGGGTTTTGGCTTTTGTATCCTGTGCCTCTTCCACCAATTCAATAATTTTTGAAAAGGTGGTATCAGCACCCACTTTTTCGGCAATAATTTCCAGATAACCGTTGTCTGAAATGGTGCTGCTGAAAACCTGATCTCCTTCACGTTTATTAACAGGTACAGACTCACCGGTTATAGCGGCTTCGTTAATTAAAGATTGACCTGAGATAACGTTCCCGTCAACCGGAATTCTCCCTCCAGGCTGCACAATCACATGTTCGCCAATTTCCACTTCATCTGCGGGAATAGTTACACGCATTCCATCTTTAAGAATAGTAGCTTCCAACGGTGCCATATCCATCAGTGATTTTAAAGAGGCACGCGTTTTTCTCAAGGTGCGTCCTTCGAGATAATCACCAAATAAAAACAGAAAGGTAACCACCGCTGCTTCAGTATATTCCCCAATGATCATTGCGCCTACAACAGCGATGGTTACCAGCAAATCAATGCTGAATGCTTTCATTCGCAGCGCCTGAAACGCCTTAATCGCAATAGGAGCTCCCGCTATGACAGCCGCAATAATTAAGAAGATGTCTTGTGCCACACTTCCTGGATTTATAAGATACGTTACTAAGGCGGCCAGAAGCAGGCCGCCTGATATAAATGTTAGTATATTTTTAGTTTTTGTTTTCATGATTTTCTTTATTTTAATTGTGCGGCTTCGGGTGAGAGTACCGGATATCCTAGCTTTTCGATGATTTTAGCCAGCTTGTCAGACGTGGTCTCTTCTTCATCATATACCACTTTTACTTTACTGGAATTGAACAATACTTTTGCGTTTTCAACACCGGCTTCCTTATTCAGGACTCCTTCGATCTTGTTGATACAACTTGGACAAGTGAGGGTTTCTAATTGAAATTTGATAGTTTTCATGACTTTTTATATTTTAAGTTAATATTATGATTACAGTACAAAGATACCGCTGTAACCCACGCCATGGAAAGAGTGAAAGTAGGGGGAACTGGTATAAAAGTCGGATTGCTCAGCTTCTGTAGGCTAGCGGACTTATTCCCAGATGTTTTTTAAAAAAATTACCGAAATGAGATGGGTCAGAAAAATTCAGATCGTAGGCAATCTGGGCAATGCTTTGGTTTTTGTTTTGTAGTCGTACCCTGGATTCTAACAAGAGCATTTCGCTGATCCATTCGCCTGCGGTTTTACCACTAACTTCCTTAATAACTGTCGAAAAATATTTAGGCGTCAGGTGCAATTTATCGGCATAAAATGAAACTTGTCTTTCCTCAATAAAGTGTGCGGATAAAAGCGTTTTAAACTGAGAAAGTATGTGAATGTCTTTATCTACGTTTTTTGGTGAGGTTTCAGTTTTCAGCCTGTGGTGAACGTCGTCTAATTCATTAAGGACGATATAAATTAAGCTTCGGATGATCGCAGAAGTATGTGGCGCATTTTCGAGTGATTTCTCATGAATCACATCAAAATAGGTTTTAAATTGTTGGAATTGCCTGGAGTCCAATGCCACGACTTGTTGCCCTGTTTTTTCAAAAAAATCAAACTTATCGAGATAGTTGATATTGGTTTGACCTTCGAGGAAAACCTCCTTTCGGAAGAAAAAGATTCTGGCATCGTAGCCGGTTCCCAGATCTGTAAATTTTCTGATGACAGAAGGCGCAATAGTAAAGAGGGTTGGAGCATGAGCCATTTGGTCAAACAAGTCCGTTTCTAATTGAAGCGCACCTTCGCTGAGAAGACAAATGGCGTAAGCAGAAGTTCGGTGGGCATCTTCGGAAGCACATGCGTTGCTGAGATGGGACATGTGATACCACTGCTCTGAAGTGGCGCCTTCTGCTTCAAGCGCTGTATATTCAATATAAGGTATTGATTTCATAATAACGATTAATTTTCCTTGTTCAATGGCCGCAAGTTGACTACTTGGGCGACATCTCGACAGCTCATAAACTTCAAACCACAGCGGTATTGGCAATGCGGCTGGGTGATGTAATTCATAAGTAATTCACTCGCTCACCTTATCAAGGAGCCTTCAATGGATTTCTTTTGAATACTTTGACAGGCAGCTCAGGCCACGCACCCGATTTCTAATTCTTTACATTACTTCAAATTGCAATACCTTTTCATAAAGATATTTCCTATTTTTGCACGCAATGAACTCTTTTCTGTCCATATTCTTTGCCTTGTTATTCCTGATGAATGGAACGATGCCCGGTATGGACCTGAGTTGTGAATTTCAAAAGCTTCCTAATTTATTTACCCACTACCAGGAGCATAAAGTCACTAACGATGATTCCTTCTTCGAGTTTATAAGCAACCACTACTTCGGCGATGTTGGGCATGGAGATGAGGATACCGAACATAACAAGCTGCCGTTTCATGGAAACAATAATTGCTGGCATCCGACTTTCTTTTATGCGAATGAGCAACAAATTTCGATAAAGTTGTGTGCATTGAATGCACCTAACAATTTCATTTTTTACAACAACTCTTTCTCGTCACTCTTTCCCGAGACTACCTTCCAGCCTCCTCAGGTTTAATTTAACTTATCGGTATAGGGTGGCTTGTTCCGCCCCAAATTCTCTTTTAAGTTGAATTAAACATATTTCTATGATCAATAATATCATTGCTTTTTCTATTAAGAATAAGTTCATAATTGGCTTGTTTACGATTGCCCTCATTGTGGGGGGAGTTTGGAGCATGACCAAAGTTCCTTTGGATGCGCAGCCTGATATCACCAATAACCAGGTGCAGGTGATCACACAAGCCCCTAATTTGGGAACAGAAGACATCGAGCAGTTTGTCACCTTTCCGGTAGAGGTGGCTATGGCCAACCTGCCGGGAGTTGTAGAGTTGCGCTCCACTTCTCGTTTTGGGCTTTCTGTAGTCACCATTGTGTTTGAGGAAGACATGGGAACCTATCTTCCGAGACAGCTTGTGTCCGAAAAACTCGTGGAGGTAAGGGAGCAAATTCCCGAAGGTTTCGGAGATTTTGCCATGGGGCCGATCGCTACGGGCCTGGGCGAAATCTATCAATATACTTTGGCTGTTGAACCAGAATATCAGAGTCAATATTCACCTATGGAACTGCGGTCTATGCAGGACTGGATTGTACGCAGGCAAATGGCCATGGTGCCTGGTGTTGTAGAAGTTAGTGGTTTTGGCGGAAATATCAAGCAGTACGAGGTAGCCGTTGATCCGGATGAACTCAAAGCAATTGGCTTGACGATCAATGATATTTTTGTGGCCCTGGAACAAAACAACAGGAATACCGGCGGCGCATACATAGAAAAAAGCCACATGGCCAACTTTATACGCGGCGAAGGCCTGGCGCGGAGTATTGAAGATATCGAAAATATAGTTGTAAAAACTGGTAATGGTATTCCTATTCGCGTTAAAGATGTGGCTAAAGTACAGTTTGGTGCTGCTGTGCGGTATGGTGCTTTTACCAAAGATGGCGCAGGAGAAGCAGTAGGCGGAATTATTTTCATGCTGAAAGGAGCAAATTCCAATGAGGTAATTGAAAATGTAAAGCAGCGGATGGTACAAATTCAGGAGTCTCTGCCTGAAGGGGTTCGTGTGGAGGCCTTTCTGGACCGAAGTAAACTTATTGAACGGACCACAAGCACAATTAAAACAAACCTTGTCGAAGGGGCTTTAATCGTAATTTTTGTATTGGTTTTCCTGCTCGGCAATTGGCGGGGCGGTTTAATAGTAGCGTCCACTATACCTTTATCACTGCTCTTCGCTTTTGTAATGATGCATGTGTTTGATGTGGGAGCTAACCTGATGAGCCTTGGCGCCATTGATTTTGGAATCATCATTGATGGGGCGGTGATTGTGGTAGAAGGCACTGTTTTCTTTCTGTATCAACGGATGCTCAAGGGAAAAGAAATTACCGCGACAGAACGGGACGAAACCACCTACGCCGCCTCCAGTAAAATGATGAATGCAGCCTTTTTTGGACAGCTCATTATCCTGATTGTTTTCGTGCCGATCCTCTTTTTGGAAGGTGTGGAGGGTAAAATGTTCAAGCCGATGGCGCTCACATTTATGTTTGCGATGCTTGGCGCAATGATTCTTTGCCTCACGTACGTCCCTATGATGTCATCCCTGCTTATAAGAATTCCCAAAAAGGCAAAAAAATCCTGGGGCGATAAGGTTGTGCTCTGGATTGAAGACAAATACGAGCGCGTACTTGAGGGTGTGCTTAAAAGAGCTGCTATTGTTATAGGAGCAGCAGTTGTACTTTTTGCCCTGGCAGTGTTTACGTTCAACCGCATGGGTGCTGAGTTTATCCCGCAGTTAGATGAAGGAGATATTGCCTTCCACATTATTCTAAAACCCGGTAGCTCCTTGTCTGAAGGCATAAAGACCTCCACTAAAATAGAACAAATTCTTCTTGAAAATTTTCCGGAAATAAAACATGCCATGACCCG
>CAZHZR010000026.1:13335-21768 GCA_964537095.1 uncultured Roseivirgaceae bacterium
GCTATTAAACTGTATGGCGAAGACCTGCAGGTGCTGGCAGACAAGGCGGAAGAGATGGGGAGAATAATTGCCGGGGTGGAAGGTGTAGGCGACCTGAAAGTAGAAGCAACAACAGGTTTGCCACAGATGACCATTCATTATGAACGCCATAAGCTGGCCCAGTACGGGCTGAATATCGACGATATCAATAAAGTTATTGAGACCGCCTTTGCCGGCGGAAAAGCCGGGGTGATCTTTGAAGGAGAGAGGCGATTTGATTTGGTGGTCAGGCTCGATTCAGCGCATCGCAGCAACATTGAAGACATTAGAAATCTCTATATCAACACACCGAATGGCGCACAGATTCCTTTAAAAGAAGTAGCCAATATCAGCTATGAGCCAGGGCCCATGCAAATTAGCAGGGACAATACGAACCGCAGAACCTATGTGGGAATCAACGTGCGGGGCCGTGACATTAAATCGCTGGTAGAAGAAATTCAACAAAAGTTAAAAGCAGAATTGGATTTGCCTGCCGGCTATTACATACGCTATGGAGGTGCTTTCGAAAACCTGGAGCGGGCGAGCAACCGGTTGCAGGTGGTGGTGCCCATTGCTTTGGTCCTGATATTTATCCTTATCTTTTTTGCCCTGCGTTCTTTCAAACAAACGGCCATGATATATGTAGCGATTCCGTTGGCGGCTATAGGTGGCGTGTTTTCCCTCTGGCTTAGAGATATGCCATTCAGTATTTCGGCAGGAATAGGCTTTATTGTGCTTTTTGGTGTGGCGGTGCTTAATGGTCTGGTATTGATCAGCGGATGGAATGAGCTAAAGGATGAGGGCGTAACAGATCTGCGTACGCGTATGAAACAAGGGGCAAGGAGGAGAATAAGACCGATTATGCTGACCGCACTTACCGATGTGTTGGGTTTTTTGCCTATGGCGTTATCAACTTCTGCTGGCGCTGAAGTGCAACAACCTTTGGCTACTGTGGTAATTGGTGGAATGATAACCGCTACTTTACTAACCTTATTTGTTTTGCCAATACTTTACCGATGGACAGAAACTCGAGCCATTCGTCCAACAATGGGCAAAGGGTTGGCTGCAGTGCTGTTAGTCGGTAGTTTCAGCATTTTTACAACAGCACCTTTGGAAGCACAAACAACAGATACGCTTCCTTCTATTTCCATGGAAGAGGCCATAACTCGAGCCATTGGGAACTATCCAAAATTAGAGACTGCCAGATTGCAGGTAGCGCAACAGAAAGCCCTGAAAAATACAGCCTGGGACCTGGGTACTACCCAGGTTTTTACAGGCGGAGAAGAGCTGGGCAACGGAAATGAGGGCGTTTATACTACGATAGGTGTACAGCAGCAGGGTGTGGATGTTTTTGGGATAGGTCCGAAGTTAAATGCTCAAAAGCAAAGAGTAGTCCTGGCGGAAGCTGCTTTGACCCTCAACGAATTGGAACTAAAGCAACAGGTTAAAGAGGCATATGCCGCAGCCTATATAAGCAGAAAAAGCCTGAAACTTTATGATGAGTTGGATTCGGTCTACCGGCAATTTTTACGCGCAGCACAGATAAGATATGAAGTGGAAGAAACCTCAAAACTTGCTTATCTGGCCGCCGCTAATCAGGTGAAGCAAATTGAACTGCAAAAGCAGCAAGCGGGATTTGATTATGCAAGTGCCCTGGCGAAACTCAATCTTTGGTTGGTTAGCGATACCCTATTTACGGTGGCTTATTCGGACGAGGAGCAATGGATCAAACCACTCTTTCTACAAGATTCCATTGCCGGACATCCTGCCCTTCAGATAGCATCACAGCGAATAGCACTGGCTGAAGTAGAGAAAAAGGCGGCTACGGCAGATTTTCTCCCGAAGTTAAATGGCCAATATGGGATGCAGGAGATAGCCGGGCAATCAGGATTTTATCAATTCCAAATCGGTATTTCCCTTCCACTGTTTTTTCTCCCGCAGCAAGGGCAGTTACAATTCGCTAAAATCGAACGTAAGATAGCAGAACAGCAGTATCAGCAAACACAGTTTGAACTACAATCCGATTATCAGGATAAGGTACAACAATATCAAAAATGGTTGTATTCCTGGCAGTTTTATGAATATGAAACGCTGCCACTCGCACGGGAACAAAGAAAAGGTGCAGTGCTCGCTTATAATGAAGGTGCCATAGATTATGTGACCTTTATCCAAAATCTGAATGAAACGGTTCAGATAGAGATTGATGCGCAGGAGGCTTTGCATTTATACCTGCTATCAAAGTTTGAACTGGAGTATTACCTCAATACAGTTGAAAATTGAGGCTATTGTAGAGAATTTATTCATGACAAAATCAATAAAAATGAAATTCAATATAAATCAATTATTAAGCCTCACCATCATTACAATATTGTTAGCTGCTTGTGGCGATAACGGCGGTAAAAATGATCAACATGGGCAGGAAAACGGCGGCCAGGGCCATCATGATGATGAGAATGTGCATTTGTCGGCGGCACAATTCGAAGCGATGGAGATGGAAGTAGACACGCTCCAGTTAAAAAATCTATCCTCCGTGGTTCAGGCAAACGGACAGTTGGAAGTCGCGCCTCAGAATGAAGCAATTGTAACCGCTATTATTGGCGCCAATGTGTCCTCTATACAAGTAATTGGGGGAGAAGAAGTAAGAAAGGGGCAGGTTTTGGCTTATCTCTCCCATCCCAATCTGACACGGCTACAAAGTGATTATCTGGAAAACTATAGCAACCTACAGTTCCTTGAACAAGATTTTCAACGCCAGAAAAAGTTGTATGAGGAAGAAGTCGGTTCAGGAAAAAATTTCCAGCAGACACAGGCAAATTACCTTTCCGCATCGGCCACTGCAAAAAGCCTGCGATTGCAGTTACGGCAGATGGGCATGAATCCGGAACGGATAGAGAAAGGCGATTATTACGAGCAAGTGCCCGTAGTAAGCCCGATTGATGGATCCATCGTTAGTGTAGAGGTAAAAACGGGACAATATGTACAGCCTGAAAAAACGCTGTTTGAAATTGTAAATACAGATCATATACATGCCGATTTAATGGTTTTTGAAAAAGATGTTTACAAAGTAAAAAAAGGACAAACGGTCGTATTCAATGTAGAGACTTCGCCCGGAAAGGAATTGAGGGCTACCATCTACTCCGTAGGTAAAAAATTTGAGCAAGATCCCAAAGCAGTGCATGTACATGCGGAGATTGTAAACAAAACGGGCAAATTGATCCCTGGTATGTATATAAAAGGTGAAATATTGACGGAAGATTCCGAGGTCTACGCATTGCCGGAGGAGGCCATCACCCGTGAAGGAGATAGTTATGTCGCTTTTATTGCAGAAAAGGAAATGGAAGGAGATAAGGAAAACTGGATGTTTACGCCAATCGAGGTAAGAACAGGCACAACCCATAATGGATGGGTGGCTGTTAAATTTCTCCAGGAAGTTCCTCACAACACCTATTTTGCAATGAACAATGCCTACTATTTGGTCGCGGAAATGAAAAAAGGAGAAGGCGGGCATGACCATTAACGGCATGTTCGAACGTTAGCTGCTACTGCTTATAAGGGCGAAACTTAAACATTGCCGGTACACGGAGGTTTTCATGGTTAGTTGTTTAATTATTTTATTTTTAAGTTTGTTGGTTCAAAATAACATTCAAACTCAATTTAGATGAAAGCATATATTTTTCCAGGACAAGGGTCTCAGTTTCCGGGTATGGGACAGGAACTTTATAACAGTTCCACCAAGGCAAGAACTTTATTTGAGGGAGCAAACGATATTCTTGGTTTTCGAATTACCGATGTGATGTTCAAAGGCTCAGAAGAGGAGTTGAAACAAACCAAGGTCACACAGCCTGCTATATTTCTACATTCTGTTATACTCGCCCTTATTTCCGATGATTTTAAACCGGATATGGTGGCCGGCCATTCCCTGGGAGAGTTTTCTGCGCTGGTTTCTAATCAGGTGCTTTCATTTGAAGAGGGTTTGAGACTCGTTGCCACCCGCGCTGAGGCTATGCAATATGCCTGCGAAGTGAACCCCTCAACCATGGCAGCTATTTTAGGTCTGGAGGATGTGGTAGTACAGGATATTTGCAGGCAAATAGAAAATGAAGTGGTAGTTCCTGCCAATTTTAATTGTCCGGGACAATTGGTGATTTCCGGCTCTTTTAAAGGGATTGAAATAGCTTGTGAGAAGGCTAAAGAAGCAGGTGCCAAAAGAGCGATTCCGCTGCAGGTAGGAGGGGCTTTCCATTCTCCCCTTATGGATCCGGCAAAAGAAAAATTAGAAGAGGCCATTGTAAAAGCAACATTTAACGCACCTATTTGTCCGATTTATCAAAATGTAGATGCTATGCCTTCAACGGACATTGAGGCAATCAAGGTGAATCTGATAGCACAGCTTACTGCACCGGTGCTATGGTCAACCACAGTTTCAAACATGGTTACCGATGGTGCTAAAACGTTCATTGAATGTGGACCCGGAAAGGTGCTTCAAGGTTTGGTGAAGAAAATTCACAAAGAAGCCGAGACATTAAGCGTTTAAAAAGCGGACGTAATTTCTCATGTCCCCGGCGCAACCACTTGGGGGCGGGCGCTATGACCGGTTTTTGAGTCAATTATGTTTCTGACTTCCAAGCTTTGATGTCCAAGAACTCGCGCGATCGCAGCGTTTTATTTCGCTGCGGCGCTGCGTGGAAACGTATGGGTATTTATCCTTTTCACAGTTAACTTATCTTTACAATCACTTAGCATTTCCCTGTTGCTTTTGTGTAAAAAAGGATGCACGAAATCTGAGGCAATTTCATTCAGGGGTTCTAAAGTAAAACGTCTGTTCGGGATCTCCGGATGGGGGACAGTTAGTTGGGGGGAATTTATTATTTGATCGGAGAAATAGAGGATATCAATATCGATAATTCTCTCTTCCCATCTCTCAACCCTTATTCTTCCCATTTCTTTTTCTATGGATTGGAGCAAATTTAGTACCTCCCGGGGGTCTTTCGTAGTGGCTATTTCCAGTGCCAGATTGTAAAAGTCGGGTTGGTCTGTTTTCCCCCATGCGGCAGTCTCATAAATAGATGAAGTTTGTAAAATATTCCCTATTAACTCTGAAATTTTTTGAAGGGCCAGGTTGAGGTTGTCTGATCTGTTGCCCAGGTTGGTCCCTACCAATAAGTAAATTCCATCTATCCGTTCCATCGGCCAAAAATATAAATTCATTTTTACATATAGCCTTATTATCGTAATATTGTTTACTGTTTTTGTATCCTTCATACATGCTTCAGCGATTTTAGCTAAGGATGCGGCTTGTTGATACAGGATGATAAAAAGCAAAATACCTCGATTATCCCGGCGGCGTATTTATTTTAATCGGGCAAAATTAATTTAAGTGAAAAATTGATATGAATTTCCTGAGAAACCTCTTAGCCACGATTGTTGGCTTATTTATTTTTACGTTCCTGTGTTTTTTAGTTTTAGTAGGAATTGTAAGTATAGCATCTACAGAAGATGAAGTGACGCTATCAGATGCGAGTGTGCTGCATCTACAAATTAACGGACCTATTATAGAAAGAAAATCGGAGGATCCTTTTGCAGCCTTTAACGACGCCCTGGGAGGTGGGCCAGCATCTGTTGGATTGAAGGAGCTGAAAGACGCGATCAAGAATGCTAAAAATGATGATAAGGTAGAAGGAATTTACCTTGAGCCACAATCCCTCACCTCGGGTTTTGGCAAGTTGGAAGAGCTGAGAGAGGCGCTGCTTGATTTTAAATCCGAAGGTAAATTCATAATTGCTTACAGCGAGGCTTATAGTGAAGCAGATTACTTTCTGGCCTCGGTAGCAGATGAGGTTTACCTTAATCCCTTGGGCATGCTTGAGTTCAATGGATTGAGCGCGGAACTCACGTTTTTCAAAGGTACATTAGACAAAATAGGAGTAGAGCCTCAGATTTTTAAGGTCGGAGATTTCAAAAGTGCTGTTGAGCCATTCACCAGGACAGATATGAGCGAAGCTAGTAGGCTACAAACCGAAGCGTTTGTGAATTCCATTTATGATGTATATCTGGAGAAAGTCGCTTCGTCCCGCGAAATTGCCTTGAATGAGTTGCGGGAGATATCTGCTTCCATGCTTGTTCAGAACCCCGCTGAAGCCTTGCAACATAAATTAGTAACTACGGTGGGCTATCGGGATGAGGTGTATGATAATATCAGGGAGCGTTTGGATATCGACGAAGACAAGGATATCGATTTTGTCAGCCACGGAAAATACCTGAAAACTTTTACGAACACAAAGGTTTCTGACAATCGGATTGCAGTAATTGTAGCAAATGGAAACATTGTGTCGGGCAAAGGAACAGAGCAATCAATAGGTTCCGATACTTTTGCGGAAGAAATCAGAAAAGCCAGAAAAGACGATAAAATTAAAGCCGTGGTGATACGGATCAACTCCCCCGGCGGAAGTGCTTTGGCTTCTGACATTATCTGGAGAGAGGTTAAATTGACGCAGGCGGTAAAGCCGATTATTGCGTCCATGTCTGATGTTGCGGCTTCTGGTGGCTATTATATCGCCATGGCCTGCGATACCATTGTTGCGAATCCTACCACTATTACCGGCTCTATCGGTGTATTCGGGATGCTACCCAATGCGCAGGAGTTGTTGGAAGATAAACTTGGTATTACTACTGACGTAGTGAAAACAGGGAAATATTCGGATATCATGACCATTTCGCGCCCGTTGAGTGATTTTGAAATGCAGGTCTTCCAGAAGAGTGTAGAAGAAGTCTATGAGACTTTTACGAATAAGGCTGCTGAAGGTCGTGGCATGACCATCGAAGATTTGAAGGCAGTTGCGTCGGGCAGGGTTTGGTCGGGTGTTGAGGCAAAGGAAAGAGGATTGGTGGATGTGTTTGGTGGCCTGGAAAGTGCTATTGAAATTGCCGCTAATCAGGCGGGGGTAGCTGATGATTATAAGATCAATTACTATCCGAGGCAAAAGAATTTGGTAGAACAACTATTGTCTGAATTAGGCGGGGAAGTGGAAGCTGTATTTATGAAAAGAAATTATGGTCAATTAGCACCCTACGTTCAGAAAATAAAGGAATTAGAGGAATTATCTGGAATTCAGGCAAGAATGCCTTTTGATTATTTTATAAATTAAATTATTCCTTTTTAACAGCGGATAAATATTGTAAACTTTTATAACTTGAAAATCTTTTAAAAATAAGAAGATAGAGGTAGAAGAAAATTGTGCTAAATGACTGAAATAAGAAATAATTGGACCAAAGAGGAAATCAGAGAGATTTTTGATACTCCCGTTCTTGATTTAATTTATCGTGCGGCTACTGTGCACAGGGAATTCAATGATGCGCAGGAGGTTCAGGTATGTACTTTGTTATCTGTTAAAACCGGTGGTTGTCCTGAGGATTGTTCTTACTGCCCCCAGGCTGCCCGCTATCATACCGATGTAAAAGTTCATAAGTTATTGCCTACAAACGAAGTGCTTGAAGCAGCTCATAAGGCTAAGGAGTCTGGCAGTACCCGATTTTGCATGGGTGCTGCATGGAGAGAGGTTCGTGATAACAGCGATTTCGACCGGGTGTTGGACATGGTGAAGGGCGTAAATTCCCTGGGGCTTGAGGTTTGCTGCACACTGGGGATGTTGACACCAGAGCAGGCAGAGAAGCTAAAAGACGCAGGACTGTACGCTTACAATCATAACTTGGACACCAGCGAAGAGCATTATGAAGAAGTAATCACGACCAGAACTTATGATGACAGGCTGAACACGCTGAAAAACGTAAGAGAAGCCAAAATTTCTGTGTGTTCAGGAGGGATTATAGGGTTGGGAGAGACCATCGAAGATAGAATTGGAATGCTCTATACCTTGTCCAATTTGCCGGAGCATCCGGAATCTGTACCTGTCAATGCGCTTGTTCCGGTAGAGGGTACGCCTTTGGAACATCAGGAAAAAGTATCTGTTTGGGAAATGGTTAGAATGATAGCCACCGCAAGAATAATTATGCCCAGGGCAATGGTGAGGTTATCCGCCGGTAGAGTAAGAATGTCTGTAGAGGAACAGGCGCTTTGTTTTCTGGCCGGTGCCAACTCTATTTTTGCTGGTGACAAGTTGTTAACCACGCCTAATAATGAGAATAATGAAGACAAGCAGATGTTCCAGACCCTGAATCTGCGTCCCCGGGCTGCTTTTAAGGGAGAGGCTTCTGTAAAATTTGAGCAGATTCCTTTATAGGCCTGAATAATTGAGAATAAAAGCGATTAAATATAAAGCAGCCGGCTCTTTTCCCGGCTGTTTCTATTAGGAAGCATATGATTTACAATCGTATTCGATTTCAATGGTGTTGCCATTGAGCTTTGTAAAAACATTCGCCTCCGCGATCAATTGGTGGCAATCTCCGCTTGATGCAAGG
>CAZHZR010000027.1:0-10565 GCA_964537095.1 uncultured Roseivirgaceae bacterium
TTACGTTCAGTTTAAGCCCGGTATGATTTTAGTTCGTGCTCGAACAGCAGTGGCTTTTTGGAGTTTTTACATCTTCTTGAGACTGTTGGAAACGACATTTGCCTTCGTCGTGTGGCGGCGCACAGAACAATGGAGGGCGTCCCAAAAGAAATCCAATAGCTTTCTCACAACCTTATTTTGGACGACAAACCCGGGGTTTTGTTTTCCTGATTAGCTCCCAAAATCTCCGTTTGGTCTGGTTTTAATTCGGTGATCCTGGTTTATATGATAGAATACTTAGTTGATGGTTGCTTTGTTCGTATTCATAGGGTTGATTGGAAGCTACTATCACAATCCTGTCTTTTCGCTGGTCGGAAAGCAGTTGTTGGTACCAGTTCATGCCTTCAGAATCGAGGTTTGATGTCGGCTCATCCAGCAAAACAATAGGGGTTTGGGAATAAAATGCAAGACCTAACTTGAGCCTCTGTTTCATTCCGGAAGAAAAATTCTTTACGATTTTGTCTTTCGCATTTATGAGGTTAATACTGATTAAAAATTCTTCAAAGTTAGTTACTCCCCGCATTTTTTTAAATTTGAAATGAAATTTCAAAAGTTCCAGGGTTGTAAATTCTTCTATAAGTTCAGTGTAGGGGGTAGCAACAGAGACGTACTTGTAAAAATCATCTTCCGATAGGTCGCTTTTATCAAGTTTATAGATTACCTCACCGTTAGTTTGAGGCAAAAATCCCGACAGCACTTGCAGGAATGTAGATTTCCCACTCCCATTGGGTCCTGTAATTGCATAAATTTGATCTTTTTGGAAACTATAATCCAAATCCTTAAATATCCATTCTTCCTGAAATTGCTTACCCAGATTTGAAACAACAATCTCCATGTTCGGCCTAAAACAAGTTACTCAACGATGGAACAAACTGAAAGAACATAATTTTTTTGCGCTTTTACAAGGTGTGAGGTGACAAGGCGTAAAATGCAGGCACCAGAAAGCTATAAACCGTCATAACGTATGGCGTTATAAAGCGATATTGCGCCCTGCTCAGTGGGAAAAACCTTTCATTATACCTCTGTCAGAATTTCGGATGAAGTTGATAATCAAGTCTCTCTCCCGTGAGGATGGCATCTCCAACTCTACCATATCCAGTGCTTTTGAATTGTTGATACCTCGAAGGAAAATATGTCGGTAAACTTCCTGAATTTCATTGATTTTTTCATTGGAGAAGCCGCGTCTTCTCAAGCCAATAGAATTGATACCGCAATAGCTCAATGGCTCGCGGGCGGCTTTGGTATAAGGAGGAACGTCTTTTCTGACCAAAGAGCCTCCTGAAACCATTACATGTGGTCCGATTTTAACGAACTGATGCACAGCACTGGAGCCTCCAATTACCACATAATCATCAATCACAACATGTCCGGCCAGTTGAACACCATTTGCCAGAATACAGTTATTGCCAATCACGCAATCGTGGGCAACATGCACATAGGCCATGAGGAGACAATTTTTTCCAACTTCTGTTTTATACTTATCTACCGTACCTCTGCTTACGGTCACAAATTCCCTCACCACCGTATTGTCACCAATGATCGCAGTCGTTTCTTCTCCACCAAATTTGAGGTCTTGTGGGGTTGATGAGATTACCGCTCCAGGGTATATTTTGCAGTTTTTCCCAATTCTTGCCCCTTCCATAACCGTAACATGAGAACCTATCCAGGTACCTTCATCTATCTCTACATTCTTATGTATTGTGGCAAAGGGTTCAATTACAACATTTCTTGCAATTTTAGCTTGAGGATGGATATAAGCTAATGGTTGATTCATTCCTTATTTATTTATAATTAGCACCGCCAAAGTAGAAATAGAAGTGCATTAAAACTTTAGTTGCTACTGCGTTAATTTTGTTGTCAATAGCTTTATTATATCCTGTAAAGTAATAAGTTCGCGAAATAGTTCGATGAATGAAAAGTAGCACAATTCTAGCCCGCCTTCATTTGTTGCTACCTTACCCGATTTAGCTTTTCTTTACGATGCTGGCGGTCATAACGCCTTCACAGACAAGCGTATCACCTACATAAGCTTTTCCTTGCATTTTAGCGATTCCTCTCTTAATAGGCGCGAGCAGCTCACATTTAAAAACGAGCGTGTCTCCTGGCAATACCATTTTCCTGAATCGGAAATTTTCTATGCCTAAGAAGTATGTCCAATAGTTTTCAGGATCAGGAACAGTGCTTAACACAAGTATCCCCCCGGTTTGAGCCATGGCTTCTACTTGTAAAACGCCAGGCATTACCGGGTTGCCTGGAAAATGCCCCTGAAAGAATGGCTCATTCATCGTCACGTTCTTTACTCCGGCTACGGAAGTATCATCTAAATGAAAGATCTTATCAATCAGTTGAAACGGATATCTATGAGGAAGAATGTTGCTGATTTGTTTGATATCTAAAACCGGGGGCAATTTAGGGTCATAATGCGGAATGTTCAGATTAGATACCTTTATCATTGCTTTCTTTAGCTTCTTAGCGAAAGCCACATTGGCTGCATGACCTGGACGCGCGGCTAATATTTGCGCCTTTATAGGCCGCCCTACAAGTGCGAGGTCTCCCATTACATCCAACAGCTTGTGTCTTGCAGGCTCATTTTTATACCTGAGTTCTACATTATTTAAAATGCCTTCTTTTTTTACCTCTACCTTTGGCCTGTTAAACAGAGAGGCAAGGCTTTCCAGCTCATGGTCTTCAATCATCCTGTCCACCACAACAATGGCGTTGTTCAGATCTCCTCCTTTGATAAGGTTGTTTTTGTGAAGCATTTCCAGTTCATGCAAGAAACAAAATGTTCTGCATGAAGCTATTTCTTTCCTGAACTGTTTGATGTCAGTAAGAGAAGCATGTTGGCTGCCTAAAACAGGTGAGTTGTAGTCTACCATTACCGTCACCCTGTAGTCGTCCAATGGAAGTGCAGCTATTTCAACGTTCCGGGAGCTGTCACGGTAAAAGATGCTTTCCGGTACTTCAAAGAAATTTCGGAGCGCATTTTGTTCTTCTGTGCCAACTTCTAAAATTGCGTCCACAAACATTTTAGAGCTTCCATCCA
This sequence comes from uncultured Roseivirgaceae bacterium, assembly GCA_964537095.1. GTDB lineage: Bacteria > Bacteroidota > Bacteroidia > Cytophagales > Cyclobacteriaceae > CAMPJM01. Next base: position 3,086 of record CAZHZR010000027.1, read on the forward strand.
TAATTGGAGGCTCAGGACCATCCAGTTGAATTAATATATTGTCAATTTCCAACCCTACCAAAGCAGCAAGGGTATGTTCTACCGTATTTATTCTGGCGCCGTTTTGTTCTATTGTAGTGCCTCGGGACAGGTCCACAACGTTGTCGACATCCGCATCCACAATGGGTTCTCCTTCCAGATCTACCCGTTGAAACTTGATGCCGTGGTTTGGCTTGGCAGGTAAAAATGTCATATTGGCCTGTACGCCAGTATGAAGACCCACACCAGAAACTGTTACTGCTTTCTTAATTGTGTGTTGTTTGATGTTCATAAGCTTCCCCTAATTGGTGGGCAAATTTAGTATTTTTTCTTCAAGTTCTTTAATTCGCGAAACTAATTCAGGCAAATTTCTATAGGCCGCATAAGAGCGGAGATATTTAGCTCTGTCAAAGCCTGGACTGCCAAGAAGGACCTGTCCTTTGTCTTTTATGGATTTGCCAACGCCGGCTTGTGCACCCACAGTTGTTTTGTCCGCAATCGTTAAATGGCCGATAATTCCTACCTGACCTGCAATGATACAATTTTCTCCGATCTTTGACGAACCCGAGATGCCCGATTGTGCTGCGATAACTGTATTTTTTCCGATTTCCACATTGTGGGCAATTTGTATCAAATTGTCCAGTTTTACCCCTTTGCGGATAATGGTGGATTCCAGCGTGGCGCAATCTATCACTGTGTTGGCTCCGATGTCAACATTGTCTTCAATAATTACATTGCCAAGTTGGGGAATTGTTTTGTAGGTGCCGTCCTGCTGTGGAGCAAAGCCAAAGCCATCACTCCCTATTACTGTCCCCGCATGGATTACGCAGTTGTTACCGATGACCGTTTGTGCATAAATCTTTACTCCTGCCTGAATAATAGTGTTGTCGCCAATCGAAACATTGTCGCCTATATAACTTTGCGGATAGATCTTAACATTGTTGCCAATTTGAACATTGTGACCGATATATGAGAAGGCACCCCGGTAGATGTCCTCTCCGCAAACAGAATTATCTCCGATAAAAGAAGGTTGTTCTATTCCGGATTTCTGATAGTTCAGGAATTTATGGTATTCTTCAAGCAACACCGTAAAGCTTGTATATGGATCGTCTACTGCAATGAGCGTAGGACTGACAGGCTTTTTTGGCGCGAAATCTTTCTTTACAATAACTGCAGTTGCGAGGGTGGTATATAAATGGTGTTCGTATTTAGGGTTAGACAAAAAAGAAAGGCTTCCTTCCTTGCCGTCCTGAATTTGAGATAAAGTGCTTATGCGAAGTGAACCGTCACCTTTTACCTCTCCTCCAAGCATTCCGGCGATCTGATCTATACTGAATTCCATTTTTAAAACTATATAAATTTATAATCTGTCACAAATATACATCTTTGGGAAAGCAGAGGTAGTTTTTTTTGACTATTTTGCTCATTGCTTTTATGTTCGGTAAATCTGAGGCCTGAGCTACATCAACTATCTCGCCAGATTTCATAAGTATGTTTATATTGGGCCCACCTGCCAGGTATGCTGCATTACTCATGCTGCCATGGATCAGAAAGTATTTCACACTCTCCGGGTTTATATTGTAATGCTGATGAATCTTTTTACCCAATTCCTGTAGCTCTACTGTTTCGGGTGCCTTGTTGGAAAGTATAACTTTAAACAACTTTCGCTCCAGCAACATGGTACTCAAACGAGAAAGCACCTTGTCTTTATGGCCACTCCATACTTTTATCGATCCCCAGATGTCATAATCATCCATGGTTCCAAAGGCATTCAATATTTCGGGACTGGCTTTGAAATCTTCAAGCGAGATGTCCTGCTCAAGAAAAGGCTTTAAAGCAGGGCTTGCATAATGAAAAACGCCCAGGTCTTTTAAGTCTTTTGCCCTCTTTATTATTTGGATGATCATTTTTTCTGCACTCACCGTGGTTTTATGGAGGTATACCTGCCAGTACATCAGCCTTCGGGCGTTTAGGAAATTTTCAATACTATAAATAGCCTTTTCTTCAACTACAATGTGGTCATCCTTGATGTCCAGCATTTTGATGATCCTGTTAGCCGCAATGGTGCCCTCGGACACGCCGGTAAAAAAACTGTCACGCTTTAAGTAATCCAACCTGTCAATGTCGAGTTGACTGCTGATTAAATCATGGAAAAATTTTCTTTCATATTCGTCGTTGAAAATTTTTATAGCTAAAGAAAGTGCGCCGTTGAATTCCCTGTTGAAATAATCCATCAGTATTACCGACAGGTGCTCGTGTTTAATACCGGGCAGGAGGCAATATTCCAGTGCATGGGAAAAAGGACCATGGCCGATATCATGCAAAAGAATGGCAATCAACATGGATTCGTGTTCGCTTTCTGATATTTCGTGGCCTTTGCTTCTTAGGTTGTCAAGTGCCGTACCCATCAGGTGCATGGCTCCCAGTGCGTGATGAAATCTGGTGTGTAAAGCTCCGGGGTAAACAAGATCTGTTAAACCAAGTTGTTTTATTCTACGTAACCTTTGAAAAAATGGGTGTTCAATAATATCAAAGATCAAATCACTCGGAATGGTTATAAATCCATAGACAGGATCGTTAAAAATCTTTTTCTTGTTCAAGCTGTTTTTTTTCGTCAATATTATGCTTAGAAATGATATTCTTACAATTCTGGTAGGTTGAGCATTAATATCCAAAGGTAATTGTTATAGCACTGGATAAGAATTTCAAACGTTTTTTTTAAGAAGTATATATTTATTCTAATTTTTTTTTATGCAAAGATATAATATTTTATGGGCTGATGATGAAATTGATCTGCTTAAACCTCACATACTTTTTTTAACCAATAAGGGTTACGATGTTACTGAAGTGAACAGTGGTGCAGATGCAATAGACAAGTGCGAGAGCAATCACTACGACATTATTTTTCTCGATGAAAATATGCCGGGGATGACTGGCCTGGAAACCCTGACCTATATAAAGGCAACCAAACCCAATATTCCCGTCGTGATGATCACAAAGAGCGAGGAGGAACACATCATGGAAGAGGCTATCGGATCCAAAATCGCTGATTATTTGATAAAACCTTTAAATCCAAATCAGATTCTTTTGTCGGCAAAAAGAATTCTCGATAACAAACGATTGGTTACCGAACATACCAATTTGAGTTACCAACAGGAGTTCAGGAACCTCAGTATGGCATTTAATGAGGAGATGGATTTCAATGAATGGGCTGACATCTACAAAAAGCTAATTTACTGGGAGCTGGAAATAGATGGTACTGCAAATAAAAGTATGGCTGAAGTGCTCGACATGCAAAAAACGGAAGCCAACTCTAACTTTGTGAAATTTGTGATGGAAAACTATGAAAGCTGGTTGAACGACCCCAAATCGGAAAGACCCCTGCTCTCGCACCAATTGATGAAAAAAAAGGTGTTCCCCCAATTGAAAGAAGGAAACCCATTGTTCTTTTTAGTAATCGATAATTTGCGATATGATCAGTGGAAAGTGATAGAACCCATCATACTGGAATATTTTAATGTAGAGGAAGAGAGTAACTACTGTTCTATTTTACCAACCACCACTGCCTATGCCAGAAATGCAATTTTCTCTGGTATGTTGCCCCTTGAGATGGCGAAATTTCATCCCGATTTATGGGTAGGAGAAGATGATGAAGAAGGTAAGAATAAAAATGAAGAAGAATTTCTACTGCGGCAATACAAAAAGAACAACCTGAACATCCGGTCAAGTTACCATAAAATCATTACGTCTCAACAGGGAAGGCAGTTTTTAGACAACATCAATAACCTGATGAAAAACGACCTGAATGTAGTGGTCTACAATTTTGTGGATATGTTGTCCCATGCCAGAACTGATGTTGAGATGATCAGAGAGCTTGCACCGGATGAGTCGGCTTACAGATCTATTACAAAATCCTGGTTTACCCACTCTTCATTATTAGATGCGCTCAAAAAACTTGCGGAAAAAGGAGCAAAAGTAATGATCACCACCGATCATGGAACCATAAGGGTGAAACGGCCCTTCAAAATTATTGGTGATAGAAACACCAACACAAATTTAAGATACAAACAGGGCAGAAATCTTGGTTATGAAGAAAAGAACATCTTTACAGTTAGGAAGCCAGAAGATTTTCACCTGCCGAAGGTAAATGTATCCACCACTTATGCTTTTACCATTGAAGATTACTTTTTTGCTTACCCTAATAATTATAACTATTACGTGAACTATTATAAAGATACTTTTCAACATGGAGGTGTTTCGCTGGAAGAAATGATAATTCCAATTATTTCATTAAATTCGAAAAATGGTTGATAGCGGCGAGCCTGCAAAAATTTTTAGCTGTAGGAATATTCAAGAACTACCGGATGTGGCTAGGCAAATTATCAACGAGGGAGCGGACTATAGGGTATGGTTATTTGAAGGGGCAATGGGTGCGGGTAAAACCACACTGATCAGGGAGATATGTGCGGCGTTTGATGTGGAAGACAATGTTAGCAGCCCCACCTACAGTCTGGTAAATGAATATCAAAATAGTGCGGGTGAAATTTTTTACCATTTTGACTTTTATAGGATAAGCTCTGAAGCTGAAGCTATGGATATTGGATGTGACGAATATTTTTATTCTGGAAATTATTGTTTTATCGAATGGCCGTCGCAAATTCCAAACCTGATTCCAGAAAAGAGATTGATTATTCACCTATTAGAAAACGCAGATTATACCAGAAGTATAGCATTATATAAAAATGGGTAACCAATACAAATCAGAGGTTGTAGAGCTGGCTAAAAAAAGCAGTCTGCAACCTCAGGAGGCTTTATTGAGACAGAGGACTGGCAAACAATCTCTGTTTATAGGTATTCCTAAGGAAATTGCAATGGTGGAAAACCGCGTTGCGTTAACGCCGGAAGCTGTGGCGCTGCTAGTAAACAATGACCACCAGGTTTGGGTAGAAAGCACGGCAGGACGAACGTCTAAATTCACTGACAGGGAATACAGTGATGCAGGGGCTAAAATAGTATATTCTGCCAAAGAAGTCTTCGAAGCCGATATAGTGCTGAAGGTGGAACCACCTACTTATGAGGAGATCGAATATTTTAAGCCAGGGAAGACGCTGATTTCTGCGCTTCAAATTGGTAGTAAGACAGAAGACTATATTACCGCACTTAATCGAAAAAAAATTACTGCCGTTGCTTTTGAACTTTTGGAGGACAAGGTAGGAGGGATGCCCGTGGTGAGGGCAATGAGCGAAATAGCCGGAAGTACGGTAATGCTGATTGCTGCTGAGTATCTAAGTTCTGTGAGCGATGGAAAAGGGGTGATTTTGGGAGGGATAACCGGAGTGCCTCCAACCAAGGTGGTGATTCTGGGCGCCGGAACTGTAGCAGAATACGCTGCAAGAGCTGCCCTTGGATTAGGGGCTGAGATTCAGATTTTTGACAATCACATTTATAAATTGAGGAGGATTAAGCATGCCTTAGGGCAGCAGGTGTATACTTCCTCCATTGATACCGTCACGCTCAGTCATTCCCTTAAAAACGCCGATGTGGTAATAGGTGCAATTAGAGCAGAAAAGGGAAGAAGCAGGTGCATTGTGACAGATGAGATGGTGGCGGCTATGAAGGAGGATTCCATTATTATTGACGTAAGCATTGACCAGGGCGGTTGCTTTGAAACCTCCCACATGACTACCCATAAAAAACCGATTTACAGGCGCCATGGGGTCATTCACTATTGCGTTCCTAATATTCCTTCCAGAGTAGCCAGAACAGCAACTACAGCTTTTAGCAATATTCTTACGCCGATTCTCCTGCATATTGCACAGGTAGGAGGGGTTGAAGACATGATCCTGTCCACAAAATGGTTCACAAAGGGCGTTTACACATACAAGGGAAGTCTGACAAATGCCAATATCGCCAACAAATTCAATATGAAATTTAAAGATCTGAATTTGCTGTTAGCAGCGAGATTTTGAGAAAAATCAATACGACTGCGTAGCGTTTGGGTATAAAACAACGATAACATCCCATTTTGTAGTCAACTATTACAGCCGGTTGGTGTTACTGCAACAAATGAAAGAAGAGGGATGTAATTGCTAAGAAATAGCTTCGAAAATTTTCCTTAACAATTTAAAATTTAGCGTGTTAACTGCTTTGAATATTTTTTAAACTAAAAAGGAATAAAAATGGAAAAGCTAACAAAACCTAATAATGGCCACCTTCTTTTACAGGGTGTGAGAAACTTCACGTTCTTTGCCAGCATGCTGTGCCTGCTCATGTTGTCTGCCTGCGGCGGCGAAAACACCAGAGACGCAGGAAATATTGATAATAGCACCAATCCTGCAGGAAGCACAAGTGGCACCGGCGATGATATCAATACCGGAACTTCAGAAGATCCAACTGAGGGTTTAACTGAAGATCCTGCTGATTTTGATGCAGGAAATAATTCAGCGGACACAACTGGATCAACCGGTACTACAGGAACTACCAGCGGAACAACAGGAACGTCTGGAACGACTGGAACCTCTGGTGGAACAACTGGAACTACCAGCGGAACGACCGGAACTTCAAGTGGAACAACCGGAACGTCTGGCGGTACGACTGGAACTGGCGGTGGTACGACTGGGCAATAGGTAATAGTATCAACATCAAAAAAGTCTTTTAGCAAGGACTTTTTTGATGTCTGGTGTCAAAGGTAGCTTTTGTGCCTTTATCAATTCTAAACAAAAGCTATTGATCACAAATTAGCCAGGCTTTCTTCTAAAGCTTTTATCTTAGCCTCGGCATCTGCTTTTTTCTTCTTTTCAACTTCCACTACCTGTGGCGGAGCACTATTTACGAAGCGTTCATTGCTTAGTTTTTTCGAAACGGAAATTAAAAAACCTCGTGTGTACTCCAGCTCTTTTTCTATATTTTCTTTTTCCTTTTCAAGATTAATTTCCTGCTCCAGTGGCAGATAAAATTCGTCGGACTGCACCACGAAATTAAGCGCTCCTTCTACATTTGAAGTAACGTATTCCAGTTGATCCAAATTAGCCAGCTTTTTTATGGCATCCTCAAAAAGCGAATAGTGCTGCTCGTTCTGACTTTTGATAGACAACTGCAAAGGCATTTTTGGAGAAATTTGCTTTGCATTTCTGATGTTTCTTATAGAAGTAACCACCTCGAAGATAAGACTGGCTGATTCTAATAATTTTGCATCATGCGCTTTCCTTTCCGGCCATGCTGATACGAGGATGCAATCTTTTTCCGCTCTTTCTTTTAAGCCATGCCATATTTCCTCTGTAATAAACGGCATGAAAGGATGTAGTACCTTGATCAATTTTTCAAAAAAATCAAGCGTAGCCTCGTAGGTTGCTTTGTCAATGGGGTGCTCGTAGGCTGGTTTTACCATCTCTAAATACCAGGCGCAGAAATCATCCCATACGAGTTTGTAGACTGAAAGCAAGGCATCAGAAATTCGAAATTT
>CAZHZR010000027.1:10665-14681 GCA_964537095.1 uncultured Roseivirgaceae bacterium
AAATCCAATGGATTAGGTGAATTTCCCAGGGATTTACTCATCTTCCGCCCTTGTTTGTCTCTTACAATTCCTGTTAGGTACACATTTTTAAAAGGCAGATCCCCCCTGAATTTGTATCCGGCTATGATCATTCTGGCCACCCAGAAAAATAAAATCTCAGGGGCTGTAACCAAGTCATTGGTCGGGTAGTAGTAATTGATGTCTTTGTTGTCGGGATCTTTAAATCCATCGAATACGGATATCGGCCACAACCACGACGAAAACCAGGTATCCAATACATCGTCATCCTGCCTTAAATCCTCAGCTTTTAAATTACCGTTCCCGCTGAGTGCTTTCGCTTTTTCGAGCGCGGTTTCAGGGGTTTCTGCTACTACTATTTGACCATTGGGCAGGTAATAGGCTGGAATTCGGTGGCCCCACCAAAGTTGACGAGAAATACACCAGTCCCTGACGTTTTCCATCCATGAGCGATACATGTTTTTAAACTTGGCAGGGTGCAGCTGAATATTGTCGTTCATCACATTCTCCAACGCAGGTTTTACCAGTTCTTCCATCTTCAGGAACCATTGCATGGAAAGTTTCGGTTCTATGACCGCATCCGTTCTTTCTGAAAAACCCAGGTTGTTCTTGTAGTCCTCTACCTTATTTAGGAAGCCTTTTTCGTCCAATTCCTTTGCTATCTTTTTTCTGACAACGAAGCGATCTTCCCCTATATATAATTGTGCTTTTTCGTTCAGGGTGCCATCATCTGCAAGAATATCAATTGATTCGAGATTGTGTTTTTGGCCTAATTCATAGTCATTCAGATCATGCGCCGGCGTCACTTTCAAACATCCGGTTCCAAATTCCATGCTCACATATTCATCTTCAATGATAGGAATGGCCCGGTTGATCAGCGGAACAATGGCTTTCTTTCCTTTCAGATGCCTAAAACGTGGATCATCCGGATTAATGCAAATCGCCGTGTCTCCCAAAATTGTTTCGGGCCTGGTAGTAGCGATGGTTACTTTGTCATTGCTGCCTTCAATCTGATAATCTATATAATAAAGCTTCGAATTTACTTCCTTATAGATAACCTCATCATCCGATAAGGCTGTTTTTCCTTTAGGATCCCAGTTCACCATTCTGATGCCTCTGTAGATATAACCCTCGTTATAAAGTCTAACGAAAACATCAATTACCGCGTCTGAGAGATCTTTTTCCATGGTAAACCTGGTACGGTCCCAATCGCAGGATGCCCCCAATTTTTTAAGTTGCTCCAGAATAATGCCTCCGTATTTCTCTTTCCACTCCCAGGCATGCTCCAAAAACTCTTCTCTGCTGATATCTTTCTTGCTGATTCCTTTTTCTTGTAACAAAGCCACTACCTTGGCTTCGGTGGCAATGGAGGCGTGGTCGGTACCTGGCACCCAACATGCTTCTTTGCCCTGCATTCTTGCTTTCCGGATCAAAACATCCTGAATGGTATTGTTCAGCATGTGCCCCATGTGTAAAACTCCGGTTACGTTTGGTGGCGGAATTACAATGGTATATGGTTCTTTTTCAGGATTTGGCGTGGATTTGAAAAACTTGTTTTCCAACCAAAACTGATACCATTTGTCTTCTACTTCACTGGGGTTGTACTTAGATGAAAGCGCCATTGTAATTTTTTATTGATAATATCTTGATAAAATTGGAACGCAAATTTAATTAGTGTGAGACTATAAACTCCTAAAAATTTGAAAAATATCTAATTCTAATAATTTCGTCACTTAAAATAGCCTGAACAAGCCTCCGATATGCTTTGAAGGATAATTTCTAACCATTTGCCTTTCGTTTGGTAGTAATGGATATAGATTTAAGGATATATGTTAAATTTATTCGGATCAAGATAAATGATAGCTATGCGGCACAAAGACTATGCAAAGACGAAATCATGGATTGAAGTAGATGCTCAGTCGGATTTTTCCATTCAAAATCTTCCCTTCGGAATTTTCGAGACGGATGAGCGGGATGCCCGTGCCGGAATTGCCATTGGCAACTTCATTGTAGACCTTTCAATGCTACATAGAGAAGGATTTTTGCACATGTTTGATACCCCTATGAGCAGCTATTTTCATCGACCTCACTTGAATGACCTTATAGGGTTGGGTAAGAAAACGACCAACCTTTTGCGGGACAGGGTAGGGGAATTGCTTGATTACGACAACCCGGAGTTGAGAGATAATGAAGAATGCCGGGAAAGAATTCTGGTGCCCATGAAGGCGGCGAGAATGCTGATGCCAGTAAAAGTGGGCGATTATACGGATTTTTATTCCAGTAAAGAGCATGCAACCAATGTCGGAAGCATGTTTCGGGATCCTGAAAATGCATTGTTGCCGAATTGGAAACATCTGCCCGTTGCCTATCACGGGCGGGCATCTTCCATTATACCCTCAGGAGTGCCGGTGCGGCGGCCAAAAGGCCAGACAATGCCTCCCGGAGCAGAAAATCCTATATTTGGTCCGACAAAATCTTTGGATTTTGAGCTGGAGATGGCTTTTATAACAGGCCGAAGTACTTCATTGGGAGAGTCTGTGTCGGCTCAGGATGCCGAAGAATACATTTTCGGATTAGTGCTTTTTAATGACTGGTCTGCGCGCGACATTCAAAAGTGGGAGTCTGTGCCGCTGGGTCCATTTTTGTCAAAGAGTTTTGCATCATCCATATCTCCATGGGTAGTTACTATTGAAGCTTTGCAAGCTTTCAAAGTCAAAGGTCCTGATCAATCGCCTGTTTTGCCTTACCTTCAAAGCAGGGGTGACAGACATTTTGACCTTAATCTTGAAGTAGGGATACTTCCACCTGGTGGAGATTATAATGAACTTTGTAAAAGCAATGCTAAGTATCTGTACTGGAACGTTTGTCAGCAGTTGGCGCATCAAACCATCAATGGTTGTAATATTAACATAGGTGACTTGTATGCTTCCGGAACCATTAGTGGTGCCTCGCATGATTCCTACGGCTCCATGTTAGAACTTACCTGGAATGGTACCAAACCTATTAGATTAAGAAATGGAACAGAAAGAACGTTTCTGGAAGATGGGGACACTGTGATCATGAAAGGCTATGCGGAAAAAAATGGTGTTCGCGTAGGCTTTGGGGAACTGCGAACGACCATTTTGCCTGCTGTTTAGTTGTTCTATTTAATATTCCGTGTGAGAATAAATTTAACATTGAAGAAAATTAACTGAAAATTTTAGTTTTTGGATTTATTGCATACGATGGCGTACATGAGTCCTTATTATTTTGAATCCAATGAAATGAAGAAAATTGATCCTAAAGAGGTTTCACCTGCCGAGTTACATAGATATTTATTGGGAGCCATAGCTCCCCGTCCCATTGCTTTTGTAAGCACAATAGGTTTAGATGGCAGGGTGAATTTAAGTCCCTTTAGCTACTTTAATATTTTTGGCACTAATCCTCCCATATTGGTCTTTTCGCCTGTCAGGAGGGTTCGTGGAAATACGAATAAGCATACGCTGGAAAACATTTTTGAAGTAAAAGAAGCGGTGATTAATATAGGAAATTACGCGATGGTGGAACAGATGTCGCTCGCGAGTACTGAATACGCAAAAGGAATAGATGAATTTTCAAAAGCGGGTTTTACACCTGTTGCGTCAGAAAAAATAAAGCCTCCGCGGGTTAGGGAGTCCCCTGTAGCTTTTGAGTGTGTTGTGAGAGACGTGGTGGAAACCGGAAGCGAAGGAGGGGCTGCAAACCTGGTGATTTGCGAGGTGGTAATGGCTCATATCGATGAAGCTATTCTGGATGAGGAAGGCAGTATTGACCCTTACAAACTGGATTCGGTGGCGAGAATGGGCGGAGACTATTATTGTCGCGTCATTGCTGATGCAATTTTTAAAATCCCAAAACCCACCCGACATATCGGAATGGGCATGGACCAGCTTCCTGGAAGCATTCGCAACAGCAAAATCCTTACAGGGAATAACCTGGCGCGGTTGGCAGGTGTTGCATCTTTACCATCGGCCGAAGAA
>CAZHZR010000027.1:14781-21269 GCA_964537095.1 uncultured Roseivirgaceae bacterium
TTTTGGCACATCATTAGTAATAAAGAAGATGTCAACAAATTTTAAAACAAAAAATTCGAAATCATGAATACGCTTAAAAATTTTAAAAACCATTTCAGCTTCGCCCTTTGCCTGAGCTTCTTCACCCTGATAAGCGGCGCCTCGTTCGCCAATCCTACGGACGATAAAACTACATTGAAAGCCAGAGAGGCAGTCGAAAATGCAAGTCCCGACGACTGGATGGCTTACGCAAGCAGTGCGGAAAAATGTATGAAAAAGAATGTAAACCTAAAGGAAGCAGCAGCGTGGATTGACAAATCTATGGCCATTAAGGAAACATCTTATAACCTGCGATTGAAAGGCTTATATTATGAGAAAAACAATTTGCCTGAGAAAGCGCTGGAGTGTTATATTAATAGTTTGCGGGCAGGATTGGAGGATGACATCAATTATTCCGATGAAAAAACACAATTAAAAGTGAAAGAATTGCTGAAGATTCAGAAAGGTTAAGAATGGTTTAACTGTTGAATTAAAAGCCTGCATATATTTTGCGGGCTTTTTTATGCCTGGAATCCGGTTGCCCTGATAGGTCATCAGGAAATATGGAACAATATTAAAATCCCGTCAATGCTCTTTTTCAACAAGCGCTACTTAAATAAGGCCTCTATTTTTTCCGGACATAAAGGTTTGACTATATATCCTTCCACATTGAATTTTCTGGCCTTTTCAATATCTGCATTGGCACTAGAAGATGTCAGCATGACGATCTTAACTGGTTTTTTATAAAAAGTCGGAATTTTTTCAAACTCCTCCAAAAACTGAAAGCCGTCCATTACGGGCATATTAATATCTAGAAAGATCAAATCGGGGCAATTACCAGTATTGCTCGTATCTTTAGAGCAATGTTCAATGATATAGTTTAAGGCCTCTTCTCCATTATGAGATATATGTACCTGCTCGGAAAGGTTCATTTCCTGTAAAGCCGACTCACTCAGAAAATTGGCAACTGCATCATCATCCACTAGTAAAATTTTTTGAAAGCGCTTGTACATTAACAGGGAAAAAATGGTTTTAAATAATATCAATGAATTTCTTCCAAATATCAACAATAAGCGCGCTGCTGTGTTTTAAAACTTTAGGAAAATTTCTAAAATTCTCCACATTTGATAATATATTTGAAGACAAGCCTCTAATCGGGAACCATACCGGCTTTCTAAATTGTTTTTCCGGAACAAATTGCCCTACCTTAATTTACCACAGTGATTAGATATATATTAATATTTTCCACCTTGTGCTTTACTTTTGAAGCGCTTTCACAGGAAAGCGGGGATGATGTGTATTTTCCTGAATCTCTTCAAAATGAAGAACTTGCTCAACTATTGGCAAAAAGGGATTACAGTTCATTACTCGATGAAGCTGATGATCTATACAACCTAAATGAATTCCAGCAGGCGGGGAATATATACTCCCAAGTCATCGCTAAACAACCTTATCATGCCATTGCTTACTTTGGCCGGGCTAATTGCCGCGAGCAGTTGGGGGATTTGGAAGGAGCTTTGTCAGATTTTCGGACAGTTCAGCATTTGAATCCTGAAATGACAGAGGCATTTTTTAGCAGCGCAGTTTTAGAATACAACCTTGGCGATTACAAGGCAGCCGTTCCTTTGTTTGAAAAACTTTTGGAACTTCCCGCAGGGGCCGCCACGCATGCAATTTATTTTAAAGGCGTTGCGTATAGTCCGCATTCTCAGCCGGTGTTGACTGGTGTAAAATCAATGGCAGATGACCGAATGGTGATCATCCATCACTATCTCGGCAAAAGCTATAACGGCCTGCGCGACTATCACAATTCCGAGGAACATTATTCCAAGGCCATAGCGTTGGCGCCCTCCGCTGAGCTGTATGTAGACAGAGGTTTGATGCGCAAAGATGGATTTTCAAACCAACTGGCTCTCGCTGATTTGAAAAATGCATTGCGGTTGGAGCCTGATAACAGCCTTGCATTATATTGGCTTTCCTATATTGCGCAGGATTCAGGAGACAAAGCATTGACAATTGCTGCCCTAGACAAGGTTTTAGCAGGAAATTATCCTTTTCCAGAAGCCTACATTCAAAGAGGTATGTTGAGATACAAGGACGGAGATTTTAAACAGGCAGTAGCTGATTTTGATAGTGCGGTGGCTCTGACAACGGAAATTCCGCAAGCCTACGTAAATCGCGGACTAGCCAAAGATAAACTGGGCAATTTCTCAGCGGCGCTAAAGGATTTTACCAGGGCGATTAAAATGGAGCCTACTGATGCGATGGCGTTTCAGTTTAGAGGAAATACCTACTTTAAGATGAAAAAATATCAGGAAGCTATTGACGACTATGATACGTCCATTAAACTTGATCAGCAAAATGCCAAGTTGTTCTATAACAGGGCCTTGGCCAAAAACAACATGCGTCATCAACCAATGGATGGAGAAGTGTGTTCAGACCTGCAAAAAGCAATCGAGTTGGGAATGAAAGAGGCAATTGCTACAAGGGAGGATATCTGCGAGAAAAACTAAGCAAAAGTCATTGATCAGACATTATTTCATCAATTTGGTGGTTGCTGAAGGTGTAGTTTCGGAACAAGTTTCCAGCGGGACAGAAGCTCGTAAGTTATGATATGCAAGAAGCCGCCCCAATTTGATTCGGGGCGGCAAACATAAAAAAGCCAATTTTCTAATCAATCTTCTTATTTGTTCCCAAATAGGCCACCAAATCAAGGATCTCTTGTTCCGAAAGGTTTTCAAACAGTCCCATCGGCATCATCGACACAGGCGTCACTTCCCTGGATTGGATGGTGGATTTGTTGATAATTACAGGCTCTTGCCCCACTACCCTTAACGTCAATTGACGGTTGTTCTCAGCAATTACATTTCCGGAATAATTTCTTCCGTCCCTGGTAGTAATGACCACCATCCGATAATCGTCTTGGATTTCAGCGCTTGGGTCCAGGACATTCAAAAGGATGTAGTCGATGTCAGTCCTGTTGGAGCCGGTGAGGTCAGGTCCCATCAACTCCCCCTCCCCGTACATTTTGTGGCAGGGTCCACATACATTTTGGAAAAGGATTTTTCCTTTTTTTAGGTCAGCATCTGCCAGGGCCGTCGGCTGGAGGATGTCCCTGTATTTCTGGTAGGCGGCCTCATCTTTGGCAACGGACTCTATAGCACCCCATATTTCAATAAATCCGCTTCCTACCACCCGGAGCAGCTGCCGAGCCATGGTGGGGGAAATTTCTCTTTTGGGAATCCGGTTTTCTTTGATCTCGGTGACCAGCATTCCTCCGTACCTGGGCCGTGAGGAGAGTGTCTGTACCGCTTCGGTTTTCTCCTGGGGCGTGAAATTTTTATAGCCTTGGATGAGCATCCGCCCCAACGGCTCACTGTCATAAGCTGCAATGGCCCTAATCGCTTCCAGCCTAAGTCCTTTTTCTTTGAGAAGAGCCGGGATTTCATTGGCCAACGCCGTGTTCTGTTGGGCGGATAGAAGTTTTAATGACCGGATACGGTTCTCCAATGGCGCCTTAGGGTCTCTGAGGGTGGATAGTGCGCGCTGGGTGGCCTCCCTGTCCCCAAAGAGATCAGAAATGGAAATGGCAAGTTCCTTGTTTTCCGCAGACGTCTTTTGCAGTTTCTCAGCGGAAGCTGCCCAATTGGCGGGAGCGGTCAGGTCTGTCCGTCCTTCCATGCCGCTGAGCATCCCCTCAAGCAGAAGAGAGGTGTTGGCTCCGGATTTTTCCATGGTGTTTACCAAAAGTTCAAGCCGATCTCCGTCCACAGCCCGACGTGCTATTAATTTGGTCACAAAAGGGATTTTTGAATGGCTGGACAACGCAAGGAACTTGGCTGGGTCTTTTTCCATCAATGGCTCGATGCCATACCAGATCATTTTTGGAAGGTTGTGGTCCTCTTGGTCTTCATCATGCTCTAAAAGATTGGACGCTATGGCCCATTTTTCATCCGTGGGGATCCTCTGGAGAGCTGAGGAGAGGTAAAGCCGGACCACGGGGGAAGCATCCTGTTCGGCCATTTGTACAAACTTCGCCTTGGCTTCCCTGGATGGGTTCAGATCTTCGCACAAAAACTGTATGGCCCATGACCTTACGTATTCATCCCTATCCCCCAAAGCCTGCACAAGCTGATTTTCATCAAAACCACCTATCTGGTGAAGTGCCCACATCGCCCTCAGTCTGAAATCGGGATTCTTGTCTTTATTAAATATCTCCATCAAAGCTTTGGAAGTCCCCTTTTTAAACGCGCCGTTGACAGCCCTCTTGTGAAGGATCCCCCTCGCCCTTCTTGAATGCCAGTCACTGGCACTTTTCTGTAATTCCACCAATTCCAGATCGGAAAGCTTGTTTAGATCATCATACCTCCCTTTAAAGTCCTTTGCCAGGTTGTTGACTGGCATGGTACGGAAAATCCTGCCTGTCTCGGAGTTAAGCACTTCCTGGCCACAGATGTCTGCATCATGCCAGTCCAAGGCATACAGTCCCCCGTCAGGGCCTATCTCCATGCTGAATCCGACCCATTGGGCATTGTTGGCGGTCACAAAATCATCCCCGTGCCGTCCGATAAAGCCCGAACCGGAGCGTTCAAGTATATCGGATAAAATCGCATGTTCATGGATATTGGCCATAAATATCCTGCCCTTTTCCTCGGCAGGAAAGGCATCTGACTGGTAAATTCTGGCACCTCCATGGGCGGAGCGGTGGCTATGGTCTGCAATGGTCTTGATGTCATCATATACGTAGGGATTGAAGTGTTGCCCTCCTTGTCTATGATAAATCCCCCCCGGCACAATATGCCATAGATGGGGGATGACGCAGGCGGTGATAAACAGCTGCCCCTTGGCGTCATAATCGATGCCCCAGGGGTTGCTAAAACCGTGGGCTACGACTTCAAAGCGGTCTTTCACCGGATGGTAACGCCATACGCCACCGTTGATGTCGACGCCGTCGGCTTCCAGGAGGTCTTCAGGGAAGGCATCATTATGGAAATAGAGCTTTCCTTTTCCCTCGGGTTTGCGGATTTTTGAAGGGGTGGCAAATCCTTGAAGCCCGTAAAGCCAACCATCGGGGCCCCAGTGAAGGCTGTTCAAGGTTTCATGCCGGTCTCTAATGCCCCAGCCGGTCAACAACACCTCGATTTCATCCATATCGGCCTTGTCGTCCCCGTTTCTATCAGGGATAAACAATAGGTTCGGGGGGGCGCCCAGGTATAAGCCATCGAAACCTACCGCCATCGCCGCTGGAAATGCCAAGCCTTCCATAAATACCTTCTGGCTATCTGCTTCCCCATCGCCGTCTGTGTCTTCCAAAATCAGGATTCTGCTATTTCCCGCATTGGAAAACCCATGGCCTCTGGATTCATAATCCCTGTTTTCAGCTACCCATAGCCTACCTTTATCATCCCAGCAAAAAGCCATGGGTTGGGTGATCATGGGTTCGGATGCCCAAACATTGACTTTGTAGCCTTCCTTGACCGTCATGGCTTCCACGGCTTCCCAAGGTTCGAGAAATTTGGCGTTCCTCCCTTCTTCCTGGGCGATTTTCCATAGTTCGGTTGAATTGTACATGCCGGTCTTTCCGGAAAAACTCCCCCACCAATCATTGATATCCAGATCATTGATAGCGCCGCTATGTACGACGAGTTGGTGCTTCAAGGTTTCTGTCTTCCCTTCGGGAATGATCCAATCCTCTTCCCGTGTATAGGAAGGGCCAACGCCCAACTGTCCGTCCACCCGCCATTTGTTCGGGTAACCCCTGTTTTCGGGATGGTCAAAGAGGGAAATATTGGCCATATTCTCTCTGCCTTCCACCTGCATCGCTACATTCACCCACATGGCAGGCTGGCCTTCGGCTTTTTCGTTTTTTTGCCTGGCAGCGTTTACAACTTCACCATCAATCCCTTCTTTCCAGGGCATCCGGAGGAAAAGCCCCCCGTAATCATACTTGCCGATGGTGATGTCGGTTTTCGCCTCGCCTTTCCATTCTAATTCCAAATAGTATTTGCCGTCGCTTTCCCGTATAGTCCAGGTTTGGGTTTCAAGCATGATGGCCTTTCCATCTTCATCCTGCAACTCATATACCGTCTGCCATTGAACCGTCTCGCCTTCTCCCTCTATCACATCTGCGGCGACTTTTTTCCAATAGCCCTCACCGGGGTTATGAAAAAAATCCCTTCCGTTGACGTTAGTAAAGCCCCAGTAAAGGCCGGTCTGGTGCTTGTGATGCCCCGGGCTGTATTCGGTGAGTATCCCTTTGCCATCAGGGGCAGCAATGGGGTGGATATAGGGGCGGAAGTCTTCTTTGGCATTTTGGGTGAGCAAAGCATCTTCCTGGCCTTTCCTAAAAATACTTATCGTTTCCTGATCTGCATCAACAACAACTTGTAACGCTGTATTCCCGAGGGCAGATGTTTCATCTTCGTCAGCTTCCTTGCTTTTGGAGTGTTCCGACCCACAGCCATGAAGGA
>CAZHZR010000028.1:0-15028 GCA_964537095.1 uncultured Roseivirgaceae bacterium
TATTTAAAGGTGCTACAATATAATAATTTTAGCCGAATTATTACATGCGTTGGTTCGCCCGCCACAACACCCCGCCTCCTCCTTAGAATAAAGCGATATTTACAAGCATACCAAAAGAGGAGGTGAATCATGAACAAGGTTTCTCTAATATTGATGTTTATGCTGTCATCGTTGGCAGGAATCGCACAAAATGTAGTAGAAGGCACTGTTATTGAGGTGAAGGAAGGAGATATCATTGTAGTTGTTTTGAATGATGGCGACACACTTTCTGCAAAAGTTAATCATATTGAATGTCCGGAAATCAACCAATCTTTTGGGGACGTTGCCAAGGCCTATACTGAAAAGATCTGCCTTAAAAAGACGGTTACCATCTCCTATTTGAAGTTTGACAAGGACAGAAATGTTATGGCAGACGTTCTAATCAAAAATGGAAAGGATCTGGGTGCTTTGCTCCTGGAGCAGGGATTGGCCTGGAACTACGTTAAAGGACTCTCCACTCATCCAAATACTTCCCTGTATCTTTCATTGGAAGAAAAGGCAAAGGAAAAGAAGAAAGGCCTTTGGAAAGAACCGGAACAGATTCCCCCCTGGACTTTTAGAAACCACCAGAACAAATGGGAAGGAAAAACCTCTATTTGAGAATGAAGTCTAAGCCTGGCGTTTTAGTTGCCTTCATTTACCCCGCCTGGAACATCACTCAAATCATGTTTAAAAGCTAGAAACTTTTCGACTTGCCTTTTTTAACAATTAGGCAGTAGCTGTTCTGAACTCCGGTTTAAGTCTAATTCCCAAATCTCACACGTGGATCAATGGCAGCATATAACATATCCACTGCAATGTTGATGATTACAAAAATAACAGCAATCAACAAGGTGGCGCCCATCACCACCGGAAAATCCAGACTTTGCACAGCATTAATGGTGACATAGCCCAGGCCTTTCCAGTCAAATATATATTCTACAAAAAAAGCCCCTGCCATGAGAGATGCCAGCCAACCGGAAACGGCCGTGATCACAGGGTTCAGCGCATTCTTCAATGCATGTTTTATCACCACCTTATAAAATCTTAATCCTTTTGCACGCGCGGTTCTGATGTAGTCTTGCGACAATACATCCAGCATCGAACTCCGGGTGAGCTGAACTATAATAGAAAGCGGCCTTATTCCAAGAGTTAAAGCCGGAAGAATAATATTTTCAAGGTGAAGCTCCCTTCCACGTAGGGGATGTGTAACCCATAGCTGCCCGGTCAAACTCAGGCCGGTATATTCGCTGAGATAGTACCCAAAGATCATGGCGATGAAAATTCCTGAGACAAAGGAAGGGATAGATATGCCCAGGACAGAAGCAGACACAAATAGGTGGTCCCACCAAGTGTTTCGCTTTAAGGCGGCCATTATTCCAATGCCAATTCCACCGATAGTGGCCAAGCCCATCGCAGCAACAGCCAACCAGAGCGTATTACTCAAATTTTGCCAGAGAATTTCGTCAACTCTTTTATTGCTCTGAAACGAGCGGCGTAGGTATGGCTTTTTAACAACCAAAACGCCTGAGCCCAGCTTAACCAGAGGAACGAATGAATATTTCACAGCATTATCTGCAGAGCTTTCGTGTACACTTAGCGGAGACAGGTCATTCACGTAGTACACAAATTGGGTGAGGAGCGGCTTATCCAGACCCAATTCCTCTGTAATAGCCTGCCGCGTCGAAACGTCCGTTCTTTGCCCCGCCATCATAGAAACGGGGTCTCCCGGCAGCGCATGAAAGAGAAAAAAAACCACGAGTATAACCCCCGCTATTACACCGAAGCCATAGGTGATTCTTTTCCAGAAGAAACGAATCATTGCGCCAGCAAACCTCTGATATCCGCAGATGCGGGAACGGCGTTATGGTGCCATTTACCTTTTACGACACCGTTCTGTAATAACACCAATCCTGGATTGGATCGGATAATCGTTTTTAATACTGTAGCGTCTCCGAAAAAATACGGAGCGGCCAATTGATGCGTATGCCTAAAAGATTCGAAAGAACTTTCATCCGAAGCGGTGATCATCCAGGTTTCCACTGTTCCCTCCAGTTCATCAATCAAAGTTTTTATTTCTTCAATGTTATCTGATGATGCCAGATTAGAATTATAGATTATCACAAACAGTTTGTTACCATTAAAACTCTCGGGGGTAAAATCTCCCTCGGTGTTCCAGATACTGTAATCCGAAATCTTCGCCTGATCTTCGGGATTAACAATCTGCATATCCTCATATTGATAGGTAGTGTCAGATGGATAGCTTTCGAACTCGTGAAGCTTACCATCTTTTTTCATAATGTACTTATATCTCAATTGTGCGGAAGGCTCCATCAAAGCAGGAATATTCGCTCCCACTTTATAAGCTCTAAAATCCACGTAGGGCAGATATTGAATTGCATAAATGGCTAATGCAATATTGACTACCGCAAAAACTAAAATAATTATATCGCCTGCTTTCTTAGCAAATAAGGGCGCAAACATTTTCTGGTGGAAAAACAACAACACAATGAGTACCAGTAAAATGATGTCTTTTGTGAATGACTCCCATGGAGTGAGCACTATAGCATCGCCAAAGCATCCACAATCGGTCACCTTGTTAAAATACGCAGAATAAAATGTAAGAAAGGTAAAGAAGATGATAAGGAGTAGTAGAATCCAGGATGTTAGTCTAATCCTGTACCAAATTAAAACTGCCACGCCTAGCACTACCTCAAGAACACTTAAAAACACTGCTATTGGCAGCGCAAATGGAACGAACATTAAAAAGAAGCCGGCAATATCAGAAGAAAAGACCTGGAAGTATTCTTCCATTTTTATAGCAGTACCCACAGGATCATTGATCTTAATGATCCCGGAAAAAATGAAAAGTCCACCAACAAATAGCCTTGCTATTAAAACCAATATTTTCATTATCGTAAATTTAATTCCCAAATAAAATCAAGTCGACCCTACAGATCCTTATTCTTGCCTGATAAATAATCCATTTTAATCAGGCAAAATACGGCATAGTTGATGATATCCTGATAATTTGCCCCTATTCCTTCCGAGACTAAGGTTTTACCTTTGTTATCTTCAATCTGTTTCACCCTTAATAACTTCATCAAGATAATATCAGTAATAGAGCTTATCCGCATGTCCCTCCAGGCCTCCCCATAATCATGATTTTTATGGCTAAGCAGGATTCGGGTATCGTCAGCAATTCTCTCATAAAGCGGCATTAGCACGTCTACTGAAATCTCTAAACCTGCTTCCTTTTCCAAGTCCAGCTGCATCAGCGCAATAATGCAATAGTTGATCATTCCGATGAATTCAGATGAAACATCTTCTTCCACCATTTGGACCCCTTTTTCCTGAATAGAACGTATGCGTTGGGCCTTTATATATATTTGGTCTGTAATTGAAGGCAAGCGCAAAATCCGCCACGCGGTGCCATAATCTTTTGTCTTCTTTTCAAAAACGTCTTTACAAGCGTTGATAACTTGAGTATATTCGCTGACAGTTTGATGAGCCAATTTTTGATACAAATTTTGAAATAACGTGATAGATTAACGAATTGAACACGAAAGATAAAGTTTTTTCTCCAAATAAAACACTTAACTTAAAAGGAAATCTGATGATGTTAGATACCCCAAAAGTTATGGGTATTTTAAATGTCACCCCCGATTCCTTTTTTGACGGCGGACAATATAACGACGACAAGCGCCTGCTTACGCGGGTGGAATGCATGCTGGAAGAGGGAGCTGATATCGTTGATATCGGGGGCTATTCTACAAGACCTGGAGCCGAAGAAGTTTCTG
The DNA here is from genome assembly GCA_964537095.1 of uncultured Roseivirgaceae bacterium. Classification (GTDB taxonomy): domain Bacteria; phylum Bacteroidota; class Bacteroidia; order Cytophagales; family Cyclobacteriaceae; genus CAMPJM01. The sequence goes on from CAZHZR010000028.1 coordinate 3,819, forward strand.
AGTCAGAAGAAATTACACGCGTAGTAAATGCTATTGATATCATTTTAAAAGAATTTCCCAATACTGTAATTTCGGTTGATACGTTTAGAAGCAGTGTTGCTAAAGAAGCTGTGTTTTATGGTGCCGCTTTGATCAATGATATATCTGCCGGAACCTTGGATGAGCAGATGTTTGCCACTGTTGCAACTTTAAATGTTCCTTATATTTTAATGCACATGCGGGGAAACCCTAAGACTATGAATAAGTTAACTCATTACGACAATCTTTTGTCGGAAATGGTGACTTTTCTGCAAGAAAAGGTATCAAATTTGCAGGAGGCTGGTGTGAAAGATATAATTATTGATCCGGGCTTCGGTTTTGCAAAAACAATTCAGCAAAACTACGAGATTCTGAGAAATTTGAAGTATTTTGAGATCCTTGAATTGCCTGTTTTAATTGGGGTTTCAAGAAAATCAACCATTTACAAAAGCCTTCAGATAGAACCCGAAGAAGCATTGAATGGAACAACGGTATTAAATACTATTGCTTTAATGAACGGCGCATCCATTTTGCGGGTTCATGATGTAAAAGAAGCAGTAGAGACAACAAAGCTTTATAACTTAACATTTTTATAACTAACATATCATTGATTTTTGCTTTTACGATAGGGTTTCTGGAAATTAACTGGAAGGACATCATCGACATTGTCCTCGTAAGCGTGCTATTGTATCAGGTTTACAAGTTAATGAAGGGAAGCGTTGCTGTTAAAATTTTTGTAGGTTTTCTTTCTTTATACCTTCTGTATCTTATCGTGCGGGCTGCAGAAATGGAGCTGCTATCCACCATTTTAGGGCAATTTATGAGCGTGGGTGTGCTGGCTGCCATCATTCTTTTTCAGCAGGAAATCAGAAAATTCCTTTTATTGGTAGGAAAGACCACGGTACTAAACCGGGATAACTTTCTTTACGGCCTGCCCTGGAGGAAAAACCCCATGAAAGATCTGAATATCACTCCCATTATAGAGGCTGCCAAAAACCTTGGTGGCGCTAACATGGGTGCTTTGATAGTGTTCTCCAAGACTTCTGAGCTAAGGTTCTATACGGATTCCGGCGACATGATTGATGCGGTCATTTCTAAAAGATTGCTACAATCAATTTTCAATAAATACAGCCCGCTGCATGATGGCGCGGTCATCATTCATAACAACAGGGTGAAGGCTGCAAGGTGTATTTTACCGGTCTCGGATCAGGAAAATCTTCCCGCCCAGTTTGGCTTAAGGCACCGTGCTGCTATAGGTATGACAGAAGTAACGGACACATTGGTGTTGGTGGTTTCTGAAGAAACCGGCCAAATGTCTATTGTTCGAAACGGCACTATCTACCACAATTTGTCCACACAGGAACTCCGGAAGAAAATCAATGAGTATTTGTACGAAGATCAACCAGTGACGGAGGAGGAGACACTGGAGGCGCCGGTTAAAATAAAGAAAAAGAAGAAAAAGTCCGAGGAAGTAACGCCCTCGGAACAAAGCAACCCGGAGGTTAAAAGTGCATGATGTCTAATAACACTGAACAAAGGTAAAATCCCCAAATCTAGCCGTTTACAACAACCATAGTTTGCTGATCTACCTTCTAATTTTCACCCTTGGCAACATTAGAGGAATACCGTACTTGGTTTAGCAAAGTTTTAAACCATGAACCGTGAACTTTGAACTTATTCTATTACTCCCAAAGACTTGCCAACTTCAACAAAGGCCTGAATGGCTTTATCCAAATGCGTTTTCTCATGGCTTGCCGACATCTGGACTCTAATCCTTGCTTTCCCTTTTGCAACCACCGGATAATAAAAACCGATGACGTATATACCTTTTTCCAGAAGCTTTTCGGCAAAAGTTTGCGCTACCTGTGCCTCGTACAACATTATGGGAACAATGGCATGGGTGCCGGGTTTAATGTCAAAACCTGCTTCAGTCATTTTATCTCTAAAGTAAGCAGTATTGCTTTCCAATTTATCCCGGAGCTCCGTAGTCTCGGTGAGCATATCGAGAACAGCGATAGAAGCGCCTACAATAGAGGGAGCCAAGGTGTTAGAAAATAAGTAAGGGCGCGAACGCTGCCTTAAGATTTCTATAATTTCCTTTTTCCCGGAGGTGAATCCCCCTGATGCACCGCCCAGCGCTTTGCCCAGGGTGCCCGTAATAATGTCCACCCTACCCATCACGTTATGATGCTCATGCACGCCTCTGCCGGATTTTCCCATAAATCCAGTCGCATGGCATTCATCAGACATTACCAGGGCCTGGTATTTGTCGGCCAGATCGCAAATTTTGTCCAGCTGCGCAATGGTGCCGTCCATTGAAAAGACACCGTCCGTCACGATGATCTTATTCCTGGCCCCGGAAGCAGCGTTCAATTGCTCTTCAAGATCCTGCATATCATTATGCTTATAGCGAAACCTTTGTGCCTTGCATAACCTAACGCCATCTATAATAGACGCATGGTTAAGTTCATCGGAAATGATTGCGTCATCGGGTCCGAAAAGGGGCTCGAACACACCTCCATTCGCGTCAAAAGCCGCTGCGTAAAGAATGGTATCTTCCATCCCTAAAAAGCTGGATATTTTCGCCTCGAGCGTCTTATGAATGTCCTGGGTGCCACAAATAAACCGGACGGACGACATGCCGTAGCCATGTGAATCAATGGTTGATTTTGCCGCTTCAATGACTTTTGGATGGCTGGACAAGCCGAGGTAATTATTGGCACAAAAGTTTATAACTTCCCTGCCTTCTGTTGTTTTAATCTCGGCACCCTGAGGAGTAGTAATTACTCGTTCTTTTTTGTATAAGCCCTCGGCTTTTAATTCAAGAAGCGCTTTTTCTAAAACGGGTTTTAAGGTATCGTACATCGGTTCAACGTTTGGATTAAAAAATATGCCAGCTTCTGCTAAAGCAGAATTCGATGGATCTATATCTTAATTAAAAATCCTCTACACGACCAGCATTCAATAAAGCTCAATAACTACAAATTCTGCATTCTCTGCCTTATTCCTTCAAAAATAACCACAGCAGCGGCAACCGAAACATTTAAAGATTCAATGTTTCCCGTTAGCGGGATTTTAGCGGAGGTACTGACTAGCTTGAGATATTCCTGGGAAATACCATCCTCTTCAGACCCTAAGAGTATTGCGGTGGGTTGCGAAAATTCAACATCGTAAATTAAGCGATCAGCCTTTTCTGTACAAGCTACTACCTGAATGCCACTGTCTTTCAGGTACTGAAGCGTGTCCTTTAAATTACCTTCCCTGCACACGGGGATGAAATTCAGCGCTCCTGCAGAGGTTTTCATGGCATCGCTGTTGATCTGCGCACTCCCCTTACCTGGTATTACAATGGCGTGCATGCCTGCACATTCCGCAGACCTTGCCACCGCGCCAAAATTCCGGACGTCGGTAATCCTGTCCAATACTAGAATAAAAGGCACCTTGCCTGTTTGAAAGCACTCGGTAACGATATTGTCTAAAGAGGCGTAAGTAACAGCCGACAAGAAACAGATGGCTCCCTGATGATTTTTCTGGGTGATGCTGTTCAGTTTTTCTACCGGTACTTTAGAGAATGGGATTTGGTGACTTCCGGCCAACTGCATTAATTCGGTAGTGAGCTCATTGGTTAGTCCTCTTTGAATTAGCAGCTTATCAATTTCCTTTCCGGCTCGGATAGCTTCAATAATGGCCCTGGTTCCAAATATTACTTCATTCGCATTGACCGCTGGTTTGGATGTGTGTCTCTTAAACCCTGGTCGCTTTATAAATTCTTTATTCCTTTTCTCCATAATTCTACATTTCCAAACCAGAAGCTCTCGTAGCTCTTATTTCTCATCAGCTCAAAATGCTGTTCTGTGAAAATATTTTTAATTTTTACAAAGGTAAACTTAACCCTTGAAATATCATTGCTTTTTTTATATATCCATTGCTCTTCAGCTCCATCAAAATAAACTTCATGTGGAGGTCCGTAAAGTGTATAAACCATTCCCTGATCTGTTTTCCACCCCTCTTTATAGGTAGTGAACACTTGATTGGCCATCTCCACCTGGTCATAGAAGCTTCTTATCGTATTCCTGGCCCTTCCCGGATTGTTAATCAGATCGAGCCAATACTTGTCCAAAGCTTTCTTGACATCATTTGCTTTGGAGAGGCGTGCCATTTCGCTTTTTGTACTAATGTAAATAAGTGGCAAGATAAGTTCTTCAGCCCTTTTGTAATCCGGGTAATATGAGGGCACCACCCTGAAGCTTAGCCCCTTCAAATTCGAAGTGTCTGACTGCACAAAATAAAGGGCTTCATCAGAAAAACTCAGAGCGCTTCCGGAGTTTAGAGAAAAAACTGAATCTATCTCCATCGACTTATTGGGATCAGCGCCACTCGCCATAGGAGGATAGGCGGCAGTAAATACGATGTTATACTTAAAAAAATGGAGTGGAAAAGCAGCGGCAGTTCGGCTGTCAAAAGAGTTGACAATAGCGTAATCGTCGTCTTGGTACAAAAAATTATTGAATACCGGAAGCGAGTCTGAAAGGCCAATAAGCAACAATTCGGATGGGGCGAACTTATCCTGAAGATCTAACAAAATATCAAAATAAAATGGTTTGCCTTCATACGCTTGAATATTAAATAAAGCCAGATTAACGCCGGGCTGTACCTTCAAAGGTATTTTTAGATAATAAGTTTTCCTTTTCGACCCGATTAGAAAATCCTGTATCGAAATTGAATCATTCGTTTCAACGCTTTTTTCGCCATAAAACTCTTTGAGTTCGTATCCGATTTTATAATCCTCCAACAGGTTTCCGTCCAGTATATCTATTTGTAAGTAAAGATGAATGCTGTCTTCTTTCGCTGCCAGCTGGTATTTTAATTTTATGGCTGAGTTGGGGTCGTATTTATAAGCAGAATTTACAAGCGGAAAGTTTGTTCTTGCTTCTGCAGGGGAGGAGAAGAGAAAGCTAAAAAGAACCAAAATAAAAAATTTTGGAAGGCCACTCATATTTCTCAAAATGTGCAGATCTATCATTTCAATTTGAATATAATTATGTCCAATTTCACAAAAAACGGCGATTACTATAATTATAAACAATATTTAGAAAAAATCGTCACCTTTTGATTTTAAAAAATTAATTTTGATCATTTAAATAGAACATTTTAACCCAATCCCTTTCTTGTTCGCTTGAAATTTTATGCGGGTAAAACGAACCAGAAATCCAATTGTTTTTATACATGGCTACCTATACCACCGAAATCGCTTCTGATAAAATTGTATCTGACAATCCTATTCACCAAAGGTTATTAAAGGCCTACTATGCTGCTATGCCTTACATAGAGGGAGATCTTCTGGAAGTTGGATGTGGAGAAGGAAGAGGTGTAGAATTACTCTCACCACTAAGCACCCGCTATGTGGCCCTCGATAAGATAACCGATGTAATAGAGAAATTAAGTGCATCCTATAAAAATGTAACTTTCCGACAAGCTATAGTTCCGCCTTTTGACGGTATTGAAGACAATTCCTTTGATGTGGTTGTCAGTTTTCAGGTAATTGAACATATTAAAGACGATGCGTTTTTTTTGAAGGAAATGCACAGGGTGCTAAAGCCGGGTGGGAAAGCTTTGATCTCAACGCCAAATATTAAAAAAACCCTTACTCGTAATCCCTGGCATATCAGGGAGTACACCGCTGACCAATTGACAAAATTGGCAAAAGAGATTTTTTCAAGCGTCGAGTCAAAAGGAATTGCCGGAAATAAGAAGGTAATGGAATATTATGAAAAGAATAAAGCATCCGTAAAAAAGATTACCCGATTCGATATATTAAATCTTCAATACAGGCTCCCTGCAAGCTTATTAAGAATTCCCTATGACATTATGAACCGACTAAACCGAAATTTGCTCCAAAAAAACAATGCCGGGTTGGTGGTCGATATTTCGCATGAGGATTACCTGGTCTCCGAAAACCCGGATGAAAGTTTGGATCTATTTTACATTTTGCAGAAATAAGACGCCTCGTCAGAGTTCAAAACGGGGCCTGGTGCAATCTGCCATTTCTTCATAAAGCGCATCAGGCATAAAAAGACAAAGGCTAATAAAGGCTGCCCTAAACAACCAATTATAGCCTTTGTCCAAACCCGTCCAGACATTTGGTTTGCCTGACGAAAAATATTTAAGCTTAGCCTGGGTACATCATCCGAATTAATTCATATTACCATAGTGCCTCATGAACATTTCCTCATACCGCTTAGCAGCCTCATCCTGGCCCGCAGTTTTCATGTTCCTTATCAAGCCGTTCAGAACGAAAAGGTTGGTCTGGATTTCATAACCCGGTACACCCTGCCGCCCACTGTAGTAGGTCAATTCATCGTCTGCACGCGTTGCTACCTTGTCTGCTATCTCCATGGCTCTTTCAGTTTCACCCACAGTTAGCAAATAGTTCACAGTTTCAGAAATAGTATAGTCAAAAGGGATCGCTTCGTCAGGCATTAGTGCCAGGTTCTGTAAGACCACCTCTTTTGCCTGTTCAGTTTTTCCTTCTTCCAGCAGCGCTGCGGTGAGGCTGTTAAAGTACGCCCTATGGTTGGTAACAGCTTTTCTATAATCGAGCGCATAATTCACCTTTGGATTGTCTAACTCTCTCCAATGGAATCTTGTCATCATGTTCTCATACATAATTTCCGTATCGACAAGTTCTCCCATATTCGGATTTGGATTCCTTACAGGAAGAATTCTATAGGTAGCCCCTTCCTGTACTGCAAAAGGCTTCAAATCAAGATTTACATTTTGCAGGGAGGTATTGTTAAAGTAAATAGGTCGCTCCCAATTATTCGAGGCAAAAAGGTCCAGGATCATCAGGTCATTTTTATAGATTGCTCTTCCCTTTAAAGAAATCTCCATCTGATCCTGCAATAACTCCTCATGCGGCTCGGGAATAATGCCCATCTCCAGAACTTCTTCTTTATTAATATTTAGAAAAACAGATTTAGAAGGAACGGTATTGATGAAGCCCCTGCTGGATGTCGGAACCTGAATTCCTTTGTGACTTCTCCTTACCAGATCCATAAATTGTTCAAGATTTATAGCACCGGGGATGTTTGGATTTTCTACAACAGGAAGATAATCATTAGGACCGCCTTGACGATAAAGCTCTTTGGTCAAGGAAAATGGAAGCGGATCAGACTCGTAAGCTTGTCTTGTCATTTGCTCAATGTACCAATCTGTATTGAGGTAGGTAAGTACAATTACCCTTACATCGGTTCTAAAGCCTTCAACTTCCTGCGCATACCATAAGGGGAATGTATCATTATCTCCACCGGTAAACAGGATTGCATTGGGAGCACATGAATTCAGCAAGTTTTTAGCCTGATCAACTGAGAAGTATCGATTTGAACGGTCGTGATCGTCCCAGCCTTCAGCAGCCATGATGCCTGGCACCGCCAAGCATACTACTGTGGCAATAATGGGGGCGGTTGCTTTGCCTTTTATCCATTTTTCAATTAACTCTGATAAGGCCATTACACCAAACCCAATCCAAATGGCAAAGGCATAGAAGGATCCCACATAGATATAGTCTCGTTCCCGGGGTTCAACCGGCGGCGAATTCAAGTATAACACCAGCGCCATCCCAGTCAGGAAAAAGAGCATGGCTACCACAGAAAATCCAAGCTGATCTTTTCTATACTGATAAAAAAGACCTACCAGTCCCAAAATTAGGGGGAGCATAAAATAGTTATTCCTCGCCTTATTATTGGCCAGTACTTCCGGCACCTCTTTCCCGGCATCGAACGGCGAAAGCCATCCGGCGTCCTGCACATCGCTCTCTCTTCCGGCAAAATTCCACATGAAGTAGCGCATATACATTTTACCTAGCTGGTAGGTAAACATGAACGAAAGGTTATCACCAAAAGTAGGTTCTTCCGTTGGTGCGAGTCCAAGCCAACTTCTATAAGAAGCCGCGTGGGCCTGGTCCGTGCTGTAAATTCTCGGAAGAATCGTCGTTTTAGCCGGATCATAAACATACTCCAGTTTCCTATCTGCCACTTCATATTTTTCATCCCCTTTCACGTATACCTTAGCGCCTTCTTTTTGATCAATCACCTCAGCCGTAAAATATTGTCCATGAATAAGCGGTCTGCTGCCGTATTGCTCTCGCTTCAGGTAAGATACTACGCTTATAATATTTTCAGGGTCGTTTTCATCGATAGGCGGATCATACCCGGAACGGATTACAATGATCGCATAAGAAGCGTACCCTATTAGTACGAATGCGAGACTCAACAAGGCAGTATTCAGAATAACCTTCTCACTTTTGTAGGAGTAAATGATGCCATAAACCAAGCCACCCACAACCAGCAATGAGAAGAAAATGATTCCAGAGCCAAAGGGCAGCCCCAGTGAATTCACAAAATAAATTTCTATGGCGCCGGCAAGGCTAGGCAGACCAGGAATTATACCGACCATAATCACGCCAATGATCAAAAGGCTGATCGCCATGGTTGCGATCAATCCCCAGGTTGTAATTTTATGATTTTTATAATAATAAATTAATGCCAGCGCAGGAATAGTAACAAGATTCAAAAGGTGTACTCCAATAGAAAGTCCCATCATGTAGGCGATAAGGATAAGCCATTTGTTGGCCAAACTCTCATCTTCTACCAATTCCCATTTCAAAATGGCCCAAAATACAAATGCTGTAAAGAAAGAAGACATGGCATACACCTCTGCCTCCACTGCTGAAAACCAAAAAGAATCAGAGAAAGTATAAGCCAACGCACCGATAGCGCTGCTTCCCATTAACATATAAAGTTGCGATGTGGTAACTTCATTGTCTTTTACCTTCAGTATTTTTCTACCTAATAAAGATATAGACCAGAACAGAAAAAGAATGGTAAAACCGCTACACAGCACGCTTACAATATTGATCCAGTAAGCCACTTGTGTTACATCTCCCATAGCCAGAAACGAGAACATGCGCCCTACAAGAAGAAAGAACGGGGCACCTGGAGGATGTGGCACCTCCAGTTTGTAAGAAACGGCTATAAATTCGCCAACGTCCCAGAATCCAGCCGTAGGTTCGACGGTCAACCAGTAGACAAGCGTGGCAATGGCAAATACTACCCAGCCGGCAAGGGTGTTTATCTTATTAAAATTATGCATGCTTTTATGATAATTGAAATGCTGATTTCAAAACTATACAATTTCGCTATAAAATAATTATTTATTGTAAGCTTTTTGCGATTCCTATTTGGGTGATCAATCAAATCCAGCGCAAGAAGAAATCTTCTTATGGATGTTCATTGACCATACTAACATGAGGCAGGTATGAAATATTGTATTAATGTAAGATAAAGCCTGCGACTTAACTACATTTCCGACGCGCTTGTCTGGAAGGTATTGATGTTTGTGGATTGCCTGATGCCCCGATAAGCTTTGTGAAAGCGGGATCAGTAGCGTGAAATCCTTTAACTCTGGAAGTATAGCTTGAATTCCGTCCCTTCATCTTGCTTGCTAGTGACGACAACTCTTCCTCCGTAATTCTCCATAGTTCTTTTTACAATATAAAGTCCTATGCCGGAGCCCTCTACATGGTTATGAAAGCGTTTAAACATTCCGAAAAGCTTTTCCTGCTGTTTTTTGCTTAGGCCCAGGCCGTTGTCTTTAATGCTCAGCGTCTTCTGATTTCCATCAAAACCAGTGCTGACGGTTATTATAGGGGGGCGTCTTTGAGACCTGTATTTGATGGCGTTGCTCAAAAGATTATAGACAATACTTCTTAAGCTGGCTTTTGCGAAAGTAAATTCCTCAACCTCTATCTGTTCTATCAGCGCCACGTTCGCAGTCTCCATGGCAACCTGTAGTTCTTCTTTTACATCATTTAATATCGTGCGGATTGAAACCTCCTCCATTTTATCTTCGAGGTTTTTCTGTGCCTTGGTTACCTCCGTCAGATTGCTGATGGTATTGTTGAGTTTAAGGATAGATTTGCCCATCATTTCAACAATACTCTTTTCAGTATCATCTAATTTCGAACTGATTTTTTTGTCCATCAGAGACAACAAACCTTCCAGATTAGAAATGGGTGATCTAAGATCGTGTGAGGCCGTATATATAAAATTATCGAGGTCGGTATTTACTTTGTGTAGTTGTAAATTCTTCTTCATCAGCCCTTCGTTCCTCACCCTTTCGGTTAAGTCTCTGGTTATCTTCGTAAATCCTATATGTTGTTTTTTGGAGTTATAAATGGGGGTTATCAGAGCGTTAGCCCAAAATTTTGTCCCGTCTTTCCTGATCCGCCAACCTTCGTCTTCAAACTTCCCTTCTTCAAAAGCCTTGGAAAGCTCAAACTGCGGATAGCGTGCAGCGACAGCTTCCGGCGTGTAAAACTTTAAAAAACTTTGACCAATGATTTCATCATGGTCATACCCTTTTATTCTCTTCGCTCCTTCGTTCCAGGTTGTTACAATTCCATCTTTGTCCAGGAGAAAAATGGCATAATCTTTTACACCTTCTATCAGTAGGCGGGACCGCTCTTCATTTTCAACCAGTTCGTCGTGGATTTTCTGTAGCTTGTCTTGCAGGCCTTTCTTCTCTGTGAGGTCTCTCGTAACTTTCGAGAATCCCACCAATTCCTTGTTCTTATTGTAAGCAGCGGTTATGACGACATTGGCCCAAAAAGAAGATCCGTCTTTTTTTATCCGCCAACCCTCTTCTTCAAACCGCCCTACCTTTGCAGCTATTTTTAATTCAAAGTCAGGGTGCTTTCTATTCTTTGCCTCCTCTGTATAAAAAATCGAAAAATGCTTATTAAGAATTTCTTCCTCGGTGTATCCTTTCAGGTTTTCTGCGCCAGGGTTCCAGGTAGCAATGTATCCCTGAGGATCTAGCATAAAAATAGCATAATCTTTTACGCTATCAATGAGTAATTTATAAATAGTAGCATCGTCCTCTTTAACATTTAAAAGTTCGTTCTTTCCTTTTTGATGATCATCGGATACTTTTTTCATTGCAGGTTAACTACTATTATCTAACTGTATTGTTTCGAAAGCATACTTTACAAAGATAGCGGATTTGATGTTGAAACGTTTAACATGTGAGAAAATTATAATTTGAGTGCGACACAAAATACCTGCCGGGCATTTCGCTGGCATCCTTATGAGCTGATAATGAAGTTAGAGGTGTAAGTGGAGTATCCTCAATCC
>CAZHZR010000028.1:15128-20826 GCA_964537095.1 uncultured Roseivirgaceae bacterium
ATTAAAACGCCCTATAACTTAGCACCTGGTCAACGAACCTGGCAATTACGCCTGGATCAATGATAATGCTAAACACGATTCCAAAAGCGGCGCCGTACAAATGCGCATCATGGTTGATATTATCAGCCATTTTCTTGCCCTGGAAATAGGAATATATGATGTATAAAACTCCTAAAATAAAACCAGGAATTCCGATGATTCCAAAGATGTAGATCTTATTAAGAGGGAAAAACATAATACTGCTGAAGACAACAGCCGCTACACCTCCTGATGCTCCCAATGCTCTGTAGCCAGGATCTGCTTTGTGCTTTATGAAAGTAGGAATATCGGAAATAACGATCCCTGCTATGTATAGGAGGACAAAAAGAGCCAGCCCTAAACTCCCGAAGTAATGTTGATACACGTTTTCGATGAGTTCGCCAAAGAAAAACAGGGTAAACATGTTAAAGAACAAATGCATTTGGTCTGCATGAATAAACCCCGAAGTGACAAAACGATGATACTCGTTGTTTGTATGAACGATATAAGGACTAAAAATCCATTTATGTTGCACCTGTGGATTGCTCCATGCGTAAAAACTAGCGATGACGGTAAGGATAATGATGATGAGGGTAATGGACATCTATTTTTCTCGGTTTATTAATTGTTCAGCAAAATCTTTTAAAAAAACCTTTTTTTCTTCCGGAAGGCTAACCTTGTCAAGGGCATCAAATCCCTTTCGAAAATAAAAATCCATTTTTTCGCTTGCCAGGGCAGGAATTTGCAATTGGTCATAAATACTTTTGACAGCAGCTACTTTTTCTTGTGGATCAAAGTCTTCTTTAAAAACCCAGTTTCCGAGTTCCTCTTCCTGTTCTTCCCGGGCTAGTTCAAGGGCTTTGATAAGCAAAAAAGTTTTTTTGTTGGAGATAATATCGCCACCCACCTGCTTCCCAAATTTTTCCTGATCTGCATAAATGTCCAGGAGATCGTCTTTGAGCTGAAAACCTATTCCGACGTTTTCTCCGAACAACTGCAGCAAGCGCTGGTCTTCATCTGAAGCATCCCCCAAAATAGCGCCCAGCTCCAGAGCAAAGCCTACCAGTACCGCGGTTTTCAATCGGATCATCTCCAGGTAGGCCGCTTCTGACACATTTGTCTCCTTTTCAAAATTCATGTCAATCTGCTGTCCCTCACAAACTCTGGCTGCGCAGGTGCTAAATGACTTCAATACTTTGCTCAGCTTAGATGCTTCCAGGTCAAAAAATAATTCATAAGCTTTCACAAGCATGACATCTCCGGAGAGGATAGCTATGTTGTTGTTCCATTTTTCATGGACCGTGGGTTTTCCTCTACGAAGTGGAGCCTGGTCCATAATATCGTCGTGCATCAACGTGAAATTATGAAAGACCTCAACCGCAACGGCATATTTTGCCACACGCTCGTGGTCATCCTTAAAGAGCCTGTATGCCAGCAACGTGAGGATCGGGCGTAACCTTTTACCGCCTAGCTGAAGAATATAGTCGATGGGTTCATACAGTTCCCGCGGGTGTTTATCTAAATCTAACTTCGATATTTCATCTTCAATGAGCCTGAAATAAAGACTCAAGTCATTGTCTCCTAACCTCTTATTGTTAATCATTTCACAAACTCTAAATCAATAGTCCTTCTATCCACATCGGTTTTCACCACCTTTACCTTCACTTTATCGCCCAAAGTAATAATCTTTTTATTCTTGCGACCAATAATTCGGTAGTTCTTTTCATCAAATTCATAATAATCATCTGTCATATCTGACATTCTTACCATTCCTTCACAACGGGTTTCGATAATCTCTACAAATACACCCCATTCGGTAACGCCGGTTACCAGACCTGCAAACGCTTCGTTCAGCATGCCCTGCATGAATTCAACCTGCTTATATTTAATAGATGCGCGTTCTGCATCTGCTGCCCGCTTTTCCATTTCTGAGGAGTGGACGCATTTTTCTTCATAATCTTCTTTGCTCACGGATTTGCCCTGGTCCAGATAATGTTGCAACAACCTGTGCACCATCACATCTGGGTACCTCCTAATGGGGGATGTAAAATGGGTATAGTGATCAAATGCCAGCCCAAAATGCCCTTTCGTCTCCGTTGAGTATTTGGCTTTCGCCATGGTGCGGATGGCAAGGGATTCCAGAACGTTTTGCTCAGGCCGTCCTTCAATATCCTCAATCAGCTTGTTCATCGACTTGGCTATAGCGCTTTCTTCAACCTTAAGCGTGTGGCCAAATTTCTTTGCAAACACAGAGAAGGTGTTCAGCTTTTCGGGATCCGGATAGTCATGGATTCTATATACAAAGGTGTTGCTGGCATCTTTTGAGCCTTTCTTTCCACCGCCTTTCATTTTATATACATATTCAGCCACCTTCTTATTAGCAAGCAGCATGAACTCCTCTATCATCTTATGCGCATCTTTCCTTACCTTAGGGATTACCTCCAGCGGTTTGCCTTTTTCATCGAGCCTGAATTTCACTTCCACAGTTTCGAAATTTATGGCGCCGGCCTTAAAACGATTAGCGCGGAGCTTAAGAGCCAGCTCGTTGAGTATGGTTATTTCTTTCGCATATTCTCCCGCTGATGACTCAATTCTCTCCTGGGCATCTTCATAAGAAAAGCGATAGTCGGAATGGATAATCGTTCTGCCAAACCACTGATTCACCACATGTGCCTTTTCATCTATTTCAAATACAGCAGAAAAAGTTAATTTGTCCTCGTTAGGGCGCAAGGAACAGAGGTTATTGGACAATTTTTCCGGAAGCATGGGAATGGTCCTGTCCACCAGGTACACCGAGGTAGCCCGGTGCAATGCCTCCTGTTCTAAAATAGAATTGGGCTTCACATAATGCGAGACATCAGCAATATGTACCCCTATTTCATAATTACCATTTTCCAACATGGTTAGAGAGAGGGCATCATCAAAATCTTTCGCATCTGCGGGGTCGATCGTGAAGGTAGTGGCTTCTCTCATATCCCGTCTTTTAGCTATTTCGGCTTTGGTAATCCGGGGCGAAATCTTATTTGCGGCGGCTTCCACCTCCGGCGAAAACTCAAAAGGGAGACCAAACTCCGCCATAATGGAATGAATCTCGGCTTCGTTATCGCCTGCTGGTCCTAATACTGCCAATACCTCACCGGTAGGATTCGCATCCTTTCCTCTTTTAGGATCGGGCCATTCGGTCACCCGCACTATCACTTTATCCTTGTTTTTCGCTTCCTTGATATTTTCCAGCTTTACAAAAATATCGAAATGCATTTTTCTGCTGTCAGTAACCACAAAGGCATAGCGACTTGAAACTTCTATCTTGCCAACGAATTCTTCCCGTTTTCGCTCAAGTATTTCTACCACAGCGCCCTCTGGCTTGCCATCTCCTTTTGATTTCCCAAATACGATTACCTGTACCTTGTCCCCATCAAGCGCATTTAGGAGGTCTTCAACTCTTACGCGGATATCTTGTTCTGATTCGGCAGAAACGACAAAAGCAAAACGTGGATTTACGAAATCTACTACTCCGGTAACATAGGTTGGTTCGCTGTCGTCAGTCCTGAAGTTACCATTTCTAAGCTGCTCTACCTCGCCGGAATTGGCAAGCGCATCCAGTATTTCGGTGAGCGCCTGTCTCGATTTTTTATCTTGCAAGCCCAGCTTTTTGGCGATTTGTTTGTGCGAGAAATCTTTCGGCTGATTGGCATAAAACAGGGCTAATAACTGATCTTTAATGAAGGCTTGATTTGCAGACGATTTTGAACTGCCTTTACTTTTTGTTGTTTTCTTTTTTGACATACCAAAAAAATGATGTGGATTACATTTTAAAATTCCGGAACAACTGTTTTTTCCTGATATCCTGCAGATCTCCCCGTGGTATTGCTTCGATTAGCTTACGAGTATATGCTTGCTGAGGATGATCAAAGATATTTTCAGGATATCCTTCTTCTACTATTTTACCGTTGTTCATGACGATGATCCTGTCGGCCATGAATTTTATCACAGCCAGGTCGTGAGATATAAAAATATATGTAAAGTTAAATTTTTCTTTGAGTTCATTCAAAAGATTCAGCACTTGTGCCTGTACTGAAACATCCAATGCGGAAACAGACTCGTCACAAATGATAAAACGAGGATTTAGGGCTAATGTTCTGGCGATGCAGATTCTTTGGCGTTGGCCTCCTGAAAACTCATGCGGGTATCTGTAATAGTAACTGCTGCTGAGATTTACAGTCTCCAAAAGCTCAAAAACTTTATCTTTACGCTGCTTATCATTATCCAATACTTTATGAACACGCATCGGTTCCAATATCGCTTCACCTACAGTCATTCTTGGATTTAAGGAGGCGTATGGGTCCTGAAAAATTATCTGGATGTCCTTTCTCAATCTCCTGAGCTTTTCTCCTGATAGTGTACCCAGTTCCTGATCCTGAAAGAAAACTTTTCCTGAAGTAGGTTCAATGAGCCTAAGGATGGAACGCCCCAGCGTAGTTTTGCCACATCCGGACTCACCAACCAGACCCACGGTTTCACCAGGATATACTTCGAAACTCACGTCGTCCACTGCTTTTATATACCCCTTTGGTTTTCCAAAGAAGCGGTTGCCGACCGGAAAATAGGTTTTGACGTTTTCAACCCGCAGCAAGGGCTCCCGCTTATAAAGCTGATCTCTTTTAGCAGTAATTTCCTGCTGCGTTTGCGCGTTTAAAAGAATAGCCTCTCCAACAGAGTTGTACTTGTTAGCTTTTTCTGTTAATTCTCCCGAAGCCGAGGTGTCCATAAAATCAACAATGGTAGGCAGTACTTTCAATCTTATATCTACCCTTGGCCTGCATGCCAATAGTCCTTTGGTGTAAGGATGTTTTGGATCTGAAAAAATCTCCCAGATGCTGCCCTGCTCTACAATTTTCCCCTGGTACATCACCAACACCCTGTCGGCTATTTCAGCCATAACACCCAAGTCGTGCGATATAAAAATGATGGATGTACCTTCAGTCTCTCGCAGTTGTTTTAGTAACTTGATAATCTTTGCCTGTACTGTTACGTCCAGCGCCGTAGTGGGCTCGTCCGCTATCAATATAGAAGGGTTACACGACATGGCCATGGCAATCATCACCCGCTGCTTTTGACCGCCGCTGATCTCGTGCGGATAAGATTTGAAAATATGTGCAGGACCCGGAAGCTGCACTTTGGCAAACAGCTCTAACGTTTTTTCCCGGGCCTCTTTTTTTGAAATTTTCTGGTGGAGCAGTATGGCTTCCATCACCTGATCGCCGCAGGTATACACCGGGTTAAGCGAGCTCATAGGCTCCTGAAAGATCATGGAGATTTCATTGCCCCGGATCTTCCTGAGCACCTTCCTGGGGATGGTGGAAAGATCGACTTTGCCAAAACGCGGTGAATCAAATAATAGGTCACCCTCGGACTGTTGCTGATCTCGATCGCCAAACAATTGCATGATAGACAATGCGGTTACGGATTTGCCCGACCCGGACTCACCGACAATCCCTATGGTTTCGCCTCTTTTGACATCAAAGGAAATATCGTCTACGGCTTTTGTAGACCCCCTTTTACTAAAAAAAGATGTTTTGAGGTTTTTAACTTCCAGGACAGGCGTTGCTTTGTCGGATTCTATTTGCATTCATCATTGTATCTGAATCAAAAATAGGAAAAGAAATAGTAATAAATAAAT
>CAZHZR010000029.1:0-20473 GCA_964537095.1 uncultured Roseivirgaceae bacterium
CAGCAGGGAATATTGGAGCAATAAAGAACAAATGGAAGAAAAAATAATGATCTTTCTGGGGCAGGATGAGGAACCATCTACGGAAAAGTAGCCTCCCGGAAACGATCAAGATGCGTGCGCGAGTTCATAGGTGGCGTTCTGTTATGATGTTTAGTCCCCATTTGCAGCGTCATGCTTTTCTATACAGTCTTAAATATGGCGTGTCTGAGGCAAGGGCAAAAAATGTTGTAAAACTACCTTTTAAATGCACCAGAAAACGATTTTTACAAAAATACCTTGCCTTTACTAAAAAGAAGAGCAAGGAGAAAGCCGTGATAAGTATAATTTGGGGCTAAATTTTTGTAAGGTGTTTTTCAGCAGAATGGCAGGATAGCACCGGAAATGTGGCTAGTCCTCTGCAGGAACAGCCTCCTTGATCGAAATTCCAATAGACAGGAGCTCAGGAAGTGAATCTCTTCTCATAAATTGCTTTAATTGAAGGCTGTAAGCTCCTGTGTCTGGAAATTGGAACTCAGGAATAATTCTGTATTGATGGCTAAAAATATCCCCCAAACCGTTTCCGAACGGTTCTCCGGTTTTAGGATCGAAAAGAACGATGTTCATTAGATCATTGTTGAGCGTATCCCCCTGGTGATTTTTTAAATAATAATGTATATAAAGGTTTTGATACGGATAGGCAACGGTGTTCCGTACATTATAAAAAATATCATATTTCTTGTGGGGCTCCTCAATTCTAAACGAGAATTGAACGCTATCGCTGGCTAACCATGTTTTGTTTTGAAGATCCACGTTTTCTTCATAGATTCGATCGCTGTTGCAGCTCCCCAGCCAAAGCATCAATATCGTGAATATTATAAATTGAAATCTCTCTCCGGCGGAGAAATTTTTTGATAATCTGAACATAATGTCAATATAGTAATTTGGTTTAGGATCCTTTCCCCGGATCGCAATGGTCTTTAGAGACTAATTCGGCTTGTTTTTACCCTCGGAAGACTGACCGGCAGGCTTTCTAAATTTGCCTTTTTTCCTGGATTTCTTTTTCTTACTGCCTTTTGATTTGCTTGCATATTTTTTATCCATCCGCTCAAGATCACTATTTGCCGAAGCAACCTCTTCTGTAACAACTACTGCATTTTCTAATAACGAACTTGGAATCGTTCCTTTTTTGTTTAGTTCCAAAATTTCACCCACCCTGTCAACACTTACGGGATACCAGGAATTTTCCCTGTCATATCCAAACCACATTATTTTTCTAAAGATATCTGTCTTTTGAAGTCTGGCCTCTCCTTTTTCTGTCAACAATGGTTTGTCTATGTTCGGGATTTCCTTCAACGCCTCCATGTAGGTCTCTAATTCGTAATTGAGGCAGCATTTTAGCCGGCCACATTGGCCCGAAAGCTTACTGGGATTGAGAGACAGGTTTTGATACCTGGCTGCTGTCGTGGAAACGCTTTTAAAATCGGAAAGCCAGGTAGAGCAGCATAACTCTCTGCCACAAGAGCCAATACCTCCAAGCCTGCCGGCTTCCTGCCTCAAACTAATCTGGCGCATTTCTACCCTGATCTTGAACTCTCCGGCCAGCATCTTAATCAATTCCCGGAAATCAACCCGGTCATCTGCAGAATAATAAAAGGTGGCTTTCGAATTGTCTGCCTGGTACTCCACATCAGACAACTTCATGTCCAGCTTCATGTCATTTATTATTTGCCGGGTTCGGAATAGGGTTGGAAGTTCTCTTTGCTTTACCTCTTCATATTTTTCAAGGTCTTTCTGGTTGGCTACCCTGTAGATACTTCTAATGTTATCGTCATCCTTAATTTTTTTCTTTTGCATTTGCAGCCGTACCAATTCCCCCTGTAATGATACATAACCTAAATGATGCCCGTTAGGCACATCTATTATCACCGGATCGCCCGTGATGAGGTTAAGTCCATTGATGTTTCTAAAAAATTCCTTCCGGCCGCCTTTAAACCTTACCTCTACCAGATTAAATTTGTCTATGGTAGGCAAATCCATGTTGGACAGCCAATCAAATACGTTCATTTTATTGCAGCCTCCGGTAAGGCAACCTCCATTGTTGTTACATCCTGCTACCGCACCATCAATACTCTTGGTGCCGCATGATTTACATCCCGCCATTCTTCCTGTTTTATCTATATCTAATGCTTCTTTTTACTGTAGGTACGAAGCGAATCAAACCTTTTTCAAAAGCTGGCTGAAGGATATTTCCACCTGCCAGCCGCTTAAATTATTTCAAATTAGCGATTAATTTTATATACTACTATACTGGTAGCTCAAATATGATGCTTGACTATTTAATAAATTTATTCAGAAAGCCCTTTTTACCAGCTCACTTCAGCCTCATTTTCGAAAAGTTTCTTAAATGATTTTTATCAAATCGACGCCTATGTCCTTCCTATAGGTTTTTCCTTCCCATACTATATTGTCAATAGCCTTATATGCATTTGCGACCGCTTTGTGTATGTCTTTGCCCATGCCCGTGACAGCAATTACCCTTCCTCCGTTGCTAACAACTTCATGGTCTTTGTGAGTAGTACCTGCATGAAATACCAGGGCATCCGAAGCATTTTTTAGCCCAGAGATAACTTTTCCCTTTGTGTAGTCTCCGGGATATCCTCCTGATACCAAAACAACTGTAGCTGCATAATCACCAGAAACTTCCAATACCTGCTTCTCTAAAGTTCCCGATGCGCAGGCTACAAATAAATCTACAAGATCGCTTTTGATCCTTGGTACTACAGCTTCTGTCTCAGGATCACCCATTCGCACATTGTATTCTATCACATAGGGTTCTCCTTTTACGTTCATGAGCCCTATGAATATAAATCCGCAATAGGGAATTTTATCATCTTTCAGTCCCTGGATAGTTCTTTTGATAACTTTCTCCTCCACCTTGTTCATAAAAGCCGCATCTGCGAAACTAACAGGTGAAATAGCACCCATTCCCCCCGTATTTGGTCCGGTATCGCCTTCGCCAATGCGCTTATAATCTTTAGCTTCGGGTAATACCTTATAGTTAACACCATCTGTTAAAACGAAAACGGAAAGCTCTATCCCAGAAAGATACTCTTCTATAACCACTTTCTGACTGGCTGCCCCAAACTTTTCATCCAGGATCATTTCTTTAAGTGTATTGACAGCATCATCAATGTTCTCACTTATAATCACCCCTTTCCCTGCGGCCAACCCGTCTGCTTTCAGCACTATTGGTGGGCGCATCTCTTTGATATAAGCTATCCCTTCCTCAAGCTCATTCTTAGAAAAGGTTTTATACTTTGCGGTAGGAATTTGGTGACGCTCCATAAATTGCTTGGAAAAATCTTTGCTACCTTCCAAAGCAGCTCCAGCTCGGCCGGGCCCCACGATTAACAAGTCTTTAAATTGAATTGAACTTTCGAAATAGTCACGCACGCCCTTCACCAGTGGATCTTCAGGTCCTACTATCAGCAGGTCAATGTTTTTTTCACGGACAATCTTGCCCAGTGCTTCAAAATCATCAACCGCAACCGGAATGTTTTGAGCAATCCCGTCTGTTCCGGCGTTTCCCGGTGCCACATACAAATTTTTGCATTTGTTACTCTTCTTAATTCCCCAAGCCAGGGCATGCTCTCTTCCTCCGGATCCAATTATTAGAATGTTCATTATTATTTCGCCTTAAGAAAGGTTTATCTTTTAAGTATTTGAAAAATGTTAGTTGGCTACTTCTGAAAGGAACTTTATGCGCATCAGTCTTAATTCTTCCTCGCTCACTTCATCATTTTCAAATTCAGCAAGCGCAGTTCTAATATTATCTGTTTCTGCATTCATGAAGTAATCAAAGATTTCTTCCTGTTTTTCATCATCCATGATCTGATTGATGTAATAGTTCAGGTTTAGTTTAGTTCCGGAATAACAAATGTGTTCAATTTCATCAAGTAGTTCCGAAAGGGAAAGCTCTTTCGCCTCTGCAATTTCTTCCAGGTCAATCTTCCGGTCTATTTGCTGAATGATAAAAATTTTAATTTTAGATTTGTTTATCGCAGACTTAACCACTACATCAGCGGCTGTTGTAATGTCGTTTTCCTCCACGTAGCTGTTAATGGCATCGATAAATGGTTTGCCAAACTTCACCACCTTTCCCATGCCTACGCCATTGATTTGAGCCAGCTCCTCCTTATTGGTGGGGTAGGTCGTAGCCATTTCCTCCAGAGAAGGATCCTGGAAAATGACATAGGGAGGCAAGCCTTTCTGCTTGGCGATTTTCTTTCTGAGTGATTTTAAAATCTCAAACAGATTTTTGTCGTACGATTTTTCAGCGCCCAGGTCTTTCTCCGATGAGTCTTCCGTCACCATATTTTCATAGTCATGGTTTTTAGAAAGTGTTACTGAAAAAGGATTTACTAAAAACTGTTTTCCACTTTTAGAAAGATTCAAAACGCCAACATTGTCGATATCTTTTTCGAGATACTCTAGAAGCAGGGCCTGCCTGATCACGGAATTCCAGAAATCTTCTGTCTGATCATTGCCGGCGCCAAATATTTCAAGCTCATCATGAGAATAGCTCTTGGTATATTGGTTTTCTGCACCTCTGATTACGCTGGTGAGGTGGCGAATCCCGAAACGTTCGCCAGTCTGCTCAACCGCTTTCAATGCAATCTCAACGTACTCCTGCCCCTCAAACTTTTCTTTGGGTTTAAGGCAGTTATCACAAAATCCACAATCTTTTTCAAACTTTTCGCCGAAGTAGTGTAACAGCTGTTTCCTTCTACAAACCGATGATTCTGCATAATCAGAAATTTCCTGAAGCAGTACTTTCGCGTTATCGCGTTCAGTCACGGATTTGTCTTTCGTAAATTTCTCAAGCTTCAGGATGTCATTATAACTATAAAACATCAGGCAGTTTCCTTCCAGGCCATCTCTGCCTCCACGGCCGGTTTCCTGGTAATAGCCTTCCAGGGATTTGGGCGTGTCGTAATGAATGACAAAGCGAACGTCTGGCTTATCTATTCCCATTCCAAACGCGATGGTCGCCACGATTACATCTACCTCCTCGTTCAGGAAGTCGTCCTGGTTTTTCATCCTTATCGGCCCGTCCAGGCCCGCATGGTATGGAGCTGCTTTAATATCATTTACTTTGAGCAGTTCAGCAATTTCTTCTACTTTTTTACGGCTCAGGCAATAAATTATACCTGATTTTCCTTTGTGACCCTTTATATACTTAATGAGTTGCTTTTTTGTATGATGTTTTGGCCTTACCTCATAGTATAAGTTTGTTCTGTTAAAAGAAGATTTAAACATGTCTGCGGCCTCCATCTGAAGGTTCTTCTGTATGTCCAGTTGAACTTTTGGGGTAGCAGTAGCGGTAAGTGCGATAATCGGTAGATTTCCTATTTGTGCTATGATGGATTTTATCTTTCTGTACTCAGGCCTGAAATCATGCCCCCATTCAGAAATGCAATGCGCTTCATCAATAGCTACAAAAGAAATATTGGCCTTCTGCAGAAACGCGACGTTTTCCTCTTTTGTGAGTGATTCCGGGGCCACATACAGGAGTTTGACTTCCCCATCGAGCGTTTGCTTTTTGACTCGGGTGATTTCTGTTTTGGTTAAAGACGAATTTAGAAATTGTGCATTCACGCCGATGGCCGTCAATTGGTCCACCTGGTTCTTCATAAGGGCAATCAATGGCGAAATTACAATAGCAGTACCTTCTTTCATCACTGCAGGCAACTGATAACAAAGCGATTTCCCTGCTCCCGTGGGCATGATTACAAACGTATTTTTACCGTCCATAATATTTTGGATAATGGCTTCCTGGCTCCCTCTAAACTTGCCATATCCGAAAATCTCCTTAAGTTTATCTTTTACCTGATCAACTTTATCTACGTACATCTTTAGTTAATAAAAATTTAATGGAAAAGCCATTCAAGCTGCGCCAAAAACAGGCTTCATTTAATCTTTTAAATTACTTTTTGAATGATTTATGTATCTTTGTTCAAATTTAATGAATAACCCTTTTATAATTTGAATTTAGCAAAAAATATTCAACAAATAGCCAGAGAAGTGCTTTTAAAGGAAGCTGGGGCTATTACAAAGATTGCTGATCTGATTGACGCGGAATTCGAAAATTGCGTTAGGGAAATTCTTCAAATTAATGGACGAGTTGTAATTACTGGCGTCGGCAAAAGTGCTATCATAGCAAACAAGATCGTCGCTACGCTAAATTCTACAGGTACACCAGCTTTGTTCATGCACGCTGCGGATGCTATTCACGGAGACTTGGGAATGGTTCAATCGAGTGATATTGTAATTTGCGTTTCAAAAAGCGGAAATACGCCAGAAGTAAAAGTTTTAATTCCCCTATTAAAACGTACCGGTGCTAAATTGATTGCCATGGTATGCGATATCAATTCTTTCCTGGCCACAAACGCTGATTTCGTTTTAAACGCTACTATAGATCAGGAGGCATGCCCCAATAATCTGGCTCCAACTACAAGCACCACAGTACACCTGGCTTTGGGCGACGCACTCGCAATTTGCTTGTTGGAAAGCAGAGGATTTACCAGCAGCGATTTCGCCTTATACCACCCGGGCGGCAGCTTAGGAAAACAATTGTATCTCAAAGTTGATGACATATACCCGCAAAACGAACTTCCCAAAGTGCTGGAAACCGCTTCTATTAAGGATACCATTCTGGAGATTTCTTCCAAAAGGTTAGGTGCGGCAGCTGTAGAAAATGAGGATGGACTTCTTTTGGGGGTAATTACAGACGGAGATTTAAGGCGGATGATGGAGAAGCATGATGAAATTGGAAAACTTAGAGCGGGTGACATTATGAACAAATTTCCCAAAACCATCGCTTCCGGCGAGTTTGCTGTTAAGGCTTTAAACATGATGCAGGCAAACAACATTGCACAGCTAATTGTAACAAAGGAACAGCAGGTTGTAGGCTTCATTCATTTACATGACATACTAAGAGAAGGAATAGTTTAAATATAAAAGAAGGTATTTACATTTTTTACAATCATTGATATGCAAAATAACGACGTTTTTGTAGTAATAATGGCAGGAGGTATTGGCAGCAGGTTTTGGCCTTATAGTAGAAATGATTACCCAAAGCAATTCCTGGATATTCTGGGAACTGGAACTTCCTTATTACAAATGACCTATGACCGCTTCCAGGCGATCTGCCCCAAAGAAAACATCTATATTGTTACCAATGATTCCTACGATAAGCTTGTTAAGGAACAACTTCCTGATATTCAGGAAGATCAGGTGCTTTTAGAGCCCCAGAGACGGAATACCGCACCTTGTATAGCCTTTGCTTCTTATAAGATCAGAGAGAAAAACAGGAATGCAAAAATTATTGTTTCGCCGTCTGACCATGCGATTTTTAAAGTAGGGGCATTTGTAGAAACCGTACGTACTGCTTTGTCGGCTTCTGATGCAGCAGATAAGCTCATAACCATTGGTATTAAGCCAAACAGGCCGGAAACAGGCTATGGTTATATTCAGTACCATTCTGATGAAGATTCACCTATTAACAAGGTGAAAACGTTTACTGAAAAACCACAGCTGGAATTGGCTAAGAAATTTATTGATAGTGGCGATTTTGTCTGGAATTCAGGAATTTTTATCTGGCATGTAGACGCAATTATTAAGGCCTTTGAAAGCCACTTGCCGGAGATCTCAGAAATATTTGAGGAAGGAAAGAAAACGTTTTATACGCCCCAGGAAGATAATTTTGTAAAAAATGCCTATTCCCAATGCAAGAATATCTCCATAGATTATGCAGTTATGGAGAAAGCATCAAATGTTTACGTCGTGTTGGGTGATTTTGGCTGGTCAGATTTGGGTTCATGGAATTCGCTCTTCGAAATCAGGGAAAAAGATGAAAATCACAATGTGGTTGAAGGAAACCTGCTTGCTTATGATTCTACCGAGTGTATCGTAAAAGGCCCTAATGATAAACTGATTATCATCCACAATCTAAATGGCTATTTGGTAGCAGATTGTGATAACGTATTGCTTATTTGCCGTAAAGACGAGGAACAAAAATTCCGTGAATTTGTGAGTGACGTAAAATCGAAAAAGGGGCAGGAATTCTTATAGAACCACTATTTGTAGCAAGAGTAAGCAACTGTTTAGACACCCTCTTAAAGAGTTATTCAGTTTTCAGAATTCATTGTTCTTTACTGCTGCTTTATCACCAAGGTTCGTAAGCAAGGAGGGGGCGACTGCCGAATAACTTTCGTATCCCTTCACTTTTTTCTCACCTCCCATTTCTGAAGAGGGTAAGACGTAGTTGATATAGCCTAAGATATCCGAGGTAAAGCCTGGGAATAAACCGTGGGCTTTGGCCAACAATGTTGCGGGCAAGCTTAAGATATAGCTGGACTTTCTGTCCCTAAATGCATCAATGATTTTTCGTGCGGCTTTTTCAGCATTCACAGAGACCAAAGGGTTGGTTCCGAAAATACCGAACAAGGCAAACTCCATTTTATTTTTTCCCAGCACATCTATATTATGATGGCTGCCGGTACGCATCAAACCGGGATAAACGGTGGTAACGTGCACCCCGTCTTTTTTCAACTCAGCATGTAAACCTTCAGAGAACCCCACAAAAGCAAATTTACTAACAGAATAAGGAAGCAAATGGGGAATGGCCACCTTGCCCCCAATAGAAGTAATATTGACAATATTGCCTGATTTTCTATTCTTCATTTGGGGTAAAACTGCTAGGGTGGTGTAAACGGCGCCCCAGAAGTTGATGTCCATAGCTTCTTCATATTCCTTAATGCTCATGGAATTCGCAGGTCCTACCTGAATGATGCCGGCATTATTAATGAGGATGTCGATGCCGTCCAGATCAATGGTAACACTTTGAACCATAGCCTCTACAGCCTCTCTGTCGGAAACGTCGCAAACATAGGCGGAAATATCACCCCCAAAAGAACGAATCTGACTTACCGCTCTTTCAAGTTCGTATTTGTCACGTGCACAAATAGCCACCTTGGCGCCTTTGCTTGCAAGCTGCCTTGCTAACACAAGACCAAGTCCTCGGGAACCTCCTGTTATTAGTATGCCTTTCCCCTTTACTGAGTCGCGTCTCGCCCTTTTTAGAACTTTATAAGTTAATATTGCCGCCACTCCTGCGACCAATTGGAATTTTGTACGCTCTGTCATCTGCCATTGATTTTCGGTTCTGTAGTTTTAACCTTGGGGAATGGTACATGTTTAAAAAGTAGAAATAGCAGTGTGCAAGGCTCAAAGGTTATTCCAGATTAAAATAATCCTGCTTCAGATAATTCGGGAAGATAGTCATATGTTTTTGCTGTGCTTCTTCATAAATCACCTTTCTTAACTCATCAATATTTTCCTTATTTTCTGCTGAGATAAAGACCGCCCTGTTGTCGCCTTTTCCTATAAACATTTTTTTCAGATCTTCAAGTCCTGGTTTGTGGCTTTCGTCGATATTGTCTTCTGAATATTGTTCGCCATCATGAAGCTCCCTGTACAGATCAATTTTATTAAAAACCATGATGATGGTTTTGTCTATAGCGCCTATGTCAGAAAGGGTTTTATTTACAACGGCAATCTGATCCTCGAAAGCGGGGTGCGAAATATCCACTACGTGTAGTAAAATGTCTGCTTCCCGAATTTCATCCAGTGTGGATTTAAAAGACTCTATCAGGTGAGTTGGAAGTTTTCGAATAAATCCTACTGTATCTGAAAGCAGGAAGGGAATATTGTTCAATGTCACCTTCCTGACAGTAGCATCTACGGTAGCAAAAAGTTTGTTCTCAGCATAAATATCAGATTTGGAAAGCAGCGTCATCAGGGTGGATTTGCCGACATTGGTGTATCCTACCAGCGCTACCCTTACTACTGTACCGCGCGATTTTCTTTGCGTTTGGCTTTGCTTTTCAATTTTCACTAGTTTCTCCTTCAGCAAAGTGATCTGATTTCGAATAGCCCTTCTATCTGTTTCTATTTCTTTTTCACCGGCACCACCTCTTGTACCTGTTCCTCCACGCTGCCTTTCAAGGTGAGTCCACATCCTTGTGAGCCTGGGCAAAAGATATTGAAACCTGGCCAGTTCTACCTGTGTCTTAGCCTGTGCCGTCTGTGCTCTTTTCAGAAATATATCTAATATCAGTAAGCTTCTGTCATAGATTTTGCATTGCAGTTCGTTCTCCAGGTTCCGAAGTTGGGAAGGACTCAGGTCATCATCAAAAATGACCATATCCGCGTTGTTTGCCTTTACGTAAGCATTTATTTCCTCTAGCTTTCCCTTGCCCACAAAGGTTCTTATATCCGGCTTGGCCAGCTTTTGCGTAAACATTTTAGTAGTTTCCGCACCCAGTGTCTCGGCCAGGAAAGCCAGTTCCTCCAGATACTCCCTGGTTGTATCCTCTTTTTGATCCTGGTTGATGATCGCCACTAAAACAGCGGTTTCCTGAACAGGTGCAGTTGAAAAAGTATCTGCCATATAATTTTTTTTCTAATTCTTAAGTTAACTTATGTTATTACTGTAAGGTTTCTGTGTAGGCTGCCACCAGTTCAATCTCATGCTCTGACAGTTCCGCATCAAAGCCCTTCATTTCGCCCCGTCCAACCGTAATTACAACAATTTTTTCTTCTGTTTTCAGCTTTGTTTCCGCTAAATTGGCTGTGCCTGGCAACTCGCTCTGGCCGTCTTCACCATGACATTCCACACATAGCACTTTGTATATAACTTTTCCTTGTTGCAAGGTTGCACTTTCAGTGGCCTTTAAAATTTCATCCGCCTGATCGCTTTGGAATGTAAAATCTTCAAGGTCATAATTGCTACCCTTAAGTGCTAAGTTTTTTGTTTCGGCAATGCCATAGATGTAAATAAAAAGGACAACCGCGAGCATCGATAGAAATTTGCTGTTGTTTTTAAGGCCCACAATCCCAAGTGGAATGGCTATCAATACAAGGATAACTTTTGCAACCATATACAAATTTGTATTACCAATAACTGCTATAAGATATATCCCTGAAATAAAGATGAGCCCTCCGACTATAACATCCACAATTTTAGTTTTATTTCGAATCTGGCTTAGTAGTAGTCTTTTATTGAAGAGCAGCAAAAATATTTTAAATATGAAAAGAACTAAAAATAATGTAACCGTAGCTACATGTAAAATAAGCATCTTATCTGCCATGAAATCGCCCATTAAGTAAATTGTAAAATTAATTAAATTAAATCTTAATTAAGCTAAAGTCTTCTTTATTTCGAAATTCATACAGGAATGTTATGATTTTTATTACATCACATCTTTTAAATGGTGCAGGTAATAAGGTTTTTTATATATTTAACGTCGACTAACAGATGCCTGCTTTCCATGCAACTAATCATGGCTCATCTTGGTTAAAAGAAAATTAACAAACAGTGTATATATGAAGATAGCTATTGTGATCAATACCTCCTGGAATATTTATAATTTCAGAATGGGATTGATTAAATCATTAAAAGCCAATGGCATCCAGGTATACACGATTGCTCCTGAAGATGAATTCAGTGCACTTCTTGTAGAAAACGATTGTAACTACACACCGGTAGCAATGGACAATACCGGCACCAATCCCGTCAATGATCTGAAGCTTACGTACAGCTTGTATAAAATTTATAAGAGGATCAAACCGGATCTGATTCTGCATTTTACCATAAAACCCAATATTTATGGAACTGCTGCTGCAACCATGTTGAAAATTCCGGTGATCAATAATGTATGCGGCCTGGGTACGATTTTCATGAAAAAGAACCTGGTCAACAGCCTGGCAAAATTCATGTATAGAATAGCGTTCAGATATCCAAGGAAAGTTTTTTTTCAGAACAGCAATGACCGTGACCTCTTTATTAGACAAAACCTTATTAAGGAAGATATAACCGAGTTAGTACCGGGATCAGGGATAGATCTGGCCAGGTTTATTCCCAAAGAATTTAAGAAAAACAAAGAATTTACGTTTCTGCTTATTTCCAGGCTTCTTTATGATAAGGGGATTGTAGAATATGTGGAAGCAGTAAAGTCTTTGAAATCGAAAGGGGTTGTTGCTAAATTTCAGCTCCTGGGTGCTCCTGACCCCAGTCACAAGCGCGGGATCACCACGAAGATGCTGGAGCAGTGGATTAACAATGATATCATAGAATACCTGGGAACAACAGATGATGTTAGGAAATTTATAGACGAGGCTGATTGTATCGTATTGCCCTCATACCGGGAAGGAACGCCAAGGACTTTACTTGAAGCTGCAAGCTCCGGAAAGCCAATTGTTGCCACCGATGTTCCAGGTTGTAACCATGTGGTAGAAAACAACTACAATGGCTTCTTATGCAACTTAAAAGATGCGGAAGACCTGGCTGTAAAAATGTGCAACATGCTGCTGCTGAAGGAAGAGGCCCTCGAACTCATGGGAAAAAACGGGAGGAAAAAAGTGGAGATGCAGTTTGATGAGAAATTTGTAGTTGATAAATACCTGGAATCCATCCGGATTATTTGTGCCTGATTCCCATTTTCAGTTCTTTTATTAATTGAAGGTTTGTTTAGCTTTGCACTTAAATTGCTAACAAATTAATATTATTATTACATGGAGTTTAAAGAGACACCCATAAGCGGACTGATTGAAATTTATCCAAGGATTTTTGAGGATGAAAGAGGCTTTTTCTTTGAATCTTTTCAAGAGAAGGCTTTGAAAGAACATGGTATATCAGCAAATTTTGTTCAGGACAATCAATCTTTTTCTGCAAAAGGAGTGTTGAGGGGACTGCACTTTCAGAAAGCACCCTACGCGCAGGGCAAACTGGTGCGCGTAATATCCGGAAAGGTGTTGGATGTGGCGGTAGATCTCAGGAAAGATTCTCCCACTTTCGGGCATCATTATGATGTGATACTTGATGGAGAAAAAAATAATATGCTTTACATACCTGAAGGCTTTGCACATGGTTTTGTGGCCCTTGAAGCATCCGTCTTTTTTTATAAATGTACTAACTATTATCACAAAGCCTCAGAAGGAGGTATTATCTGGGATGATGAAACCCTGGGAATAGACTGGGGATATGACGCTCCTTTGGTTTCCGAAAAAGACCGTGAGCTTCAAACCTTTAAAGCGTTCAAAAATAGCCTATGATTAACGCATTTGTTATATTTTTGTATTACATTATGCCTGTTTACCTAATAAAGCCCTAATTTGACAATCATATACCGAATTTGTGTATTATTTATAATATCTCTTGTTTGCTTGTGCTCATGTAAAGTTTACAGGCAAAATATATTGTTTACCACCGATGATGCTCTGGTGGCGTCTGCTGCAGAAACAGCCATTCATGAAGCAGAAAGCAGCTACATCATCAAGCCATACGATTATCTTCAAATTGAAGTATTTACCAACAGGGGCGAAAGAATTATTGATCCCAATTTTGAACTTGTTGAGGAGAATTTAAATAGAAGCCAGGGACGACCACAGCCCAGGTTTTTGGTGCAGGAAAATGGGATGGTGATGCTTCCCATTGTTGGGGAGATACACCTCGCGGGGCTTACGCTTCCTCGTGCAGATAGCGTCCTTCGGAAAGAATATAGCAATTACTATAAAGAGCCTTATGTGATCACCACCTACACAAATAAGCGGGTAATCGTATTAGGAGCAACGGGTGGACAGGTAATTCCGCTTGTGAACGAGCAAATGAGCGTAATTGAGGTGTTGGCGCTGGCAGGAGGAATCCCCAATGAAGCCAAAGGGCACAACATAAGGTTGATCAGGGGTGACTTGAAAAACCCCACTGTGCAGGTAATAGACCTCACTACTATTCAAGGATTGAGAAAAGCTGAGCTGAAAGTGGAATCTGGTGATATAATTTATATAGAACCTGTGAGAAAATTCGTTTCGGAATCTTTGAGGGACATATCACCGATTTTGAGTGTAATTACCAGCATGGTGACGCTAATAGTATTAATTCGAAGATTTGAATAAAGATTTGGAAAAGTATAGTGATGATAACCCCCTGCATCCCCTGGAGGAATCAGGAAACGATGGTCTTGAAAAGCTGGATTTTCAAAAATTAGCTTCCGTTCTCAAGAAGAGCATCGTCTGGATGATCATTATTATGCTGATTACCAATACCATTGCCTATATATATATCAGATATACAAAGCCCGTATATGAATCTTACTCCGACCTGAAATTAGATGTTAAAAGTGAAGCAAATCTTCTTGGTTTCAATGCACTAAAAGAAAACCAGAACTTAAATAATATTTCCGGCGAAATAGAACTCATCAAATCCAGCCTGTTCTTCAATAAGGTCATAGAGGCGGTAGACCTTTATATAACATACTATGCTGAGGGGAAAATAAACGATGAAGAGAGATATAAAAATTCTCCGTTTGAAGTAAGGGGGAGCTTAAAAAATCAGAATTTTCTTGACCAGCCTATAAAGGTAGAAATTTTGAACCCCAACCAGTTTCTTCTAAAGTATGTGCTGGACCAAGATGAAATTTCTACCACGCACCGCTTTGGAGAAAAAATCAATAACGCTCATTTCGATTTTAGCATCTTCCTGACCTCTAATTATGATCCTGCTACGGGCAATGCCAGTTACTATTTTATCATGAATAGCGACCGTGCCTTGTTGAACTATGTTAGTTCTAATCTGGTGGTAGAACCTCTTAATTTAAATGCTAACACCATAAGAATTTCCTTCACTGACTACAACAGGTATAAAGCCCGTGATTTGGTAAACGCCATTGATACCTTATACCTGAACTACACGCAAGAGGAAAAAAACAAAGCCAATAAACAACGGATAGAATTTTTAGATCAACAACTTGCCCAGACGGAGGTAAGATTGGAAGCTTATGAGGACTACATAGAAGATTTTACCATCTCAAACAAATCATTGGATCTGAAGCAGGATATGGGAAGATCTATCATGATGATGGAAGAAATCGATTCTCAAAAGGTGGTTGTTAAAAAGGAAGTAGAGTATCTCGCCAGCCTTGAAAACCGGCTCGGAAGCGATCAGGCCCTGCTGATAAGGATGCCTGTAAATCTGCCAAACGCTGATATAGTAAACACCGCCATTGAAGAATTAAACGCGCTGCTAAACGAAAGGGCTATTTTATTATCTTCCTATAACCAAAACACCTACGCAGTAGCCCGAAAGAACCAGGCCATAGACCAGGCTTCTAAAAGTATCCGCGAAAATGTCTCCAGGTACAGGACAATGGCAGTGCGTGAACTGGAGCGCCTGCAAAAAAGGAGAGAAATTTTGCAGGAAAGTTTTGAGTCACTTCCCTCAAAAAGCACGGAATTTACTAAAGTGCAGCGGAATTTTTCCCTGTATGAAGAATTTCTGCTTTCATTGATGCAAAGCAAGGCAGAATTCGAAATTGCCAGGGCTGGTACAGTTACGGACTTCAAGATTTTATCCTCGGCCACGGTACCGGGATCACCCATATTTCCAAATGTACTGATTGTTTATGGTATGGGTGCAGTATCGGGAATTATGTTGTCACTCCTGTTCCTAGGAGGCAAATACCTGCTTCACAATAAAATTAGCAGCCTACCGGAGCTGGAAAATTTAAGCAAGGCGCCTGTTTTAGGGGTTGTTCCTTTCTACAATAGCGAAAAAATGAAGGTATCTAAGCTCGTGATTGATAAAAATCCGAAGTCGGCCATGAGTGAAGCACTGCGATCCATCCGAACGAACATGGATTTTATGAGCAGTAAAAAAGATAAAAAGGTTATAGCTGTTACTTCTACAGTAAGTGGAGAGGGTAAAACATTTATATCAGTGAACATGGGGGCCATTATGGCCTTGTCCAGGCAAAAAGTTATCATTGTGGATATGGACATGCGCAAACCAAAAGTGCATCAAGCCTTTTCTGATGAGAATTCCAACAAAGGTGTCAGTACCATTCTGATTGACAGGCATCTGGTGGCTGAATGTATCCGAAAAACTCCTATACCGGGGCTGGATTACATTCCTTCCGGACCAACGCCACCCAATCCGAGTGAACTTATACTCAATGATGAGCTGGATATATTATTAGATGCTCTTAAAGAAACCTATGATATAATTATTTTGGATACGCCTCCTGTTGGATTGGTTACGGATGGGATCCTGGTGATGAGAAAATCAGATATTTCCATGTACGTGGTTCGGGCGGACTATTCCAAAAAGGCCTTCCTAAAAGGCATAAATAAATTGGTGACTGTCAATAAGTTTCAGAATCTTGCTTTGGTATTGAACTCCTTGAGTAGTAGTTCAAGCTATGGCTATGGATATGGCAATCATTATTACGAAGAAACTACCAAGCGAAAAAGTACGTTCTCAGCTTTGAAAAGCTACTTCAAATAGTAACAATTCCCGAAGTTTATACAACAGCGCCTGATGATTGATTTATTCTCAAAGAAGCCTAAGAACGACAATCCGTACCCACTGGAAGTGGATGTGCATTCTCATCTATTGCCGGGAATAGATGATGGTGTTGGTTCATTCGAGGAATCTATAGAGATATTACAATTGATGAAGCGCCTTGGCTACAGAAAGGTGATAACCACTCCGCATGTGATGACAGAGTATTATCCAAATAACAGAGAAATCATTATGGATAAGCTGCAGGGCTTGCAGGAAGCAATGAAGGAAGTCGAGCTTGAAATGGTTGTTGAGGCCGCTGCAGAATATTATTTGGACGAGTCATTCATGGCATTGCTGGATACTCCCGAAAAATTGATGGTGTTTGGTAAGAATTATTTATTGTTTGAGACTTCTTTCATCAATGAGCCCGTTTTTTTAAAAGAAGCGGTATTTAAAATAAATTCCCTAGGTTTGCAACCTGTAATGGCACATCCCGAAAGATATTTGTATATCCAGTCTAATTTCAAGCTGCTTGAACAGCTTGCTGAGAGAAACTTGTTGTTCCAGTGTAATATCAACGCTATCACGGGTTATTATTCAGCAGCAGCAAAAAAGGTGACAAAGCAAATGATTAAGAAAAGCATGGTAAGCTTTTTGGGCAGCGATTGTCATAATATGAAACATGCTATTGTTACGAAACAAGCTATTTCACATAGGTATATTCAAAGGGCATTAGCACAGAATTTACAAAATAATTTTCTTTAAAAGGTTAATATGATACTGGTTACCGGAGCCAATGGCTTGTTGGGCAGTTTTATTTGTGATGTCTTGTATAGTGCAGGCATGTCATTTAAAGCGATGGTTAGAAAAACCAGTGATCTACGGCTATTAAAGAAAATACCCTCGCAACTGATAGTGGAAGGTGATCTTTTCGATGTTTTGGATTTGGAATCCTTGCTGAAGGAAATTACTACTGTGATCCATTGCGCAGGCTTTGTTTCTTTTCATGAAAAAGATAAGAATGCGCTTTTTCAAACAAATGTAGAGGGGACAAAAAACATTGTAAATGCCTGTCTCTCCACAAATACGCGCAATTTTATTCATGTGAGTTCGATCGCTGCCATAGGGAGGAACAAAAAGAACGCCATCGTAAAAGAAAGTACTAAGTGGGAAAACTCCAGACTCAATACTGAGTACGCAAAAAGTAAATACCTGGGCGAGTTGGAGGTTTGGCGTGCAGGAAGTGAAGGACTAGACGTAAAAATAATTAACCCATCGGTTATTCTAGCTCCTTATGGCTGGGAAAGAAGTAGTACGAAATTATTGGATCTGGTACACAAGGGATTTCCCTTTTATCCATCAGGAAACTTAAATTATGTAGATATCCGCGATGTGGGAGACATCATCATAAAATTGCTGGATAACGATATAAAAGGGGAACGATTTATAGTAAATGCGGGTAGTGTTAGCTATAAGGAATTGTTCCATAGCGTGGCTTCCCGAATTAACAGGAGGCCGCCGGGAATAAAATTGTCCTTGCCACTGGCATGGATAGGTTGGTTGTTTGAAAATATTAGGAGTACAATGGCAGGAAGGGATACTTTGGTTACAAAAGAAACCACCAGGTTGTCTTTTACCAAATCCCGGTATGATAACAACAAATCCAATAAAATATTAAATCACAAGTATCGTTCTCTTGAGAACACTTTAAATTGGATTTGTGGAAACTACAATGAAATCGAGGATTTTATATCAGAACCTGATTTTCAGACCTAAAAATTTTGTGAATCAGATTGCAATAGTTACTTATCATTTCGTTACCTTGGGATTGTTTGTTGACCCTAAATGATATAAAATCATATGGCGAGAGATTATAAAAGAGAGGAGGAGAGGGAGCTGATCAAAAGATTTGATGACTATCTCAAGAATAAAAAATTTAGCTTTTTCGAACTGGATGATTTTATATTTATCATAGATCATTATTTGGAGGCAGGAAAGTTAAACAAGGCCTTGAAAATATGTAACATGGCTATAGAACAATATCCTTTTTCTATAGATCTTCTGTTAGATAAAGCTCAGATTTTGATAAATATTGAGGAGTACGAAGAGGCTATGATATATCTTGACAAGGCTTCTAATTTGCAGCCCAATGATGTAGAAATCCTTCTTCTAAAGGCCAACATTTTGTCGCTCACCGGAAATTATACAGAGGCAATAGAAATCTATGAAAGCACCTTGCCGCTTACCGAGGACAAAGATGAAATCTACTATCATATTGGCCTTACCTACCAAAGCTTAACCCAATATGAGGACGCCATTAAAGCTTATAAACAGGCGATAGAGTTGAATCTTAATAATGAAAACGCACTCTACGAACTTGCATACTGCCTTGATACCATCGGAGAGCTGGAAGGCAGCATATCCTATTATAAAAAGTTTATCGATGCTGATCCATATTCCCATTTTGCATGGTATAATCTTGGAATAGTTTATAACAAGCTAGAAAAATATGAAGAAGCGATTCATGCATATGAATACGCCATCCTGATAGACGAGGGCTTTGCATCTGCGCATTTCAACATGGGAAATTCCTATATGGAACTAGAAAGGTTTCAGGAAGCCCTAAACTCATACAAGCAAACACTGGAGCAGGAAGGCCCGAGTGCAGAAATTTATTTTTGTCTTGGAGCCGTATATGAAAAGATTGAGCAATTTGAACTGGCTATAAAATATTACAGGAAAGCGGTGAAGCTTGACACCATGTACGATGAAGCATTATTTGGCATTGGTATGTGTCTGAACAAGCAAGACAAATGGTATGAATCCATCCATTTCCTGAACAAAGCACTCAAGCTGGATCCCGAGAATCATTTCTACTGGCAGGCGGTTGCAGAAGCAGAATTTAAGACCGGTAATATATTATCGAGCCTGGATGCCTACGAAGAGGCCTGCGTTTTAGATCCCGGCAATATAAATATTTGGCTAGACTGGTCATTTATACCTTATGATCAGGGGCATTTTGAAAAAGCTATTGAGTTGATTTTTAGTGCGATAGAAGAACTTCCTGAGGCTTCAGAGCTTTATTACCGGGCTACTGCCTATTTGATTGCAGCAGGTAAATACAAAGAAGCCTTTAAATATTTGGAAAATGCACTAATTTTGAATTTTGATAATCATCAAATGCTTTTTGACTTCTTTCCACGCTTGGAAACGCAAAAAGCCCTGTTTAAAATTATTGATCAATATAGAAAAGAAAATTCCTAATTCCTGATGTCTTTGCACACTAATGCTGCCAGGACATCACGGGGAACCACCCTACAAAGCTTATGAATTATATTTTAAAAGATATCCCAGAGAGGACGAGCAAACCGAGACAATCTGGATATACAATGGCGATGGATAAAGGTTTAAGCCTTCGCGAAGTAGAAGATTTCCTTAGTGTTAGTGCCTCATATATTGACATAGTAAAACTTGGATGGGCTACTTCTTATGTAACGCCACAACTAAAAGAGAAATTAAAGCTTTACAGAGATGCGGGTATACCCACCTACTTTGGAGGCACCCTATTCGAAGCATTTATCGTACGCAACCAGTTTGATGACTACAGAAAGGTGCTCGACAAATATGAGATGACATTTGCTGAAGTTTCTGATGGATCTATTGAGTTGGACCATGAAACCAAATGCTCTTATATTACAAAATTGTCAGAACAAGTGACAGTGCTTTCGGAAGTCGGTTCAAAAGATGCAGAAAAGATAATTCCCCCCTACAAATGGATCAAGCTGATGCAGGCTGAGTTGGATGCAGGCGCCTGGAAAGTCATAGGAGAGGCCAGAGAAGGAGGTAATGTGGGTCTGTTCAGGTCTACCGGCGAAGTGCGATCGGGACTGGTAGAAGAAATCCTCACGAAAATTCCGTTCGAAAAAATTATTTGGGAAGCACCTCAAAAATCACAACAGGTTTGGTTTATAAAACTATTAGGCGCCAATGTCAATCTTGGGAATATTGCTCCTAACGAGGTAATACCATTGGAGACTATTCGACTGGGCCTAAGAGGTGATACGTTCGACCATTTTCTAAACCTTGAAAAGG
>CAZHZR010000030.1:0-7970 GCA_964537095.1 uncultured Roseivirgaceae bacterium
GAGATCGCTGCCCGATTCGGTTCAACTTAGCATTCTCAGAGATATTGCATTTTATCACACCAACCCTGATACAATGCTGCTCTACAGCGACAGTGTATTGAGTTTGGCCGGGGAAGTTAACGATCTGCTGTATATGAGCAAAGGTCATTATCAAAAAGGAAATGCTTACCGGCTCAAAGGAAATTTATCAAAAGCCAGTGAGAACTATTTTAAAAGTGCAAAAATTTCCGAAAAGTTAGATTTTCAGGTAGGCCTTGCCGCGGCCTACCTGGCATTGGGTGATGTGTACTCTTTAAACAATGACCACCAAAACTCCAGGACCTATTATTATAAAGCTATTGGTCTCTATGGAAAAGCCAATGATTCCATCAATTTAGCTTCTGCTTTATTAAATCTCGGTGACGAATATTTTAACGTGGGCAAATTGGATTCTGCCATGCTTCTTTTTGACCAAAGCCATAAAATTTTCAATGCGTTACAATACCCTATCGGTCAGGGGTATTGTCTCGGAAACCTGGGTTTGGTATACGCGTCTCAGAATAAAAGTGAACTGGCAGAGCAACATCTTCAGGAAGCTATCGAAATCCTTACAGAAGTTGGCGACTTTTATCCGATTGCAGTTTACCTCACTTACATGGCAGACATATACTGGGAAAAGCGTGAGCTGGAGCTTGCCCTGAACTATGCACACCAAAGTCTTACAATTTCAGAAGAAAGAGGATATAAAGAGCAGATCAGGGATGCCAACTTAAAACTTGCAGAGTTATATGGAGCATTACAACAGTTTGAAAGTGCATTTCTATATCAATCGCAATATATTCTGTATAGGGATAGTGTTCATAATGAACAAACAACCCAAAAAATAGCGAATCTCCGAACCGAGTATGAGATCGCGAAAAAGCAGTCCGAAATTGACTTGTTGACAGAAAAAGATAAAAGGAGTAAAGTCAGGGCTGTTAGCCTGGGTTCGGTTGTAATTTTAGTGGGCGCCCTGGCTTATGTGCTGTTCAGAAATAACAGGCGAAAAAAACTGATCAATGAAAAACTGCTGAAACAACAAGAAGTTCTAAAAAGTCATCGGGACCAACTTCAGTCGCTGAATCAAACAAAGGATCGGTTTTTCTCTATCATTTCCCATGATCTTCGTGGCCCGGTAAATGCTTTCAATGGAATATCAAATCTGATAAAGTACTACATCAAAAATGACGATATGAAAAACCTGGTGGAGGTTACAGAATACATTGACAAATCTGCCAGTCAACTTTCAACGCTGTTGGACAACCTGCTGGACTGGGCCGTGAGCCAACAGGGCAGCTTTCCTTACAATCCAGAAAGATTGCTATTGAATACCATAATACAGGAAATAGTAGAGATATTTCAGACTACGGCGCATGCCAAAAGAATTACGATGGAGGTAGCTGTAAGCAGCGAGATTTACATATGGGCAGATAGAAATAGCATGACTACCATCTTAAGGAATCTGGTAAACAATGCCCTAAAGTTTACCAATTCTGAAGGTTCCGTGGTAATTGCTGCGGTTGAAATTAGCAGGGAAGTAGCCATTGACGTTATTGACACCGGCATTGGTATATCAGAAGATAAATTGGAACGTATTTTCGCGCTGTCGGACCAAAAGAACACGAATGGAACAGCAGGCGAAAGAGGCCTCGGATTGGGACTACAATTGGCTTATGATTTTACCGAAATGAACAATGGAAGCATATCAGTGAAGCTTAACGAAGATGTCGGAACAACTTTCACGGTGAAGATACCCTTGTACCATCCTGAGCTGGATGGAGGCACCTCTGCAGCGAAACTTGAATTAGTTTCTGCCTCCCGATAACTCCTACGCGTGCTGAGCGAGTTTCTGAGGCAAACGAATCACAAATTTCGTTCCCTGTTCAACCTTACTTTCGACGCTTATAGTTCCGCCTTCATTTTCCACAATTCTTTTCACCAGGTAAAGCCCTATACCAGTTCCCTCGGCGTGGGTATGAACCCTTTTAAACATCAGGAAAATCTTATGGTGATGTTCTTTTGGTATACCTATACCGTTATCTTGGATTTCTAAAATTATGTTCTGATCCTCTTTAATGCAGGATAAAAAAATTTCTGGTTTCCGATTTGGAGAACGGTACTTGATGGCATTGGTAATTAAATTAAAAATAACACTCCTGAGATTGGATTTAGAGAGATAAATTTGAGTGCATTGCAGGTCAGCTTTAATTTCGGCACGTGTGGCCGACAAAATGTCTTTGATGCTTAATTTTATATCATCGAGTAGCTCTTCAACATTTACATATTCATAATCGTCATCTACATTTCTATTGGTTCGCGCTACTTCCGTGAGAGCCTGAATGGTTTCTTTAAACTTAAGGATAGATTTTTTTATCATTTCCATCATGGGGTTAATTTTTTCTGTCCGGTCTTCAACCAGTGCTTTGGTGAGCGCATAAACTAACCCTTCTATGTTCAGTACCGGGGCTTTCAGGTCGTGGGAAGCGGTATAGACAAAGTTGTCAAGATCATTGTTTATTTTTAGCAGTTCTGCATTTTTACTTGAAAGCGACTCAAACAACTCAGCATTGTCTATTGCAATGGCGGCCTGAGCCGCGATTCCCCTAACCAATTCCTCAGACTTTTTATTGAACCTGCCCGCTTTGCTATGACCAAATACCAGACTCCCGATAATAGATGCGTCTCTTGATATGACAGGAACGGCCATATAGCTTGTTATTTTTTTAAATGTGCCAGAATTTCCTCCACTGATTGTTATTTCGCCATATTCAGGGTGCTTTGAAATATCCTCAAGGCGAATAATGGCTTCCCTCCTGAACGTTGGAGCAAAAATAGCTTGGTTTTGCGGAGCTCTCAGGATCGCAAGATGTTGTTGATCTATGCCTGATACGGTAAATAGAGGAAAGGTGCCGCTGTTGTGATTAGCAGGGTTGTAGAAAAAAGCGCCGAATTCTGCCGTTGTGAGATCGGTACAGGAGTCGGTTATGATCTGTAGAATTTTCCTGAGCTCCAGTTCTGCTGAAAGTGTAGTGCCGATCTTGTTCAGCGTTTGAAGGGATTTGTTTCGTTCCTTTAGTTCGGCCTCGGCCTTCTTTTCTTGACTAATATTCCTGATTTCCAGCAGTATGGCCTCATTGCTCGAACCTTGGGGAATTAATTTGGAATTGATACTGACAAAGACCTTCTTTTCGGATTTGGTAAAAAGGGCCAATTCAAAGTTTTTGAGTTCTCCCTCAAAAAGAGATTGGATAACTCTGTTGTTTTTAGTTCTTTTATTTCCTGAGGCGTCTTTGTTATAGAATAGCTCCAAAATATGTTTACTAGACATTTCTGAAAACGAATATCCGGTTAGCTTTTCTGCACTGGGATTCATAAAGGTGCAAACCCCACCTTTGTTGATAATGATCAATCCGGCCGTCGCATTGTCAGTGATAGCCTGCTTTAGGCGTGTTGAACTTTGCACGAAGCCAAATGAAAGGAGAATAAAAAATATCAGGACGGTGATAATCATGCCGCCCCCTAACAGAAAATAAGGGAGATTTCTATCATAGCCAAACCCCGCTGCCGCACTATATAAAATATTCCAGGTTCGCCCTGCCTGCTGCATCTCCACCTGCTTGTTTAGCCCGGTTCTACTACTCTCCTTAAGTGCTTTCGTGTAGATCCGGTTCTTCTCATCTTCTACCACACCATCAAACACGCGAATATTCAGGTCATCAAAATTAGATTGCAAAATTCCGTTCATTAAATCATTTACTCTAAAAGGACTGTAAACAAATCCTTTTATTTGATTTCTTCTGGCCTCGAGTGTTTCTGGTGCAGGGCCGGTCTTATAGATCGGCAAATAGAGATTGAAACCCTTTTGCACTGCTAGTTGCCCCTCCTGAACAAGTACTACTGCACCAGACAAGGACGCTTTACCAGTATCTCTTGCTCTTTCCATGGCTTCCTTTCGCACTGAGTCGGAATACATATCATACCCGAAAGCCTTGACATTAAATTTGTCGAATGGCTCCAGATAGATGATGGAAGAATATATATTTCTCTGCCCAACTGGCCAAACCTCAAAATCAGGAAAACCAGAAGCCCTGATCTTTGCTTCTAATTGTTGCTTACTGTCGTCCTGGATCAACAGCGTGTACCCAATCCCCTGCACTCCCGGGTAGCTTTCTTCTACATCTAAATTGTCCACATAAATCTCAAATTCCTTTCGAGTCACCGTATCGCTCATAATAATCAGGCCTTGTGCTCCCTTTAGAATCTGAGCGTAATCTATCATTCGCTTTTCTATTGCTTTATGTGCAATATCAACCCTTAAATTGAACAAAGCCGCGTTTCTGTCCTTTAATTTGTTGTATGCTTCATTAGAAATGACCACCGTTAGCACAAGAAACAGAAGGGATAAAAACAAAGCCATCTGGTAAGGCTTGTTTTCGCCCTTGTTTTTGAGTAATCCCATAAGCAAATTTTATTAATGATCTCGAAATTCCAAGCCGGATCCAATCCCCCACCTTTTCCATAAGTTATAAACACATAACTTATTCGGTTGTTAGAAACGGGATATTAAGAAAGGCTGAAAATATAAAGCTATGTACGCAGACCGTCTATGAATATGACGCAATTTAAGTAAGTTGTCTTAAAAGGATCGTTCTATTTTGATAATGTTGATCTAAACGTGGTTTTGGAAACATTTGACCACCACAATGGTTACAAATGCACCTTGCGACGGCAGCTTTTATTGCTAATATTTGCCTTTTTACAAAGGATGAATTATTACAATGAAAGCACACACCGTAAGATGTTGGACAGCATGGATACTGCTGTTTTTTTTTACCAGCCTGACCATGAATTCTCTTCAGGCACAGCAAGATGACGTCGATGCTAAAGTAGAAGCATTATTGTCGAAAATGTCTATTGAAGAAAAGGTCGGGCAGATGACCCAGGTCGCGATTGACTTGATTTTAAAAGACGATGCTACTACGCTGGTAGACAAGGAAAAATTAAGAACAGCAATACTGGACAAAAAGGTTGGATCTATTCTGAATGTGAAAGGCCACGCCTACTCAGGAAAAGTTTGGCATGATATAATCAACCAGATACAAAAGGTAGCTCAGCAGACGCCGAATAAAATCCCGGTGATTTACGGGATTGATGCTATTCATGGCGCAAATTATGTAGAAGGCTCTACTTTGTTTCCGCACAATATAGGAATGGCAGCCAGCAGAAATCCAGAGCTCGTGAAAAGAGCCGCACAAATTACTGCTATTGAAACGAGGGCTACCGGTATTCCCTGGAATTTTGATCCTGTCCTTGACGTAGGCAGGCAACCCTTGTGGCCCAGGTTTGAGGAAACGTTTGGTGAAGACGTTTACCTTGTATCGGAGTTGGGAGTTGCAGCCATCAGAGGTTATGAAGAAGACGATCTGACAGGAATGACTGCTGTGGCTTCCTGCATGAAGCACTTTCTAGGCTATTCTGTTCCTGCCACCGGTAAGGACAGGACACCGTCATATATCCCGGACAATATCCTTAGGGAATATATCCTCCCTCCTTTCCAGCGCGCCGTTGATGCGGGTGTATCGACTGTTATGATCAATTCCGGAGAAATCAATGGCATTCCAGTGCATGGAAGCAAGTATTATATGACCACAATTTTAAGAGATGAACTAGGTTTTGAAGGGGTGGCTGTATCAGATTGGGAGGACGTGATCCGTTTGCATACGCGACACAGAGTGGCAGATTCTCCAAAAGAAGCGGTAAGGCAGGCCGTAGAGGCAGGACTGGATATGAGCATGGTACCCATGGACTATTCATTTTATGACCTGTTGGTG
This sequence comes from uncultured Roseivirgaceae bacterium, assembly GCA_964537095.1. Taxonomy (GTDB): domain Bacteria; phylum Bacteroidota; class Bacteroidia; order Cytophagales; family Cyclobacteriaceae; genus CAMPJM01. The sequence goes on from CAZHZR010000030.1 coordinate 5,850, forward strand.
GAATTGGTGAAGGAAGGAAGTATTTCCGAAGAAAGAATTAATGAATCGGTCAGAAGGATATTAAAGCTAAAATACAAAGTTGGCTTGTTTGAAAATGTCTCTTTGAAGAAGAAAGATCTGGATAATTTACACAAAGAGGAATACAACCAGGCTGCTCTGGAAGCTGCGCTGGAAACGCTAACATTGGTCAAAAACACCGACAACATCCTTCCGCTAAAGAAATCCTCAAAAGTACTTTTGGCAGGGCCATCAGCCAATAACGTCACCTCTTTGCACAGTAGCTGGTCTTACACCTGGCAGGGCGATGCCGGCGAACATTATCCTGAAACAACCCTCACCATCAAAGAAGCCATTGAAAAGGAAATAGGAAAAGAAAATGTCGTATCAAGCGCCCATGAGGAATACCACAACCCTATCAACTTTGATGTAAACCAACTAAAGAAAGATGCGGCCAATGTGGATTATGTGATTCTATTCTTGGGCGAAAAAGCTTATGCGGAAAGTCCAGGCGTGATTGATGACTTAACGCTGGACCAAAACCAACTAGATCTTGCCAAAGCCGCCGTTGCTACCGGAAAACCTGTCATTTTGGTTTTGGTTGAGGGACGACCAAGGTTGGTGTCTTCTATTGAGGAGCAGATTCCCGGCATCTTGTTGGCTTACAGGCCTTCTACAATGGGCGGACAGGCTATTGCCGACGTCTTGTTTGGCGATTACAATCCGGCCGGAATACTGCCATTTACCTATCCCAGATATCCAAACGATCTGGTGCTTCATGATAGAAAAGGATCTGAAGAAATACGCGAAGACGTACCGAATGCATATGGAAAGGGCGGATATAATCCACAGTGGGATTTTGGTCATGGACTAAGTTATACCACGTTCGAATATGAAAATGCTACCATAAACAAAACCGTTTTTGGTGCCGATGATAAAATAGAAGTTTCCGTAATTGTTAAAAATACCGGAAATAGAGAAGGTAAAATAGCTGTGGAGTTGTATTCTATTGACCTTTTTGCCTCGGTAAGTCCGAGTGCAAAAAGGCTTAGAAACTTCACCAAAATAGCACTTAAAGCCGGCGAGTCGCAAAAGGTGTCATTTACACTTTCCCCAAAAGATTTGGCCTTCGTCAATCGTGAAGGAACCTGGGTAACCGAGCCTGGAGCATTCGAGTTTATAATTGGCGATCAGACTGTAAAGGGCGAATACCAATTGTAAGATTCGCTTTCTGAATTCTAAAAAGCCTTGGTGTTTTCACTGAGGCTTTTTTTTCATAAGAATCCAGGAATAAGTACCTTTAGAAAAACAAAAATTGATTTGAATGGAATACAGAAGATTTGGACGCACAAATTGGGAAGTAAGTGAAATTGGATATGGGATGTGGGGCCTTGCAGGATGGACGGGCTCTGATGAAAAAGATTATAACAAGGCCTTGGATGAATCTGTAGGATTGGGTTGCAATTTCTTTGACACAGCATGGGGATACGCAGCAGGCCTTAGTGAGCAGATATTGGGGAAATTACTTCAAAGACACAAGGATAAAACGTTGTATGCGGCTACCAAAATCCCGCCGAAGAATATGGAGTGGCCATCTAAAAGTCATTATAGACTTGAAGACTGTTTCCCGTATGACCATATTATTGAGTATACCGAAAAGAGTTTAAAAAACCTGCAGGTGGAACGGATTGACCTTCAACAATTCCATGTGTGGGAAGATAACTGGGCCGAGATGGACGAGTGGCAAAAGGCTGTTGAAAAATTGAAGCAGGATGGGAAGGTACAACATTTCGGAATCAGTGTGAACCGTTGGGAACCCGATAACTGTTTGAAAACCATCCATACCGGGATGGTGGACTCGATCCAGGTGATTTACAATATATTCGATCAGGCTCCGGAAGATCAACTATTTCCCCTATGTCAGGAAAAGGATATTGCGGTAATTGCAAGGGTTCCTTTTGATGAAGGAACGCTCACGGGAAATTTAACAAAGGATACAAAATTCCCCGATGATGATTGGCGGAGCACCTATTTTGTTCCTGAAAACCTTATTGCAAGCGTAGAACATGCAGAACGGCTCCGGCCATTGATTCCCGAAGGAATGACCATGCCTGAATTGGCTTT
>CAZHZR010000030.1:8070-11358 GCA_964537095.1 uncultured Roseivirgaceae bacterium
TTAATTATAGCCAACCGACCACTACGTCCCTCAATTGTTCCTTTAACTTCTTCCCAGACCTCTTTCAATATCCTGAATGATATCCTCTACGGCTTCGATGCCCACGGATAATCTTAACAAACTGTCGGATATCCCCGCCTCCTTCCTCGCTTCTGGTGTCATTTTTAAATGGGAAGTTTTCACGGAAGCACTGATGATAGTTTCAACGCCGCCAAGACTCAATGCCGGATAAATCATTTCAAGACGTTCTAAAAAACTATCCGCGGTACTTGCATCTCCATCCAGCTCAAAAGACAGCATGGCGCCGAAACCTTTCATTTGTTCTTGAGCAAGCGCATGTTGCGGATGGCTTTTCAATCCGGGATAGTTCACCTTTCTTATTTCAGGCTGTTTCTCAAGATATTCAGCAATACGCTGTGCATTATTTGTTTGTCTTTCAACCCTTAAGGCCAGTGTTTTCAAGCTTCTTTCAATTAATGCGCAAGTAGCTGCATTTAAACTGCCGCCGAGGTTAACCGCTCGTTCGCGCAGTAACTTTAAGTGCTTTTGCCCACCCACTACTGCACCGAAACAAAGGTCACTGTGGCCCCCCAAATACTTTGTACCACTGTGCATCACCAGGTCAACACCCAATGCAATGGGGGTCTGATTGATTGGCGAGGCGAAGGTATTATCAATAGCCGTTATTAAACCCCTTCCTTTTGCAAGATGGGAAACTGCTTTAATATCTGTTAATTTCAACAGTGGATTAGAAGGACTTTCCAAATATATTAATCGAGTGTTTGGCTGAATTGCTTTTTCGAAGCTTTCCACTCCTGTATCTTCAGTGAACGTGTAGGCGATTCCCATTCGATTTAGTTCAGAACTGACAAAATGGTGCGTACCTCCATAAATTTCCTTCGACAAAACCAGGTGGTCGCCCTGCTCTAATAGTCCAAAAATAATGGTACTAATCGCCGCCATCCCGGAGCTGAACAACAAACCGTCCTCTGCTCCTTCCAGCGCACATAACTTCTCTACCACTGCCAGTTGATTAGGCGTATTATAATATCTGGGATATTTGTTTTCCGAGGTACCAACATAGCCAAAAGCAGAAGACGTATGAATAGGTGTATTCACCCCTTTTGATACCTGGTCTATTTTGGTGCCCGTGTGGATGCAAATGGTACTTGCTGATTTATAGGTAGACATAAATCGTTGTTAAGTTAAGTTGAGTTGCAAAACTATATAAAGGTTACGATATATTACACTTTAGACACGGGTTTCATTCAATCCTGTCAGAAAACCGTCCACATGAATATTTCATAAAAGACAATGAAGTGCGTGCAGCGTTCGGATCAGTATTAAAAAAAATCCCAGCTATGAACACGCCGGGACTTTTAAATGACTTGTGCGAATAATTATCGTGGCTTTTTGATTTCTCCAGAGGCTGATTTCCTTAATTTCTGATATCGAGGGTAGCCAGCGCTACATTAATTGGTTGATCGCCGGCTAAAACTTCAAAGGTTTTCCTATATGTATTTTCATTGAGAAGTGAGGCTACAATCGTGGAAGCCACGTCTGCTCTTGATATTTCACCTTCCTTATTTTCAAGTCGTTTGTCTACCAGAATTTTACCTGTCATTTCGTCGTTGCTTAGTCGCCCAGGCCGGATAATGGTGTAGTTTAAATTGCTTTTCTTAAGTTTTTCGTCGGCCTCTGATTTGGCTTTAAGGTAGGTTTGTAACTTGCTGGGTCCCTGGTCAGGGCTATCGGCTCCAATTGAACTTAGCATTATAAATCTATTGACAGCGTTTTGCTCGCAAGCCTTGATCAGTTTAATAGCACCGTCGCGGTCAACACTTAGGGTCTTATCTTCTCCTGTACCCGACCCGGATCCCGCCGCAAAAATTACGGCATCGCAGCCCTCTACGGCAAAATTTACATCCTGCTCTAAATCAGCAATTACAGGTATAGCACCCATTTTAGAAAATTCATCGGCCTGCTCAGGAGCCCGCACCATGGCCCTTACCTCGTGTTCATTTTCCAATAATAAATTTACAATTTGCTTACCGGTATTTCCATTTGCACCTACTACTAAAACGTTCATATTCTCAATTTTTAAGTATAACTAAAACTCAATTGGTCCTTCCCAATGAATAGTTAGTTAACCATCAAAAATTAAAAATGTTGGATTAAATATAATCCCGAATAGCAGATATCCAGTTGACTTTTGGGTAACCCATCCTCTCCGGGAGTAAACCCAGATGTATAATCTAAAGTTATTCCCAGATCAAAAAAGTCGAAATTTCCGCCTAAATCAAGCTCTCCCTGCAACTATGTACATCATGTTTCCTCCGGCAGAAATGAATTTTTCTTCCTTCAATTGCTGTAAAGCCCATTGTTTGTACGCTTCTAACTTAATCCAATAAGCATCAAACTTCTGTTTTTTTCCGCCTCCCGCTTTGAAATATCGCAGGTTGTCCGCATAGCCAGAACCTCCTGAATCCGTCTCGAACCATTCTACCATTTGGCTTGCCCGCACTCTTTTTTCCCGTGTATCGTAGGGAGGAATTATTGTTAAGGCTTTATCAGAAATCCATACTTTTATATCGGTGAGTCCCGCTTTGACAAACAAATCAGGCAGCACATCTCCCAATGAGCTAAAGCCCTCTCCCAGCCTTTGCTTCCCTTTCTCGCACCTCAAGCGGATTTCAATTACTTCCATTAGGTCCTGTACATCAAAATCGGTTTGTGCCATATTATCGAACATAAGGTTCGGCACCAGGTTATTAGGCTCGAGCGCCACCACCCAGCTTCCATCTTTCGTCACCCTTTTCATTTCCTGGATCACAGCCAGTGGATCCGAAACATGAATTAATAAAGTTTGGCAAAACGTAAGATCCATTTCTTCATCTGCAAAAGGAAGATCATTGGCATCTCCTTCCATAAACTCAAAATCCACTCCTTTGGATTTCTCGCTTTTCCTTACCTTCTGCTTTGCACTTTTCAAATGCCTTTTTTCGAAGTCCAGGCCTTTGATGGACGCCCCCGTCGGTAAATAATTGGCCACATTTAATGACATAATGCCATTGCCACAGCCAATATCAGCTACATGATTGCAATCTTGAAGGGACAATCGTTTCGCCAGCAGTTCCAGAAAGTCTTCGTTCCACCAATATTCCCTTGATTCTCCAAGATGATCCTGAGAGTGGGCCTGATTTTCATTTTGAGAGTAATTCAAATCTTATCGTATTTTATCAAGTAATCCACTAAGGTATTTTAAAAAACCCAAAACGGCATCAAAAA
>CAZHZR010000030.1:11458-18968 GCA_964537095.1 uncultured Roseivirgaceae bacterium
CTGATTCTGCTAAGGAAAGGCTATGCTGCTTGTCTGTATTCGAAATTCGAATAGTACCGGCATCTTCCGTTTCAAAGCCTAGCTTCAAAAGCGGAAATATATCTCTATTTAGATGACTTCCCTGCAAAACATTGTCCTTTTTCAACAAGCGTTGCATTTCAGCAGCATTTGCCTTCATCAACAGACTGACACGGGGAACCTCACTCTCCTGGAGCGTTTTTGTCTCTATTTTTTCAAAATCGTCGTCGTACTCATAGGTAATAATCGTATCCACTTGGGTTGTTTTGCCCGAAATCCTGAAGTCGAGATGGCCATGGTAATGGCGCAGGAGACTGTCAAACGGTAGTGTGATGTCGTTGATAGTGTAAGCTCGGGCATGCGCAGGCGAAGGGCGTCCGGCCAATGACAGCTGAACGCTAACTGAAGTATCTGGTTGGGCAAAAAGAGGCTTATCCGGAATCGTAAAAAAATCTGCTATTTGCAGGGATCCAGACAAGACTATCCGGCCATTTTCGAAATTTAAGCCCCCGGCATTTTTGTCGTTAATAAACACCACATCATCGTCAAATTCTTTTACCGTTGAAATGCGGGGATCACTTATGTCCAGCAAATTCCTTTTGAGGAGAATCTGCTCAATGACTTCCTGATTGTGCCTTTTTTCGAAAGCGTAAGAAACCACCAGGCGCTGGCGGTTAAAAGCTACCTGCAATTTACTGTCGGGCGATATTCCGTAACAGTAGCTGACAGATTCCTGAAAGCTGTCTAAATTGAACTTGTCTCGTAAAAAGATTCTTAGAGCAGCAGAATCGGTAACCGTAAAGGTAGCATAAAAAGTGAGTGGCGCCTCTTTTAAATTGTAAATGAAAATATTAGCCCTGGTATCAAAACCCTTGCCCAGCTCTTCCTTCTCATCCACTTCCAGGCTGTCATCTTCATCTGACTTGAAATAATAAGCGGGATTGGTGAGCGCGTTGAGGCTGATCTTCCGGATCAATTGATTTCGGTCGATTCTGATAATCAGCTCTGCATCCTGATGTATAGCATTTTTATAGGAAGCGTGATCCTGGTAGCTAAGGAAACCCCAGAAACCAAACAGCAGCAATAGAATGACTATTGCTGCTATGGTGAAGTACTTGATGAATTTACCGACACTGCTCATTGCTACCAGTGTTCAACAAAGCTCATAATGTAGTTGATCAGATTTTTTTGATGGTCAGGTATTTGCATGATGAGCTCCGTGTGTATTTTCCTGTTTTTCACCTTAGAAGATTTCAGGTAAAAATCCGAAGCATTTTCCATTGCAAACTTTGTAAGGTTGTCATTGGGCAGGTTCGTCTCATTATAGGGAAACTGTTGGCCTAACTTAGTTCCGTTAAAAAACGCTGAAAAGTTGCCGGCCTTCATCATTTTCTTATGCTTTCCTGATAGTTTCGCCTTGAAGTTATCTGCAACGATGGCTGAGATTTCTGTCGAAGATGTAGTCAGGAAAAAGATGTCATTTTTAATGACAAAATAAAGATCAAGTGGAATGTCATTATAGGGATCAAGTATTTTGTAGTATCCATTTTGTGGCTCTATTAGCGCTTTGTTAGTCAGGTAAGTGATCAACTTGCTGGTAAAATCTTTGTCTTTTGTAGTTGCCATCACAATAAACTCCGGCAGCTTCTCCATTTTGGTTTTCTCAACTTCGGTATAGTTATAATCCTCATCGTACTCATAATCGAAATAGGTTACCTCCTTATCGTTGATGCCCGAAAGCCCGAAATAAACATCACCGGTAATTAATTTGGAAACTGCTTCTTCATCCAATACAAGCGAGAAAATCGCCATTCCCAGCTTCATATCCTCGTTGTATGGGCCTCCCCATAGCGGTGAGTAGGTTTGTGCCAGGATGGAGGGATACTCTTCCAGGAAGCTTTTGGAGTTGATTTTATAGGTCATGTACCCCATCAGGTTGTCTTCGTTGATGTACTTGAAGAACTTTTTGTTAATTTTTTGCTTTCCCATACGCCCAAACTTCTTCGCAAAATCTTCGCTCAGGGTAATATCTGCACCAATTCTTGTCCTTGTCCCTTCAAGATACAGGTTACTGGAGAACTCTCCATAGCCGTAAAAGAAGTCATATCCCGGCAAATTAGTGCCCAAAACTGCAGCTGCTGTGGAAATTCCGGAATAGAAGCTTGCCAGTGTACTTCCTAAATTACTATTCCAGACGTTAATTGCTGCTTTGCTGTCATACTGCGCCAGGTACTGCTGGTTGGCCGAAATAGAGTTAGCCGAAGAAGCCATCACGGTCTCCAGCATATTCTCAGTCCATCTGTCTTCCAAAACCAACTTTTCGATATAATAATCTTTGTAATCACCATAATCGTAGGCATCGTATTGGTCCTCGTAGACGATGAAGGCATCACTTTTAAAAGTTGCATCGTCTAACACTGCTAGCAGGTTTTCTTTTGCTTTGTTATCCTTCACTTGCTCGACAGCAATTTTTGCATAATATGTTTTGTTCTCGACAAAATCATCAAGGTTTTGTGGATCGGGATGGGTGATGCTGTCAACGTTCGCCGCTAAGTCCTGTAACGCTTCCACCTCATACTGCAGGTTCTTAATGGCAGTTTGATCATTATTTTCTGCAGCTGTTTTTACATTTTCACAAAATTGATAAAAACGGTCTGCATACAACTGAAGCTGGTAATTATACAGGTAGGGAACATAATCTCTGGTAATTTCTTCTCCTGGTCCTGATGCCGGAGGAGCCTGCATCTCTACAACCTCCTCGTCGTAATCATAACTTTGCTCACTAACATCGTCATCCCCGTCTGCGGAATTATATTCTTCCACGGTCTCAAAGGATAATTTCTCATATAAGCCTTCAAATTCCTCGGGGTTAGCCGCAACTTCTGCTTCAATCGCTGAAAAGTCATATTCATTGAAGTACGCGTAGTTAAATCTACCCTCAATTTTCAAGATTTTCTGGTTATCCCAGGCAAGGTAGTTGCCGCCGGACAGCCTCATATATTTGAACTTACCATTGTCTTTTACCTCGTTTCCCTCCTTAGCTGCGAGGTGATCAAGAAACAGCGAATTTTTCAGGGGCGCCACGAAGGTTGTGTACGTGAGGCTGTCGTTAGCAGCGTAGTAAAAATAGGTGTGCGCGCTTGTATTAATACCAAGGTCATTTAGGGAAGCAATTTGAAAGCCCAGCTTATCGGAAGATTCCTGCAGCAATTTCCGGCCCAGTTTTGACTGATCCAATTCTGAAATCGTCACCGTTTCCAGGATATTGCTACCATTGATGCTTCCTACAAAAATCGCATCGCTGGGTACAAATTGCCTTAGATCTTGTCCGCTTCCTGCCGAAAAGACAAATAGAGCACTGATGAATAATAGATATTTCATGTTAATATTTAAGTTGGATGGTATTAGAAAGCGAAACATTGCCGTTGATTAAATCCAAAGCGGCAGATTTTAGCATAACTGCTTTTTTTGAGCTGGAAATTTTCGAAAGCGTATTGGATGCGGAAGCCACTTCGTTTTCGAATCTAAAGATGGAAGTATAGGTAGCATCATCAAATATTTTCTTGTCGTCTGCTCGTAATTTATTGTACTCTTTTTTGGCTTCCGGCGTGTATGTATAATTTTTATAAAATACTTTTTCGGTTTTGTTGAAGGCATAAGAAACCATTACAGGCTTCACCTTCAGGTCCTTTGTAACTTCAGAGATGATATTATCTATATTCTCAACAGATTTGAATCTGCAACTGATAGTAAAAATGTAATTGTCAAAATCTGCCTTTTTGGAAATGTGCGAAATGCCTGCTGCATTCTGAAGATAAGCTTCAGCATCATTGAGAATTTTTAAAATATCAGCTTTTTGAGGTACTTTATGCCCGTTAACGCTATCCATCAGCATAATGGATGCAATTTTGGTTTTGCTTTTGCTTAGGTTTGCTGTCAGCGTAATTTCACCTGAGCCATCTTTATTGATATTAATTTCATCAACGATATCAAAGCAGGAGGTCAAAGACAAAATCAGACATAAACTAATCAGCAGGTTTAATAAAAAGCTTTTCATTTTTAACAATTCAATTTGTAGCAATAGCCTCAAGTCCAAGGGGTTATAACGCTCGGGACAAGATATGTGGTTTATTTGCTGGTGGAAAGGTGTCTAAAACTCCATGCTGATTCTATTTCACCCTTATTACGAAAAACTGGTAAAAAGTAATCGATCCTATCTTCGCTCGAATTACGGATGCAAATAAAAGGGATTTATAATTATTTAGCAAAGCTTTAAGAAATTAAACCGCGGTAAAAGTGGCACCAGTTGGGGAAATATGATTCCATTAAAATATTAAATCGTACTGCATGGAACCTTGTATGTTGCTAAATTTTAGTCTGCAACCTTCTGGTATCGATGTAAAACCTCGTAGGTTTTCGAAATTAAGATAGTTAAAGGCAACCTTGACTTCGGAAATCGCTCTCACTTGACTCTGCCGACAGGGTAAAGTAAATGCCTCTCATCATAATAGGGAGACTTGCTGTAGAACCATTGCAATATCCTTTGAGAATCGTTTTCAAACGCTGTATCTGACTTTACTTTGGCCTCAAACTCAGCTTTTAATTCCGGATCCGTGGCGAGCATCTTTCTCGCATAAGGCTCCATAAAGTATGGCTCCACATATTCTGTTCGCTCCAGTATTTCCAAAAAATATCCCCACTGAAAAAACGAATCCGGATGACCGGGCTCTAAAAGAATCATGGTCAAATCTCCCAGGGGCTGATCCGTAGATATATAAGCAGAACCTGGATAGTAGGTTTCCTGATGCACCTCAGCTTTGAAATCACCTGAAACCCTTACTCTTCCTTCATATGATCTCGCTGCCAACTGCGTGTTTTCGATGCGGTACAATTCCACATCTACCGACCGGGGTTCTGAAATGACTTCCATTTCTATTCCATGCTGCTGAAGTTTTTTGATAATATTAGGATAGGTAGAGGGCACCCAATAACCTTTGGGTCTGTTGGCAGTTAAATCCGGTTCGTTGTGATTTACAATCACTACCTTTTCCAACACCGGCTCCCCCAGCCATTGCACAATGGTATCGCCTGTAAGTTTGGAAGGTATACGCTTTGAAGCAATTCCTTTCAATAGCAAAGAATCTGGCGGTCCCGCAGGAGCTTTAAAGGTAAGTGGAATTTCACCAGCTTTCCTGCCCTTATCCTCAGCAATCGCAGCGTGTAGAGCTTCTTTGTGTCTGGAAACTGCTTCGATGGTGGCCGTTAAAAACACATAAGTCCCCAACACCCGCTGTCGAAAGGGTTTTAGGGAATGATTCTCGATGAGGATAGAAGGCAAATGCCTTGCATTGCCATAACCGTCCGAGTAGCGCGGACTGCTATCGAATACGAGAAAACCATCTCTAAAGTCCATATCGTTCACGGTAAATACCAGGGGTCCCGGAATGTGTCCCATTTTTTTCAGCGATTCATTTACTGGCGGAGAAAAAATATGATCCAGCCAATTCGTGATGGCAGGGGAATAGGAATGCGCTCCGTTATAGCCATAGGTAATGTCGTATTGATAATCGGCCCCGTCTGTCACATGAATGTCCAGATAAAGATCAGGCTCATATTCATTCATTACCGATACAATGGCCTGAATGCCCTTTGTTTCCAACTTTGTGTAATCGCGGTTAAGGTTTAGATTTTTAGCATTGGAACGCCAGCCCATTTTTTCCGGCCCCCGCTGATTGGGCCGGTTGTATGCCGAGCTTCTCTCATGTCCATCTACGTTCAGGATGGGAACAAACAGAAGGTTCACATCGTCGAGCAGATGTTTCTTCTTTCCTTTCACTATATCCCGCAACAGCATCATCCCAGCGTCTTTGCCATCAATCTCTCCGGAATGGATGCCTGCCTGGAATAAAATAAGCGCTTTGGAGGAGGCGGTGAGTGCTTCAGGTGTAAAGCTTTTCTCTGAGGATGCTATGACCATCTTGATAGCGCTTCCGTTTTCGCTGCTGCCGATGGTAACCATCTTTAGCAAATCGGTGGACGCTATCAATCTATCCAGCCATGCAAAGGTTTCATCATAATTTGGAGAAAAACGAAAGTCAGACTCCTCTGCCTGTGTGATCCAAGGATGGTTCTTTTTTACTATGAGTGCTTCACTTTTCCCACTCCAGTGAGGAAGAGGAGGCAAAATATCCTGTGCAACGAGTCCGGTGCATGTTGTAAGGAATAACATTCCGAAGATCAAAGAAGCTTTTTTCATATAATACAGCAAGAAAAATTTGGTGACTTCAATTGATGCAAAAATAGGGAGACTGCCTTTTGCTCAAAGCAATCAGCTCCATTTTTTCAACTTTAGCCCTGTGAACGACGGAATCTGCAGCAACCTGCTGAACCCATATGTGCAGCATCGAGCAACATTATGAAGATAAATTCTACAGATCCAATTCGCTTCAACCCCTGACGTGTCTGAAAGACAGAATTTGATTCTATCGTTGATGATACATAATGATGGATGCCTTACCAATAGTTTTGTCTGCCATCATAAAGCCCACTTTTGCGGGGTTGCTATCTTCATCCAGACCAAGGGAACCCACGTTGAGAGCATGCACCGTGATGACATAGGGATGCAAGCCATGCCCTTCGGGCGGACAGGGGCCTCCATAACCTTTGAAACCAAAATCATTGAAGCTTTGAATGCTTCCTTTCGGCGCCAGTTTTGCAGACGGGTCACCAGCGTTCGAAACCAGTTCATTTTCAGAAGCAGGTATGTCAAAAATAGTCCAATGCCACCAGCCACTGCCGGAAGGGGCTGCCGGATCGAAGATCGTTACCGCAAAACTCTTTGTATCTCCGGGTGCATTTGTCCAGACGAGTTGTGGGGAAATATTTTCACCTGTGCAGCCGTTGCCTTTAAAAACCTGGCGCGCAGTAGCCTGCCCTCCTACTTCCGAACTCCTTAGGGTAAATGTTGAAGTATTCATCAATATGTATTTTTAGATGTGACTTTGATTTATGAAATTAACCTGCCGGCTACACGAATGTTTCGATAGTGAGTTGTTGAGGTACTTGTATTATTTTTAGACAGAAGAAAAATTTTAATCTAAAAACATTATAAATTGAACAATTGTGTTAAATTTACTATTTCAAACTCCATACGGATTATGACGGATTTACAGGTATTATTGATTGACGATGATCCTACTAACAACCTGATCAACAGGGAATTGCTTCTTTTAATAGATAGCAATTTCGAGATAGAAGTTATAGAGAGCGCAGAGGGAGCCATCCACTATCTGAAGCAACTGGGATCGCCCGACCTTATATTCCTTGATATTAACATGGCAGGAATGAGCGGTTTCGAATTTCTTCAGTGGGCTCAGAATGAGAAGCTAAGCAGCAGGATTATCGTGTTGACCGCCATTCCTCTCGATGATGAAAAAGTAGAAAAGCTAAACCAGCTAGGTTGTAATGATATCGTGATAAAGCCGATCACTAC
>CAZHZR010000030.1:19068-20426 GCA_964537095.1 uncultured Roseivirgaceae bacterium
TTGACCAGCAAACTGCCGGCAATTTACCTAAATAACGTTCGGGCATTCCGGGTGGGTTGCTTCTCTATATCGTTATTTTTTAAAAAATTAAAGCATTTCTCTGGGTTTTATTACATATGAAATGAATCTAGAGAACCGCCATGGCATTATTCCTAAATTAAGTCCATATTGCTTCAATATTTACTTTGTTGCCACAGGCAATCACGCTAGTCCTTTGAGTTTGGCAAAGAGTTTGTTTTATTTGAAGGGATTAGAATTAAGACTATAGCAATTTGATAACCATCACCAAAATTGAAGAATAAAAAAACCATATCATACGGCATTACCTCATTTGTAGCATTATTGATGATTGCCGCCTTTGCTGTTTTCTATTTTGATTTAGGGAGTGCCCCGGAATCGGTTGCTAAACCCCGGACTGAAGCTGTAATCAACAAATCGATCAAAGCAGAGGGGAATTGGGGAGCCGGGTCGTCCTGGAGTTTGAATCGGGCGCCCGAGAATGGGGATAAGGTTATTATTGAAACCGGACATAAAATTTTTCTCGATAGAGATACGCATTTCAATGGCGAATTGATAGTAAATGGAGAGCTGGTAGTTTGGGAGGCAGATTTGTTAATGAACGCCGCTTCAAAAATTTTAGTGAAGGCTGGTGGGCTTATTTCATTTTCTCCTCCTGGGCGGTTTATTGTTTCGTATCCAACAGCCCATATCAGGATGGGAAGTAACCATCAATGGCTATTCGGCTGGAGCGGCGGAACGGTCGTAGGTGATAAACAAGAGGGCCCCGTTGCTTTGGGAACCGATGCACAGCCATTTCTTTCTATGAATCTACTTGCTTTCAACGCTAAATTAACAGCTAATCAAGATACCGACATCAGCTGGATTACAGCATCAGAAGAAGATAATGATTATTTTATCATCGAAAGGAGTTTAGATGGCAAAAACTTTTTTATATTGGATACCATAGATGGCGCTGGCACCAGCAAGGAACAATTGAAATATTCTTATGTAGACGATGCACCAGTGGCCGGCTACAATCACTACCGCCTTAAGCAAACTGATTTAGAGGGTAAATCAGTAACGTTTAATACCGTGTCTGTTTTTAACGAAAACGCTGCACCTGAACTTGGTATTGTTTCATTAGGGCCGAATCCTTACAGGGACTATTTTGAACTCAATTTCACATCGCTGGATGAAAGTCCTGTCCATCTAAAGATTTCTGACATGAATGGCAGAACCATTTTCAGAAAAACCATGGAGGCTCAAAAAGGAGATAATACCTTTACTTATGTAGATAAGAAAGATTTGAAGCCAGGCATCTATTTGTTTACCATCGTACAAAAGGGAACACCCGCCAA
>CAZHZR010000031.1:0-6733 GCA_964537095.1 uncultured Roseivirgaceae bacterium
GCATTTTGGATGCAAAAGGCGTAACACTATAGTCTGGAATAGCTAAAACAAAAGCCTTATGTTTGTTTCCCCTTGCCAAAGCCACGGAAGTCTTTAGAAGCTTTTTGAAATCACAGGTCGAAGCAGCCAGCAGCCTGATATCAGAAGTTTTCGAAAACGTAATCGCTTAAAATGATTTTCCCTTTGTTCTGATGAATTTCGCCTGTCACGTTTTCCATATTTTCATCGCTGATGGATCTTGTTGCATCTTTGATATAGTAGGTTTGGAATCCTTCCTTTAGCGCATCTTTGGCTGAAAAATATACGCAATAATCGCCCGCCAGCCCGACGAGGTATACTTCTTTAATTTTTCTGGCTTTCAGGTAATCTGCAAGGCCTGTCGATTTTAGATGGCCGTTGTCAAAAAAGCCGCTGTAGCTGTCTATTTCAGGATTCATTCCTTTCCTAAAAATGGCCTCTACAGGATCCATGTTTAGTGATTCGCTAAAGTCCGCGCCTGATGAGCCCTGAACACAATGCACCGGCCAAAGTACCTGCTCCAGACCTTGTAATTCGATTTTATCAAAAACAGCCTTGCCAGAGTGGTTGGTCGCAAAGCTTTTATGGTTGCGTGGATGCCAGTCCTGGGTTGCTACCACCAGGTCAAAATAAGGCTGAAGTTTGTTTATGATCGGTATTATTTCATCTCCGCCAGGAACTGCCAACGCGCCACCCGGTAAAAAATCATTTTGTATATCAATGATGATTAAGGCTTTCATATCAAATTAATTAATGTGTAATCAGGCGACTAAGGTACAAAGTTTTCGGTAATGCTACGAGCTTCAATTCTGATTGCCTGCTGAACTTTCCCCTCTAAAATCTCCCGTCTAATGCCTTTATTTAACCATCTCCTGTCTCAGATTTCAAGGTGTCACCTCCGAAACAAGCTCGGGGCAAGCTCCTTTAGGATTTGGTTGGCCCACTGCCTTTTGGATTGTTGCTTACTTGCCCTTTGCCTACTGCCAACTGGACAATTGCCTATTGGACATCCGCTCAGCCTGTTGGCAGCTGTATGAACAGGGAATTACTGCTGGGGAAACCTTTCTTGCGATACTTTTACTATTGTCGTCTGCAATTTGTGCATGCTTCGTTCTGCGCCAAGAAAGAAGGATTTTTGACCAAGACAACTTGGTTTGTGGTGTGATTAATATTGGCAGGTGAAAAGTAGCTTGTACAAGCAAAACCTTCCAATCAATGATTGTACAGTCTAATTGTAAAAATAGCTTGTCGGTTTACAAGCTATTGGTAACGTTTATAGGATGGCGCTAATTAGTACTTTCTACCATAGATCAGAACACTTTTTATTTGTGTGCCGGCAAAAGCGTAGGAAAGCGATTTGTCTACGTATGATTTAGACTTTTCGGCAGGAAAGAAAGATACCGAATTAGGAACCTGAAAACCCCAGGTGCCAGAAAGCCTTAAGTCACCCGGAGCAATAATTGCCACATGCCCTAATCCTTCTTCATTTACATAAATAGCAATGGCTGCTTTTTTTGCATTTGCATAATTTTGTGCTTCGTGCAAGGCTTTTTGTTCATAACCACGTCCTAATAGGGTCCATTTATCGCTGTTTTTTAAAAAAGCAGCTATTTCTGCGGTAAGCATATATCTTTCCGAGGATTTAGAATAGAAGTCATCTACTTTATAAAGTGTATTTAAGGCGCTGCCCATAAATTTGTTGCAAGGACTCACTCCAGTGGTGGGGCTATCATCACATGCTTTCAATAACTCCAGTTCCTGGTTTAAGTCCTGCTTCCAATTGTTATTTATAGTTTGAGCAAACGATAAAGTAGCACAAGAACAAAATATCACCGTTAAAAGTCTTTTCATAGCAAACACTATTTTTTCTATTTAGATGTTGATATCAATTTCCAAAGTAAATCAAACGGACGCTCGAAAGGATAAAAATTCCTTGTCTTATGTTACATGCGTTATATTAGTTTATAGAGAATAAAAACAAAAAGAAAGCAGAAGCCATTACCACTTACTTTGCCGAGTCTTTTTTACGATTAAAAATTTTACTTAAAATTTAAAAATGGTAGATTGTGTCATAATTATGATGTAAAGCCAACATTTTTAGGATATTAGCGTAACAGTCTTACCACCAATAGTCTTAATTCAATAGGCTTAAATCAACTTGAAGTAAATACTTCAGATTTTTTTTCAATTATTATCACAACTTAAATTATTCAAATATGACACTAAGATTAGGTGATACTGCTCCCGATTTTACAGCAGAATCTACAGAAGGAACCATTAACTTTCATGAATGGCTTGGAGATAGCTGGGCTATTTTATTCTCCCATCCTGCAGATTACACGCCGGTATGTACCACCGAACTGGGAACCGCAGCGAAATATAAGCCCGCATTTGAGGCCCGGAACGTGAAGATGCTGGCCTTAAGTGTAGACCCTTTAGACAGCCATAGGGGTTGGGTTAAAGACATAGAGGAAACGCAACAAACGGAGATGAACTTTCCTATTATTGCAGATCATGATAAGAAAGTGAGCGATCTGTATGATATGATCCATCCTGCGGCCAACAATAATTTAACAGTAAGGTCGGTATTCATCATCGGTCCAGATAAGAAAGTGAAGCTGATGATTACTTACCCTGCTTCAACGGGTAGAAATTTTGACGAATTGTTAAGGGTAATCGATAGCCTTCAATTGACTGCAAACCATAGTGTAGCCACGCCTGCAAATTGGAAGGATGGCGAAGATGTGGTTATTGCGCCCGCAATCACTAATGAAGAAATACCTGGCAAGTTTCCGAAGGGTCATACTGAAATTAAACCCTATTTAAGATACACGCCTCAACCCAATAAATAAGTTGTATTATGAAAGCCCATTCTGTTAGCAGGATGGGCTTTCATTTTCAGACATATACTCACCATTACAAAACAGCAGCGCAGAGGGGATCTGATATGAACAGGCATCTAATCCCTGATTAACGACGGTGCTATATTATTTTTATGGAAGGAACAATAAGGAAGGACATTCAGACCGGCCAACGAGTCAAAATAGTACTGAAACAGGATCAAAGATCAGGGAAATTAACCGAAGGGCTTGTAAAAAATATCCTCACCAGCTCCCCTACACATCATCATGGTATCAAAGTGAGATTGGAGTCTGGAGAAGTTGGAAGAGTAAAAGAAATACTTGATGGAAAGGATCAGTAGTCCCATATAAGTTGTAGAACAGGGAAATCTTATTTAAACGCATGGTCTAAGGTTATTGAAAATGGCCATGTTTTATATCGGTTTATGACCCCGAAAGGGTCAAACATGATTAGCCTTGGGTGTAAACCCAAGGATTAATAGGTAGAATGTTGGAGTTTTGGCGGCTTTTTTGCCCTTTAAAGCAAAAAGGGTGACAAAACATTCTGAAGCTATTTAAATGCGATTGCCTTGAGTTGTAGAAGCCTGCCTTGGCTAAATCTATTTAAATTTTTTACTTTTGTAACCAAAACTGGACATTGGCGAGAGTAATATACTTATTTTTCATTTTTATCTTTTTGGCAGAAGGATTATTTGCACAGGTGACCAACCAGGCAGGCAGTCAATGGTCCTTTGGCGCCAATGTTTATTACGGCGCTTTATTCCGATACCGCCAGGGTACCTCGATCCTGAATTTTTCTGATCCTTATGCGCTGGAGCTGTATGCCAACCTGCAAACCTCCGGTAAAAAGGAATGGGAGAGGTTATACAAACTGCCGCAAATCGGCTTTGCATTATCTTATTATAACTATGGGATACCAGAAGAACTGGGCGAGGCTGTATCTCTGACCAGTTATTTTGATAACTATCTAATTAGAGGCTCAAAAAATGCGCTGCGGTTAAACCTGGGGACAGGTTTTGTTTACCATACCAATTATTACAAGCCCGTAACCAACGAACTGAACAAGGCGATAGGCAGTAAAGTCGGCTTCTCACTCAGAGGAACACTCCACTATGAAATAGAATTGCACGACGAAATCTTTCTCAATGTAAATTTGGCGTTTCGGCATTTTTCCAATGGCGGGCTAAACAAGCCAAACAATGGAATGAATTTTCCACTAGTAGGTCTGGGTGTACGATATCAGCCACACACCGCACAATTTCCTGAACATCAAGAAATCCCAAGATCTACTATTGACAAAGGAATAAAGTATAACCTAAAGCTTGCCACGGGGAGAAAAGAGGTCTTATTAATAGACGAAAAACATCATGTCTACAGCATTGTGTTTTATGCGGGTAAAAAGATTTCCCCTTTCAGTGGCATTATAATAGGAGCAGATGCCAGATGGGATACTTCGCTTAGAAATGAATTTATTAATGATCACATGGCTCCTCCGGAAGGTACGCTTGATCCAAAAATGGCAGGAGTTACAGTTGGGCACGAACTCTATATTGGAGATGTTTCATTCATTCTACAATTGGGGCGATATGTTTATCAGCCCTATGATTTGTTCCCCGATTTCTACCAACGTTACGGCCTGCAATACTACATCACCAAAAATCTTTCAGTGAGTGGCATGTTGGTAGCCCATACCCGCACCGCAGACCACGCTGAATTCGGGATTGGTATACATTTGTAAATGAGGCTCAGACTGTCATCGCGAAAATTCACCTCTCCACAAAGGGAATTAGTTTGGATTTTCTCTTGCTTATCCTTGTGAAACAAAGCTCATTACACAAAAAGTACAACGGCGAAGTCTCCTGGAGTCTCCTTTTGGGATGGTAGCAAAAATCCCGGAAGTTACGCCGGGATTATGAATTATTATCTTGTTAAGGGTTGATTAGCAAGAGGAGAAGGCAAATTGGGCAACCCGTAAGCCTCTTTTACTGCCGAATAATCTGTGAAATCAGGCGCGAGCTGTCGGCCATTTATCGTCTGACCTGGCACAACAACAATTCTCACCCAGCCTTCTGTATAAAGCGGACCCAGTTTGTCTAAAGAAAAATCTGCATCTAAAAATATTGAAATATCATCCTGAGTAAAGTCATAATTATATTGAAGCAATCCGAATTCCATCATTAAAGTTTGCGGCATCAGTCTCCATACATCCCCGTATTGATCAGTACTTTCCCACAGTAAGTACACTAAAATCATATCCTCCGGGTAAACCGTAAATCCTTCAGGATACAAAATCCCTTCGAGCCAATCGTTTCCTTGATTAAAAGCAAAATCATATTCAAAAACATAAGCACTCTCACCGTCATAACCGGGGGGGCCTTGCTGACCTGGAACTCCCTGAGGGCCGGGTGCACCGTCCCGAGCACAAGATGATGCTCCAAATAATATTACAAGCATATAAATATAGTGTAGCTTCTTCATAGTTGTGATGTTTGGTGTGAATACAGTACTCCAACAATGGTTCCAAAAAGTTCCAGCCATTCGATTTAAATTTAAGAATAGCTATGTTTCAGGATCAAACCTAATAATTAAATGATAATCCGCCGGAAATATTCGACAGAACTGCCTGGCCTCGAATCTCATTTTTTAGATATTATACATCATCGTCATATAATTGTTTTTTTAATAGCCAGGAACTTGATCGTACTAGTTTGGGGATGGAATAAGCTAAGACCTCTGGACCGGCAAACCGTTGCCCTTCAACATTCTGGTTCTGGTATGCTTCCGCTTATCGCTAATTCATCTTATATTCGCCTTAAATTTTTAAAAAGACTATGGCAATTTCGGCTGAAAGCATACTATCAGACCTCAAAAAGAATAAATATGCTCCCGTATATTTTTTGCAGGGAGAAGAACCTTATTTTATAGATCTTATTTCGGACTATGTAGAAGCCAACGCTTTAAGTGAAAGTGAAAAAGGTTTCAATCAGGTAGTAATGTATGGCAAGGACGCCGAGGTCAATAAAATCCTCACCAACGCCAGAAGGTACCCGATGATGGCAGAAAGGCAGGTGGTGATAGTGAAAGAAGCACAGGAAATACCGGATATAAACAAGGAAGAGGGGCAGGCTTTGCTGGAATCTTACCTAAAAAACCCGCTCCCGTCCACCATATTGGTGTTTGCCCATAAGTACAAGACGCTGGACGGTAGGAAATCGCTGGCCAAAACTGTGAAAGATAAAGCGGTTTTGCTCACTACTAAAAAATTATACGATAACGCTGTTCCGGATTGGATCAGCAACTATGTGAAGAGCAGGGGCTTTGGCATAGATATTAAGGCAACGCAGATGTTAACAGATTTCATTGGCAACAATTTGAGCAGTCTGACCAATGAAATTAACAAAATACTCATCAATTTTAAAGAGAAGACGACCATTGACGCTGCGATGGTCCAGAAATTTGTAGGTATTAGCAAAGAATACAATGTTTTTGAACTGCAAAGGGCGCTGGGTACCCGCGATGTGGTAAAGGCAAACCAGATTGTAAACTACTTTGAGGCAAATCCCAAAAGCAATCCTATTATTCCCGTAATCGCACTGCTTTTTTCATTTTACAGCAAATTGCTTCTGGTACACCATGCAAAAGACAAATCGGAAAAAGGGATTGCTGCAGCCTTGAAACTGAACCCATATTTTGTCAAAGAATACCTATTGGCGGCAAGAAATTATCCCATTCATAAGGTGATTGATAACATTCATCATGTAAAAAAGGCAGATTTACAATCTAAGGGTATAGACAGTCCAAGCATGGCTGAAGGGCAGATTTTGCGTGAATTGGTCTTTAAGTTAATGCATTAA
>CAZHZR010000031.1:6833-18136 GCA_964537095.1 uncultured Roseivirgaceae bacterium
ACTGCACATAAACCTTTCACGAAGTACAATATTCCCATAAATTTTTAGTTACCTTTACACCGCGAATTGGCATTTTTTTATATATCATAGTCCAATAAAGCGAACCAAGCATCTATATTCGAGGACTCTTAAAAACTGAAATCGTTGAGTGTGAAAAATCTATTTTTATTATTTCTAACCCTGTTCTCCTTTCATTCACTTTTTTCTCAAAACACCATCAACCAGGATAATCCTGATAATCTGTTTCTTACGGGTATTGAGTTGTTGGATAAGGAAAAGTATGGAGCAGCACGGCATACATTTGAGCAGTATTTGCAAAATTCAGAGGCCGACGATATAAGGGCTATAGAAGCCTCTTATTATGTGGCATACAGTGCGCTCCGCCTTTACCATGCCGATGGGGAAAAGTTGGTGGAAAATTTTATTTACGACCACGAAGGCCATCCCAAGGCGCTACTCGCCTACTATGAAATGGGGAACTTTTACTTTCGTGAAAAGAATTATGCCAAGGCCACCCGGTATCTTGAAAAAGTAAATCTGGATGCTTTGTCAAAAAACCAGAAGCTTGAAACGCAGTTCAAGATTGCCTATGCACATTTTACCCGCAAGGATTTTGAGAAGGCATTGGTGCAGTTTGACCAAATAAAAACTTCTGAAAACCGGTACACGTATGCGGCAAGTTATTACGCAGGTTTTATAGAATACAGAAATGGTGATTATGAGAATGCAATCCGCGACTTAAGAAGGGCGGAGGGCAATGAATCCTATGCCGCTGTGGTTCCTTACATGATCACCAACGTGTATTACCAGCAGAAGGATTACGATGCGATGCTTAAATATGCGGAAGCAGCCGTAAGAAGACCTAACCTGCAAAATGAGGATGAAATTTATCTTCTGATAGGGGAAGCCTATTATAGAATGGAAAAATATGATATAGCCGCAAAGAACTTCGAAGACTACCTCGCGAAAAAAAGAGGAAAGCCTGATGCAGATGTTCTATATCGGATCGGCCATTCACAGTACATGAGTGGCAAGAATGAAAATGCAATCAATAACCTCAAGCAGGTGGCAGCAGTAGGGGATACTTTGGGCCAGTTCGCCTCCTATTATCTGGGAGAGCTGTACATTAAGGAAGGCAACAAGATATTCGCAACAGCCGCGTTTGATGTGGCATCGAGACAGGACTTTGTGCCGGAAATTAAGGAGCAGGCTTTGTTTAAGTTGGGAAAGGTAAACTATGATATTGGAAAATACGACGAATCTATTTCGATCTTAAACAACTACTTAAAGGCGTATCCCTCAAGTAAAAATTCCGCAGAAGCAAACGATCTTTTGAGTGAAGCTTATCTTAACTCCAACAATTATTCTCAGGCCATAAAGCACATAGAAGCCCTGCCTCAGAAATCAAACAGAGTAAAGCAGGCTTATCAGAAAGTAACATTTTTTAAAGGCACAGAATTTTTCAACGATGCGAAATTTTACAATGCGGTTCAAATGTTTGAAAAATCGCTGGAGTTTCCTTTAGATAAATCATTTGTTGTGATGGCCCATTTTTGGACGGGTGAAGCCTACACCACGGGTAAAAAATACGATGAAGCTATCGCCTCCTATAGTGCTGTGTTCCGAAATGCCGAGGAAAGCAATGCCTACCATCTAAAAGCGAGGTATGGTATCGGATATGCCTATTTCAATAAAAAGGAATATGATAAAGCATTGCCTCACTTTAAGGCCTATGTGGAAAAGTTGCAAAATGCCAGCAATAAGATGTTTTACAAAGACGCTTTGATTCGTTTGGCAGACTGCTATTATACTGCGAAGTCCTATGGCAATGCATTAAGGTATTATGATGAAGCGATCAGAGAAGAAAACCCTGAAATTGACTATGCCTATTTTCAAAAAGGGGTAATTTCAGGCATTCAGAGCGATTATGTAAATGCAAAAACCAATCTAACGAGAGTCATCAATCAATATCCCAATTCCAGGTATTCAGATGATGCGCTTTTTGAGCTGGCTCAGTTGGATTTTGAACAGGGAAATTATGATCAGGCGATCAGCGGCTTCTCGAGATTGATTAGCTCAAAGTCCCAAAGCGAATTTGTACCCTATGCTTTGCAGCGAAGAGCCATCGCAAATTTTAACCGTCAGGATTATCAGAAGACTGCTGATGATTATAAAAGAATTTTGGATGTGTACATTACTCATGAAATAGCCAGCAGCGCACTTACAGGTCTGCAACAGGCATTGACACAATTGGGTAAAGTAGAGGAGTTTGACACCTATTTAAGTCAATACAAGGTGGCAAATCCTGATAACAAGGCTTTATCAAGCATAGAATTTGAAGCAGCTAAAAATCTGTACTTCAGCCAACGGTACGACAAAGCCATAGAGAGCCTTTCTGGCTATATTAGACAATATCCAAATACGTCAGACGCTTATGAAGCCAGATATTATTTGGCAGAATCCTATTTCAGGCTTGATAATTTTGATGAAGCCATTAACAGCTATAAGATGGTAATTTCAGATAACAAGATCTCGCAGGTATCGCGGGCAATTCAGCGGGTGGGTGAACTGGAACTTCAGCGAGGAAATTATGATGATGCGATCAGGTATTTTAATGATTTGTCAACCATCGCGAGGAACAAACGAGAGCAATTTGGCGCCTGGTCCGGATTAATGGAGGCATATTTCGAACAAGAGAGATACGATTCCGTGTCGATATACGGTAAACTGATTTTGGAGCGGGGCAATGTAAACGCGAACGCAGAAAGCATGGCCAACCTTTATCTTGGAAAGGCAGCTTACAAAACTGGAAATCAGGAAGATGCAATGGATTTCTTCCTTACCACTTTAAATACTGCAAAAGATGAAAACGGAGCTGAAGCGCAATATTTAATAGCGGAGATTCAGTTCAAAAACAGCCAGTATAAAAAATCAATTGAGACACTTTATGATCTCAATACCCAATTTTCTATCTACGAATGGTGGCTCGGAAAGTCGTTCTTGCTGATAGCGGATAATTACATTGCGCTGGAAGAGAATTTTCAGGCCAGGGCAACATTGAAGTCCTTGATTGAGAAATCACCCAATAAGGATATCGTAGAAATGGCAAAAAGAAAACTCAAAAGTCTCGAAGAAAACGAAGCTACGAAAAAGAGCGCTGCTGAAGCTGAGGCAGACACAACCACTTTTGAAATTATTGATTGACCCGACTAAAATTTATGATGGATTTTAATAGAAAGTATTTTTCCCGGATAAATTTTTCTTTCGTAGGAAAAACGGTTTTAACCTTCACGGCGCTCTGTTATATGTCATTCCATACACACGCGCAGGACTGGGAAGACAATGCAGCAGAACTGGATGATGCTCAGGTGATTATTGAAAAGGACAGGAAAATTGAGCTTCCTGCTGCAAGTAGGAGTTATGAAAAGGTTCCGCCATCGCCTATTGAGGCACCCGGGCAGTCGCTCCAATATGATTTTCAGAATTTTAATTATTCACTGCAACCATTGGACCCTAAAATAAGGGTGCTCACAATTCAGGATGAGAAGTTGAAGAAATTCTATGGAAATTATGTTAAAGCTGGGTTTGGGAATTACCTGACCCCATATCTTGAAGGATTTTTTAACAATAAAAGAAATGACAGATATGCCATCGGGGCACACGTAAAGCTTCTGTCTTCCCGAAATGGTCCGGTAGACAAGGAAAATTCCGGATCCGGTGAAAATCTGGTGGGACTTTATGGAAAGCTGTTCACCAAACCCCTCACATTTACGGGAGACTTGCGATATAAACGGAATAAGGTACACTATTATGGATATCGTCCTGACCTTGAAGTAAATAAAGATGCTATAGAGCATATTTATAACAGCTTTTTTATGAATGCCGGAATGGTTAGCAATAGCTCCAATGAAGATCTTTTCTACAAGCTGGATGCTTCCTTCAATTACCTGGCAGATAATTATGAGGCAAAGGAGTCGCAGATTGGCTTTAATCTGGAAGGGAGGTACACCTTAAGCGAGTTACTTGAGCTAAAACTTGAGAGCGATTTGTACATTATGAAACTCGAAGATGCAGGAAGTGTAAGCAGAAACCTATTTAGAATTACCCCTACGTTTAACACCATATTTGAACCATTAGAGATTACTGCAGGGGTAAATGTGGTCTATGAAAATGATTCTATAGAAAATGCTAATAAGGTTCATTTTTATCCAAAAGCTCAGGCCACGTTCCATATAAGTAATGATCTGAAAGTCTATGGAGGAATAGGAGGCGATATTGAAAAAAGATCGCTACAGTATTTTGCAGATGAAAATTTGTTTCTTAATCAAAATGTCTCAGTATTCAACACAAATAAAACACTGGAATTTTACGGTGCGTTGGAAGGAAAGGCCTTTAAGGTGCTGAGTTTCAAGGGCGGATTTTCAATCGCAAATTTTAAAAACATGTACTATTTTGTGAATAGTGCAACAGATTCTTCCAAATTTGACCTGATTTACGATACGGGAAATACAAGCTTGTTAAATTTATTTGCCGAAGTAGGACTCAGCAAGGCAGAATTGTTCAACCTGGTTTTGAGGACTGACTACTATGGCTATGGTACAGATGAGGTAGAAGAGGCTTGGCACAAACCTGAGTTTGGACTTAGTATTATAGGCTCCTATAATATCTATGACAAGATACTCCTGAGCGCCCAATTCGCTGCTTTAGGAGGGATAGAGGGCTACAATGCGCAGAGCGAAACCCGAAAAAAGCTGGATCCAATCCTGGACTTAGGGTTGAAAGCAGAATATCTGTTTTCAGAAAGAGCATCTGCTTTTATCTCATTTAATAATATTTTAGGCAGTGACAATGAGCGGTTTCTGAACTATCCGTCTCGAAAACTAATGTTCATGGCCGGTGTTACATATTCTTTTTAATCTTATATTGCACATGTACAATTAATCCTGAATGCTATAAGTTTCATCTTGAGGGCTTTTTATTATATTTGCCAGTATAAAAATTTGATCTAGTAACGCTTTAGCATATTAAAGGAGATTTGTATGGATGACGAAAGATACAGAGAAGGTGAAAACCTCTATGATAATAAGGACGAAGATTACGGGCTTCCGAAAGTTTCTTATGATCCCGTGAACAGGGAAGATACAAGAGAGCCAATTATCATGAACCCTAAAGATCAACAGACATCGAAGAGGAATGCCGATAAAAATCCTTCTGCCTGGCCTATAGTTGTCGGGATTATTGTTATTATTGCAATTGCAGGAGCTTTGGCCTATGTTTTTCTGTTTAGAGCTCCCGAGGCACCACCTGTAGTTCAGGAGCCAGCGCCGGTAATTGAGGAGGTAATTCCTGATTTAGAAGAGTTAGAAGTGGTGGAAAACACAGGATGGGAAGCGCCAGAGCCGGTGGTTTCTTCTGTGGGGAGTATCTCCACCATCAATGCGAGGTCAGGATTAGCGCATGTGATTGCAGGAAGTTTTATAGATGTAGATTTAGCGCGCGACTATGGTAATAAATTGGCAGGGGAGGGCGTTAGTACAACAATAATAGAGCCTTACGGAAAAGTGAAATATTATAGACTCTCGGTAGCAAATTATGCCACTGTAGGGGAAGCACTCGAAAATGTAGAGCAATTAAAAGCAAAATACGGAGACAACATCTGGGTACTCAAATATTAATATGCGATTATTACAAATAACCACCACCGCAGTAGATACTGCTGTGGTAAGTGACGGCGAAGCATCAGTATCAATTCTTGATTTAATTTTCGCAGGGGGGTTCATGATGATACCCCTATTTTTGTTATCTATCCTTGCTGTATATATTTTTATCGAACGGCTCCTCACCATTCAGAAAGCAGCAAAAACACCCAACCAATTTGTCGAAAAAATCAGAAATCTGGTTTTAAACGGCGACATTAACGGCGCGAAACTCCTTTGCGCGCAAACCGATTCTCCGGTAGCAAAAATGATTGAAAAGGGAATTAGCAGAATTGGTAGCCCTTTAAAAAATATAGAGGTTTCCATAGAAAATGTGGGCCGGATTGAAATTTACAAACTTGAAAAGCGGCTGTCATTGATGGGAACAATTTCCGGTGCTGCTCCTATGCTTGGTTTTTTAGGTACAGTAACAGGGATGATACAAGCGTTCATAGCA
Source organism: uncultured Roseivirgaceae bacterium (assembly GCA_964537095.1). Taxonomy (GTDB): domain Bacteria; phylum Bacteroidota; class Bacteroidia; order Cytophagales; family Cyclobacteriaceae; genus CAMPJM01. Next base: position 12,987 of record CAZHZR010000031.1, read on the forward strand.
ATTGCGCAGGAGGAGGGCTCTGTCAGCCCAAAACTGCTTTCTGCAGGTATTTATGAAGCTATGATCACTACTGCAGCAGGGCTGGCGGTGGGCATTGTTGCTTATTTAGGGTATAATTATCTCGTTACACAGGTTCAAAAGGTAGTTCACAAAATGGAATATTCTTCCATTGACTTTATTGACTTACTGCAGGAAACCAGATAATTTTCGGATTTTTCGAAGGCGGATTTAAGGAAGAGCGTGACATAGATGATGCTACAAGAGCTAATGTATGTGTAATTACACACTAGCAAACATTAGAAGAAGGGGATAGTTAAAGTCTTTTATAAATTCTTTATCTTTTGAGTCGTAATTCCAGCGTCTAATTTCAAGTCTAATACAGAAAGTCAAATCATGGCATTAAAATCTAAAAATAAGGTTGAAATTGCATTCAGCATGTCGTCGATGACCGACATTATTTTTCTGCTGTTAATCTTTTTCATGCTTACATCATCTTTCATTACGCCCTCGGGGCTTCCTGTTAATCTGCCCAGCAGTGCCTCATCTAACATTGTGATGCAGCAGGTGAGCGTATCTATTACCCCCAATCTGGAGTATTTCGTAAACGACCAACGAGTAGCTGTTTCCGAGCTGGAATCTTATTTGACACGGGAACTTCAAGGCGAGGAATCTGTTGTTGTATTACATGTAGACAAATCTGTGTCTGTTGAGCATTTAGTCCGGGTGGCCGGCATTGCTACAAAGCTAAAAGCGAAGGTTTCTATTGCAACCAAACCTGAATAAGATGACAATGGAAGAGGAGGAAAAAAAGAACAAACGGCTCGGAATGATTATTTCCGTGGGACTGCATGGTGCCATGCTGCTTCTTTTTTTCTTTTTACTTGCCTGGCGGGAACCGAACCCTCCGTTGCCTGATTATGGAATAGAGCTTAATTTTGGTATGGTTGAAGGTTCTGGTGTTCAGCAACCTACCACACCACCCAATACCTCCAAGAGCCTTGAAGAAGCAGCCCCTGAAAAGTCTGCAGCCGCAGAAGAAGTGAGTGAAGAAAGTTCTGCACCCGAAGAGGTCATGGAAGCGGCGAGCGAAGTTGTTCCTGAGATGACAGAGCCGGTAAAAGAAGTGGTTCCAACACAGCCGACTGAAAGTCCTGTGGTAAAAAAAACACCTGAAGTAAAGAAGGAGGTGCCAAAGAAGGAAACCAAACCCGCCGAAAAACCCGTAACAACCCCTAAAGAAGATAAGAAAGTAGCAGAAAAAGCGGCCAATACGGAATCTAAGACAAGTGGGGCTGATGGGACAACCGGCACTAAGAACGAACCCAAAGCCAGTGGCCAGGGTAATCAACCAGACAAGGCTGGCGATGAAGGGAGTCCCCAGGGAACTGTGGATGCGAGGGCTCTTTACGGTACGCAAGGTGGAGGAGGCGGAGGGCCAGCACTCGAGATAGCTGGATGGATGTGGGACCAGGCACCCAATAAAAAAGACGCTTCGGCGGAAAATGGTAGAATAGTATTTGAGTTTCAAATTGACGACGAAGGATATGTAGTTTCGATCCGTGCTATTGAAACCACAGTAAGTGCTCAGGTGCTCCAATTTTACAAGCAACAACTTCAATCGGTTACTTTCAGCCAGACTACAGGCAACGCACCCCCACCGAGAACGACGGGAAAAGTAACCTTCTTAATCAAATCCAGATAATTTCCTTTCGCTTTTATGAATTACCCAGAGACGGTAGATTATTTATATACCCATCTCCCTATGTTTCAGAAGATAGGCACTTCTGCATTGAAAAAAGACCTGAAAAATAGCCTGTTATTAACTGAAGCTTTAGGAAACCCACAAGAAAAGTTTAAATCGATCCATATTGCCGGTACAAACGGCAAAGGCAGTTCTGCCCACACCATCGCGGCTATTTTACAGTCCGCCGGATATAAAACTGGCTTGTACACGTCTCCGCATTTAAAAAATTTTACCGAGCGAATTAGAATCAACGGTGCGGAAATACCCCAGCGACAGGTAATCTCATTTGTTGAAAAAATAAAGACGGAAATAGAAGCTATTCATCCTTCTTTTTTTGAAGTGACTGTGGCCATGGCTTTCGATTTCTTCGCCAGTGAACAGGTTGATATCGCTGTTATAGAAACAGGACTTGGTGGTAGATTGGATTCCACGAACATCATTAGGCCTGTGCTTTCCCTTATTACCAACATAGGTTTGGATCATCAGGCTATACTGGGGGAAACTTTGGTAGAAATTGCCGGTGAAAAAGCAGGAATTATCAAACCAAATGTCCCTGTTGTAATTGGAGAATATCAGGAAGAAGTTGCGCATGTATTTGAAAGTCAGGCAAAAGAAGCTGATGCTCCGCTTTTCTTTGCAGGAAGAGAATTTAAATTGAAGAGAATTGAGAAAAATGAAGACAATAATGTTTATGACGTGTACCTCGATCAAAACTTGCATTTAAGTAGTCTAATGTTATCTCTTACAGGAAGTTACCAGGAGTTGAATGCACCGGGTATTTTGAAATGTATTCAAATATTACAAGAAAAAGACTTTTCGATTCCTGAAAGGGCAATTAGAGACGGTTTCATTGACGTAAAAGCGCTGACAGGACTAAAAGGAAGATGGCAGGTATTGGGCAAAGATCCACTTACGATTTGTGATACCGGCCATAATGAAGCAGGACTCATCCATATTGTTAACCATCTGCTTAGTTTGGATTATGAGAGATTGCACATCGTTTTGGGAGTGGCCAACGACAAAAAACTGGATGGCATGTTAAGGATTTTGCCCAAAGATGCTTTTTATTATTTTTGTCAGGCAAAGCTACCTCGGGCGCTCGAGGCCAACTTGCTGGCGGACGAGGCGAGTCGCTTTGGCTTAAATGGAAGCGTTGTTGCGGATATTAATGACGCTATTAAGGAAGCGAAATCCAAAGCGCTTAGTAAGGATGTTATTTTTATAGGTGGCAGTAGCTTTGTGGTGGCCGAAATAGAAAATTTATAAAGTGAGAAAGAAATTAATCAGATTTCAGGAAATTCAGTCCCGGGATAATATAGTATCCGGACAAGATGTCGATCCGGAAGCCTTCAAAGGGAAATGGAAAAGTGTTTTTTTTAACAACACCAATCCCATCGTGCTGGAGCTGGGATGTGGACGTGGGGAGTACACCGTTGGACTGGCAAAGGCATTTCCGGAAAAAAACTTTATTGGAATAGATATTAAGGGTGATCGAATTTGGTTTGGTAGCACTACCGCCATGGAAGATAACCTGCACAACGTTGGATTTCTACGACTACAAATACAACATTTGGAGGATTTTTTTGAGGAAGGTGAAATTTCGGAAATATGGATCACTTTCCCGGATCCGCGGCCTAAAGTGCGCGATGCGAAGCGGAGACTGACCAGCCCCAGGTTCTTAAAGTTATATCGGAAGATTCTCGCCCCTGATGGCATCATTCATTTGAAAACGGACAATACACCGCTGTATGAATATACTTTGGAAATATTGAATGATTTTTCTGCGAAGGTGTTAGCACACACTGATAATTTATACAAGTCAGATTTAGTAAATGAACATCTGGGCATAAAAACCCGATTTGAAAAAAGTTACTCTGAAAAAGGATTTAACATAAAGTATTTAAAATTTTTCTTTAATTGAATAGAAAGGTGCAGCCGTCAAAGTTTTGATTCTGGCTTAGAGAACATCAGGTTTCGACGTTGTTTTACCGACGGCTATTTATTGGCGCTGCGGAGGCAAGCCAATAAAATCCGCAAGGCCTCTATTTCAGCAGATATGTCAGCAAAATCCCCCAAACGATGGACAGCGCAAAACTTAGGAGTGTCCCTATTAATATATACTCTGCTTCCTTTCTTTCTTTGTTAATGTCACTGAATCTGAAGATTGACTTTGCTGCAATGAGGAAACCAATGGCTTCAAATTTATTTACGATCACAAAAGTCAGGATCAAAATTCGTTCGATTTGCCCCACCCATTTTCCTGCATCTATCAAACCTTCATTCCTTATTTCTTTCTTCCAATGGTTGGTAGCCAGTGCTATCGCATATCGCATAGGCCAGATAACTACCATGTAACCTGCTATATAGATCCAGAAAGTTTTTGCGTTAAATAGGTTTCGGACAATTTCATCTAAAGCGGTTATTTTGCCATTGATTATTAACCAACTGATTATAAGTACAACGAAATGCAGAAATTGATCTATAATGAAATTTCTTGTGTTTTCTCTACTATTTATCTTCCACACATCTATTGCTATATGGGAGAGTCCGATGAGTATGGGAATATACCATAGCGACCACTCTGCCAACAGTAGGTATGCAACCAGCCCGTGAATGATGCCATGTATATATAAATAATGAGAACGGAGCTTTTTCCGGCGTTTATCTTCTCGCCATGCGGTTGGTTGTAATAGGAAATCGCTGATCAAATGGGCTACAATTAGCCTAAATAAAATTGTCATACCAAAGGCTGTTTAATTATTTCTTTTATAATCGTGTTAAATCTGATTATTAATTCAGAAATCGCATTCCAGCTGGCTGCCATCAGTCTTTGGTTTACTGCTGATTGAGAGATACCCAGTTGATTTGCAATTTCCAGTTGTGTTTTGCCCAGCAGTGTTTCTGAGATTACCTCCACCTGTGCCTCTGTCCATCTTTTAATAATGGCATCTGCCAAAATCAGGCTTACATCAAATTCTCTATTCACCTGATCCCAAGGCGTTTTTATCTTCAAGCCTATACTTTCTTCTTTTAAGGTGTCCAACACAGGTCCAGAATTTCTAAATGCTTCGCCGTCTGACTCTGAAATTGAAGCAGCTATAAAATCCACTTTTCCTATTCCTATTGCGATTCTCGCATCTCTGCCACCCGGAGTATCTTTCTTTTTTAGATTGGTTCGGATGAGTAGGGAATACCGGAGTGTTTCTTCTGGTTGTAAGACTATTCCCTGGAAGCTGTCACCCCTGTATAGTTCAAATGGCAAATTTAATTGAGGTTGCAAGGCATTTATCTGTTGCAGAATTTCCTTAAGATGGTTTAACAGGTCACCCCTGTCTCTGTTGGATGATTCGACGATATCGCCGGTGATAACTCCGATTGTTCTGTTTTTTAAGTTGATGCGTTGAAT
>CAZHZR010000031.1:18236-19683 GCA_964537095.1 uncultured Roseivirgaceae bacterium
CAAATAAAAATACCCTCCTTTGCGGAAAAAGTTTTCACGGAAGTCACATGTAGCCTATATTTATACCTTCCTTGCAATAACCAACAATTTAGCGGGCTCAATTTAAATAACCAATATGCACAAAGAAATAGGCAAGTCCTACAGAAGATTACTTGATGGAAATGACACTTGGTCAAAAAAGAAACTGATAAATGACCCTGAATATTTTAAAAAACTATCCATGGTGCAAAAGCCTGAATTTTTATGGATAGGATGTTCGGACAGCAGAGTACCAGCCAACGAAATAACAAATACTACTTCGGGCGAAATATTTGTCCATAGAAATATCGCTAATTTGGTAATTCATACCGACTTAAATTTTCTGAGTGTGCTCCAGTATGCAGTTGAGGTGTTAAACGTCAAACATATTATAGTTTGTGGCCATTATGGTTGTGGAGGTGTGTTGGCAGCTATGTCTAACCAAAGCGTGGGTTTGGTAAACAAATGGCTAAGAAACATCAAAGAGGTATATCTAAAATACCAAAAGGAGCTGGATCAAATTGAAGACCAACAGTTAAGAGCAGATCGTTTGGTAGAATTGAATGTCATAGAGCAGGTAAGTCATTTGTCGATGACCACGATCGTACAAAAAGCCTGGAAAAACCGCCCTTTGCAGATCCATGGCTGGGTGTATGGTTTAGACACTGGAAAAATCAACGACCTCAACTGTATGATGCACGAAGTGGATGATTTAGATCCTATCTTTAGATATAATAATTTGTGAAGCCCGCACAAGGAGCCAGAGAATCGAACCAGGACTTATATTTTAGAAATATTCAACAGAAAAATTTTAAAAGACAGAACTTTTAGTTATACTTAAGTAGTGATTTAAAACTTTCGATCAATGCGAAAGCCTATCGCCCCTGTTATAAATTGGTAAACCTAATTTAAATGAGATAATGACGGATGATTACAACCCTACCCAAAATAAAGTTTGGAGTTCAGCCTTAAACGTTTCAAAAAAAATTTATAATCTGACCACTTATTATACGGAAGAAGATTTACAACCTTTAACAGACGCCCTCGAAAAAGCCCAAAATCTGCAAAATCAACTGGAAGAAGAAATTAAGGAAGAATATAAACAAACGTTTTCTGGCTATCAAAAGTCATTGAACCTGGTAAGCTCTATGGAAGAAGACCTCATTTTGGCATTTGACCAAGGTTGTATTACAGAAAGGGAGCTTAAAATTACTTTAGAAGCCATTTCTATTTATGTTCATGAAATAAAATCGCACCAAGACAAGGGAAAGTCAACTCACAAACTTCTTCAGCATTTAAAGCCTACTACAAAGCAGGTATAACACACATCATTGGGGTAACAGATCTTTGGGGGTTGTATTTGCTTTTTTGTGCTTAGGGCCTGCTGAAAAACGCTTTAAGAAAGACTTTTGACCTAAAATTGCTTTGG
>CAZHZR010000032.1:0-2509 GCA_964537095.1 uncultured Roseivirgaceae bacterium
AAATTTAGTGATTTATTTGTATTATCAACTTCAAGGAAAAAACAATATTGCTTTTGGTAGCGAAATAATTACCAAAGGACTGTTCTTCGACTATCTTAATCCCAGGGGATTTGCAAAACTTGTTGCTCGAAATAGGAGAGGGTCGATTGCATCCGGTTCTCGATTTTGGGACCACGTCGAATTTCCATTTCGGCCCTGAACAAAAAAAGACCAAAGCGAAGCCTTGATCTTTTAATTTATTAAAGGTTATAAATTTTACTTCTTTATTCTCAGGCTATCCAGTTCCTCAACCAACTTTTCTTCATTAATCTTTGGAAGCGGTGTCATTTCCATCTGGTTTAACTCAAGATAGTAGTAGCTTCCCTGGTAGTAGAGGTATAAGCTTTTGCCTGATACGGTATTGAATTCTATAATCTCATAGGGAATGTTTTTAAAGTCTCCGTATAAATATAGTTTGTTGTTGTAGAATTTGTAATGGAAGCTATTGGTGTTGCCAGCCTTGCTTTCAACTTCAACTGTACTTAATTTTTCAGAAACAAAACTTTCTTCTAGCTTATTTTTGGGTGCTTCAAGCTCTGTATCACTTTCTTCAATATGGTCGCCTTCGAAACTTTCAATTACATTTGGAGTGACTACATTGATATGGCTGCTGACATTTGCAGGAGCTGCTTCTTCTTTTACCGGAGTTTCTTTTATCTCTTTTTCCTCAGATGGCGCTTTGGAAACTTTATCAATTCTTTCAGCCTCTTCCAGGGGAATAAGTGCTTCGGTCGCTGTTTCTCCCGGATAATTTTCCGACAAAGATTCCAATTCAGCAATAGGAGCTTCAATGTTTTCTTCTATTTGTATTTGGCTGGTAATTTGATCTGGCTCCTGAACGGCAAAGTAATACACGCCTAGTCCGACAGCAGCAGTAATCGCAGCCGTAAAAGCTACTTTTAAACCGGTCAGATTACCAGAATATGAACCAACATTTACCTGGTCAAGTCGGGACTTTAGTTCTGCCTTTCTATATTCTTTTAAAGAACTGATAACGTCTTGTTGTAATTGAAATTCAGCATTCAACGCAGGGTCAGTCTGAAGCGTTGCTTCAAAAGATTTCATCTCATCCGCTGACATGTTGCCTTCAAGATAACTTTCAATTTGTGCTGTATAATCAAATTTTCTATTCATATTAATCTAAAAAATCACTGGCTGAATATTTTGACTTAATCAATTTATCTAATCGCTGTTTGCACTTATACTTTTTAGTTTTCGCTGTATCCGGGTTGGCAAAATCCATTTTCTCCGCAATCTCATTCATCGACATGCCATCGAAATAGTAATAGGTTAACACCTTGCGACAGGTTTCACCAAGTTCATTAATACACTCATTAATTATCTTTATCCGCTCTTCTTTGTCATCTTCAATATACTGTGAACTGTCCTTCTCCTCATTGCTCAACTTCCCTTTTCTGTCCAATTCCTTCCGCCAGAGATTGAGGCAGATACTGTATATATAGGTGCTTATTTTTGAGGTGAGTGTGAACTTCCCTCCAATAGCTTTCTGCCAAAATACAATAAGCGCCTCCTGATAGATGTCTTTAGCCTCTTCTTCTGAGCCATTATTGGATACTACAAGTTTTACCATCATTCGGTAATACTTTTTATATAAATAATCCAATGCTCCTTCGTCCCCCTTACCTATCCTTGCAAGAATCTCACTATCATTCATTATAAAAAGCTGCAGCTTTAATGGTTAATACTTATTTAGTTGAAATGGTAACCTACCGGAGATATTTAAATAATCCAAACCTCTAAAAGAGGCTTCTACGTTTAATTTAAGTTAATTTCAACTCTAAAAGTACGCTAATATTTATTCTATAACCAAGCAATTTACACTAAAATAACACGTTCATTGGTGGCTATAAACACTTTATCTTCAGCAGCAGTTCGGAGTGGTGTACAGCCTGTGAAGTTCCCGAAAGCAGGTAAAATAGCTTGTTTTGGTTTAAAATAAAAGCAAGGAAGTACTATTTTTTGTCGCCCAGTTCCTGATAATCTTACACCGGGATGAATATGACCGGAAATATTATAGCCTCTTTCTTCTGATGTTATGGTGTCAATTGGTTCATGGGAAAAGATAAAGGGACCTAGCGTCAAAGTGGTCTCATAAACCTGTAAATCACAGTCTTCGTACAAAATTTTTGGTAAAATGTCATGGTTACCCGCCACCAGATGCAGCTTAATCTGGTTGTTGGTGCTGCACCATTTTTTGAAATAAGTCCATTCATGATTCCAACTACTGTGGAACAAATCGCCCAGGAAAATAATCTCCTTTGGAACATAATAGTTGATTAAATGTTCCAGCCGGATATAATCCTCTTCATGCACTTCGGTTGGAACTGGAATTCCCGCTTTTCTGAAATGGCTTGCTTTGCCCAAATGCAGATCCGAAACAACTAAAATTTCTTTTTCCTTCCAATAAAGCGCCTTTTGGGGCAATAGCAATAGTTCCTGGCCTAAAAAT
>CAZHZR010000032.1:2609-6916 GCA_964537095.1 uncultured Roseivirgaceae bacterium
CCATAATCAGATAGCAAATATAGGGCACAGACTGCGAGGCTACTAATGTCTACGAACGCGCGATTGGGTTGATTTTTCAGAATAATCCGCTGCACCACCTGCGCTTCGGTTAAATCATGTGCCAGTTTGTGGTCCGAAATTTCTTCTTCTATCTCCTTCGTTCTTATTTTTCCTGGTGCTATGGTATTACAGGTAATGCCATGTCTGGCTCCCTCCAATGCCAGGGATTTCGTGAGGCCGGTGATAGCATGGCAACACATGGTATAAGCAGATTTATATTCGCTGGTAGTCAGCGAATAGGGGGAGGTGATATTGATGATTCGTCCAAATTTTTGTTTTTTCATCATTCCCCAGGCGGCTTGGGCCACCAGAAATGTAGTGGTGAGGTTATTTTGAATCAATAGATTCCATTTCTCCAAAGGAAATTCCTCAATCGGTGCGTTATACTCTGTATCAATCAGATTTACAATTCCATCTATTCTTCCAAGTTTATCCTCCACCTCGGCGACCAGACGTTTGGCATCATTGATTTGCAGAATTTCGTTCGTAGAATAACCCACCTGCACCTTGTGCTTTCCAGCTATGGTTTTTGATGCTTCTACGATGGTCTCGTCTTTTGCATGCAAAAACAAGCGATGCCCCGCTTCAGCAAATAATCCGGCTAAGCCGAGGCCAATGCTGTTTCCACTATTGATTATCAGAATATTTTTATACTTACTTTTCGACATTTCGTTACTTATTTCATGATGACACGGAGCCAGGGTATTAAGAGCTTCAACATACAACCACTATGAAAACAGATGGTTGGAGAAAGGACAATGTTTGCCATGGCAACAGCCCATTTCCGCAACTGATAATCATGGCTATATATCACATAATCAATTTAATTCGCTTAGAAAGACCATGAGTAACATGGGCTGTCATTCCTAAACGCGTATTTTCAATCAGCGTCGCAACGTTTTTTCGGCGGATGCAACGATTTTTTTTAATTCTTCAGGAATTGCACCTGCGTTGATCTATTCGGAGAAGTTTTTTATTGCACTCTTTCCCACACCTGCGTTCTGCCGATCAAAGAGAATCCGATATATCCTCTCACATGTAATTTTCCGTTTTCCAGCCACATGGTGGATTTATATTCGCTCCCTTTGTTTGGATCCAAAATTCTTCCGTTTGTCCATTCATTTCCGTCCTTTTCCATGTTTTTCAGGATTACCATGCCTAATATTTTCTGGTTTTTTCTGGCGTCGTTATCATCGCACTCTGAACATACCGCATCTTGTTTATCCTGACGGAAAATCTTTGTTACCTTACCAAAGGCTTTTCCGTCCTGCTCGTATATTTCTACAATAGATTTGGCTTCTCCTGAATCATCATCTATTGTTTTCCATTCACCAAAAATGCTTTGCTGCGCAAAAAGATCTGTGCTGATAAAAAGGCTAAAAAGAGAGATACCTAGGGATAGAACGAGTAGTTTTTTCATCGAATGTAAATTTTAGTTGTTATCAAAAACAGTGGCAGATTTAGTGCCAATCTTTGTCAGAAACTGAATAAGCAGCTTCTTCACCAATGCTAGTGATTTTCAGCATAACTTTCCAATCTTAATTTCATTTTTAGTATTCTGTCTTCAAGTTTTTCCGAAGTCAATTTTTCCCGGAGTCTGTCTACCATAATTGGGAAAGCAAAAGGAGTAGGCCTTTTCAAGTCTTTAATTACAATTTCCTGTTTGCCAATCCTGTCTATGGCTTCAAACAACCTGGATTGCTCCAGTTGCAAGGTCAGCACCTCATGCATGGCCTGGTGTATTAAGAGATTATTAGGGTCATAGGTTCGAAATACATCATACAATATCTGAGAAGAGGCCTGTAGATGCTTATTGCTGATGTTTTTGCCGGGATATCCCATAAAGATCAGGCCGGCGATAGAGGCTATGTCCCTGAATTTTCTTTTCGCCATTTCGGTACCATTGATACTTTGATGTATGTCTTCCAACAAGTTTTCCTTGGAGAAAAGATCCAGCTCGAGCGCTTCTTCCAGCGGAATTTCTTTGTCCGATAACAGTTCAAACCCGTAGTCATTCATTGCAATAGAAAAGGATATGGCTTCAATTTTACTGATTCTGTACGCCACAAGTGCTGAGAGTACCTCGTGAACGGCCCGCCCTTCGAAGGGATAGAAGAAAACATGGTGTCCCTCCTGAGATTGAAGCCGTTCCATTAAGATCTGATTGCTCCGCGGAATTCTTGACCACCGCTGTTGGAGTTCAAGTAGCGGCCTTAAGGTGTTCATTTCGATACCATGAAAGATGCCCCGGCTGGCTTCATCGAGTTTCCTGCGAATCATTTCGGCAAGCTGCGAGGACAATGGCATTCTGCCGCCCATCCACTTTGGAATAAGGCCTTTGCTTTTCCTGCTCTTTTTTACCTGAAGTGTAAATTCTTTTATCCTTACATATTCCAGGCTCCTTCCGGCAAACCAGAAAGTGTCCCCAGGTTTCAGATAGGTGATAAAACTTTCCTCCACCGTTCCAACATAGCCGCCCGTCACATATTGGATTTTGATGACAGGATCGCTTACGATGGTTCCGATAGACAGCCGGTGCCGCATGGCAATTTTTCGACGGGTTACTTTATAAACTTCATTTTCAATTTCAACTTTAAAAAATTCATCATATTCCCCTAAGCTTTTGCCACCAGTAGTAATAAATTGAAGCGCCCATTGCCACTCCTGCGCGGTAATGTTCTTGTAGGCGTATGTCTGCGAAATCTCCCCGAAGATTTGATGCTCTTTAAAACCACCGCCTACAGCAAGTGTAACGAGGTATTGCACCAACACGTCGAATGAGCGCTCAAGTGGCTTCCTGTGCTCAAAAATCTTTTGTGCTATAGCCATCTGTAAGGCGGCTGATTCTATCAGTTCAAGTGAGTTGGTGGGTAAAAAATAAATTTTGCTTTCGGCACCTGGGCTATGGCCGCTTCTTCCGGCTCTTTGCAGAAAGCGGGCCACTCCTTTAGGGCTTCCCACCTGAATAATGGTTTCAACGGGTCTGAAATCCACGCCCAAATCCAGGCTCGATGTACAAACTACCAATTTCAATTTTCCCCGGTGTAGTTCTTCCTCCACCCAATTTCGAATTTCGTTGGAAAGAGAGCCGTGATGCATGGCCATAACTCCCGCCAACTCCGGCTTCGCTTCAAGTAACTTTTGATACCAGATTTCCGTTTGTGACCTGGTGTTTGTGAACATCAGCGTGGTGGTGCTTTTTTCTATAATTGGAAAAATTTTGTCCATCAGCCTGATTCCTAAATGTCCGGCCCATGGAAATTTTTCAACGGTATCGGGTAAAATGGATTCTATGTGGAGTGCTTTTTCGATATTGGCTTTCACTATTACGCTCCTGGATTTATCAGCATACGCGCTGCCCGTCAACACCTCCAACGCTTGGTCCAAGTTTCCGATGGTAGCTGAAATTCCCCAGGTTTTCAGGGTGGGGGAGATGGATTTTAGGCGGGATAAGCCCAGCTCTATTTGTGTTCCTCTTTTATTTCCCAACAGTTCATGCCACTCATCTACCACCACTGCTTTTAGATTTTTGAAGTAATTTTCATAACCAATCTGGCTTAGCAAGAGATGCAGGCTTTCCGGAGTCGTTATTAAACATTCCGGCGCTTCTTGTATTTGTTTTTTTCTTTCCGGCAGGGGTGTATCTCCGCTCCTCACAGCAATTTGCCATGGTATATCCAGATCATTGCATACCCGTTGCATAGCAACAGCGATGTCTTTAGCCAAAGCCCGAAGAGGAGTAATCCATAGAATTTGTAGTCCGTTTTTAGTTTTTTCTTTGTAGGTGAGCGGGTTGGAGCGGATAAACTCTAACAAGACGGGCATCCACAAAGCATATGTTTTGCCACTGCCCGTGGGGGCATTTAACAAGCCACTTTTTCCATCCAGATACGCCTGCCAGGTTTCAATTTGGAATTCGAAAGCGGTCCAGTGCTTCTTTGAGAACCAGCTTTTTCCTATTGAAACTATATCCTGCTCATCTACTTCCACAAGTTGTGCTGCTAATTTTATAAACCGTTGTACTGGTTCAAAATTTCTTTTAATTCGTCCAGGGAATTGGCATCTTCAATTTTTTTATCATGCCTCCACCGCATAATGCGGGGAAAGCGCAATGCCACCCCGGATTTATGTCGGGTAGATTTTTGTATACCTTCGAAAGCAATTTCGAAGACGAGTTTTGGAGTGACCGTTCGCACCGGCCCGAATCGTTCTTTGGTATTTCTTTTGACATAAGCATCTACTTTTCT
>CAZHZR010000032.1:7016-18824 GCA_964537095.1 uncultured Roseivirgaceae bacterium
GAGCATATATCAGCACGCCATCAATAGTAAGTGGATCTATTTTCCACTTCCACCAATCGCCTCTTTTTCTGCCCACTTTGTAGTCGGAGGAAAGTGATTTCAGCATCAACCCCTCAGCAAGCATCTCACGGGATTGATTTCTAAAAGACACGAGCTCTTCCCACTGCGTAAAGTGAATTATCTTTGAAATGAGGAAATTGGGATTGGCAAACGCTAATTCATCTTGCAGTTGTTCCAGAATTTTTCTTCTTTCTCGTAGCGGCTGTGCTCTGCAATCTTTTCCCTGCCACTCAAGCACATCATAAGCCATAAAGCTGACAGGCGCATCTTGTAAATGCTTTTTGGAGATATTTTTTCTACCGATCCTTGTCTGCAAAATCCCAAAGGGGAGGGGATTGCCATCTTTAAATGGCAGTATTTCTCCATCAAGGACGGTACCATTGGGCAAATTTTGGGCAAAGTTAGCCAGTTCCGGAAACTTATCGGTAACCAGTTCTTCGCCGCGGGACCAGATGAAAACGTTATTTTGACGAACGATCATTTGTCCACGTATGCCATCCCATTTCCATTCCGCCTGCCATTCTTGGGGATTCCCCAGGCTATCAGGCGGCGATTCCAGGGGATGTGCCAAATAAAAAGGATAAGGCCTGGAAAGGTTGTCCTCAGATGATTCTTCTAAGATCAGATTTTGAAATGTAGTAGTATCCGGATGCCAATGCCCCATGATGCGATGAGCCACCACCGATTTGTCGATTCCTGAGACTTCAGATACAGCCCTCACGACCAGATTTTGTGAAACGCCAATGCGGAAACTGCCCGTCATGAGTTTTGTGAAGACAAAAACCTCCTGCTGGCTCATAGATTCCCAGGCCAATAGGACTTTTTCTTTTTTTGTAGCATCATCTTCAGGGCCTAAGGCTACAATAAAATCGATCCACCAGGCAAGCGTGTGGTCTTGTTCAGTCTTTGGCGGAGGTAGTAGCAATGAAAAAGTCTCGGCTAAATCACCAACCACATGGTACGATTCTGAAAATAGCCACAAAGGAATATCGGCAACTTCCGAGATCCATTCCTTTAAGAGACTGGGTCTAATTTGCCTGCGAGGTCGCTTGTGGGTAAACAGGGCCAGGGCCCACAATTTGTCCTTATCTGGAGCCAGGGTAAAATATTGTTTCAGTATCCTGACTTTGTCTGAAGTCCTATTCGTTTGATCCAGTTGGTTAAATAATGCAGCAAATTGTTTCAATGGCTTTCAGGGAGTTACGTCGTATGACAAACTCCCAATCAATTCAGATTGTTTTTTATGAACATCTAAGCTATAAAAATCAGAGTTTCCAGTATGGAACTGTTACGTGAGTCATTGCCTGCGCTTGAACTCCTGGAAACCAAATATTCTCAAAGGGTAGATCATTGAGCTTTTCTGGGAGCGCCAGCATGAATGTTAGATTTTAACTGATGAACAGACGTCAACCATTTACTTCAATACATATTTGCTAAGAATCAGATAAGCCTCGTTGATATTGTTGTTTTTTTTGAATTCCTTTTTGATAGGCAGCGACTCTCCGCGGATCCATATTTTTAATTCTGCATCCAGATCCAACAAGCCAGGGCTCTCTTTTGAGAATTTAATGATGCTTGAATAGGGAATCGACTGGAAATCAACTTTTGAACCCGTAAGTCCCTGCTTATCAATTAAGATTACTCTTTTATTGGTGAATACGAACATGTCTCTCACCAATTTGTAAGCTTTTTCTAATTTCTCTCCATCTATCAATATTGGAGAAAATTCTGTCTGTAGTTTTTCTAATGAAACTTCGGTTGCGTGTCCCATTAGGCCGTCTAATAAACCCATATTTGTTTTTCGAATAATTTAAATTTGCAAGAAGCAGGTGGGGATGAATATGCACCTGAACACGGTTTTAAAGTAATAAAAAAAGCCGGAATTTCTCCCGGCTTTTTTATAGATGTTAAAAAAATCTATTCAATCGGTAATGTTAAACCATCGGATGTCGTATCCAGGGTGATTTCTTTTGGCGCTTCATCTATTTGCGCGTGACCTGCGTTGTCTACTGCAATATGCGGCGCAATTACCAACGCAACAATAGACATCAACTTAATCAAAATATTCATGGAAGGTCCGGACGTGTCTTTAAAAGGATCACCGACCGTGTCACCTGTTACGGAAGCTTTGTGAGGTTCTGATCCTTTGTACTCCATCACGCCATTGATCATAACGCCCTTTTCAAATGATTTTTTAGCATTGTCCCAGGCTCCACCCGCATTGTTCATGAAAATCCCCATCAAAACTCCTGAAACAGTAACGCCTGCCAGCAGACCTCCTAGGATTTCAGCAGAACTTGAGTCAGGGAAGACGTCTTTTAATCCAAACCCTACCAAGACAGGAACTACCAGGGCAATGGCACCCGGAAGCATCATTTCCCGAATAGAGGCTTTGGTTGAGATTTCGACACATTTTTCGTATTCCGGTTTTGCTTTATACTCCATGATGCCGGGTATTTCTTTGAATTGTCTTCTCACTTCCTGAACCATGTCCATGGCAGCACGGCCTACCGCTGCAATGGCCAGAGACGAAAATATAAACGGTATCATGGCACCAACAAAAAGGGCTGCCAATACCGGTGCTTTATAAATATCAATGCTATCAATACCGGCAATTCCTACAAAGGCAGCGAAAAGTGCCAACGCAGTTAATGCAGCAGAAGCAATCGCAAATCCTTTTCCTGTAGCCGCGGTAGTGTTTCCAACGGCATCAAGCACATCGGTTCTTCCTCTAACCTCTTCAGGCAAACCACTCATTTCTGCAATTCCACCCGCGTTGTCTGCGATAGGACCAAAAGCATCAATTGCCAGTTGCATGGCAGTGGTGGCCATCATACCCGCCGCGGCAATCGCCACACCATATAATCCGGCAAAAGCGTAGGAAGAAACTATACCTGTTGCTAGTACCAGGATTGGAAGTACTGTAGACTCCATTCCCACCGCCAAACCGCCGATGATGTTGGTAGCGTGTCCGGTTGAAGATTGCTTAATAATAGAATTTACGGGCTTTCTGCCCATGGCAGTATAATATTCGGTGATGATACTCATCAATGCACCTACCACCAAACCTACTACAACAGCTCCAAAAACATCCAGCTTATCAAAAGCAATTGAGTTTCCACGCGACATTACCAGGTCTCCGGCAGGAAGTATCCAATCGATAACAAAATAAGAAGCAATTACAGTAAGGATGATCGATGACCAGTTGCCAATGTTCAGTGCTTTTTGGACATCTCCTCCTTCTTTAACTTTCACAAGTGCGCATCCTACAATAGAAAATACAAGACCCACGCCCGCTATAACCATTGGAAGCAATACCGGTGCAATGCCACCAAACTGGTCGTCTGACACAATTTCTCTTCCCAGTACCATGGTTGCTAAAATTGTTGCCACGTACGAGCCAAATAAGTCGGCGCCCATTCCTGCAACGTCTCCTACGTTATCTCCAACGTTGTCCGCTATGGTAGCAGGGTTTCTAACGTCATCTTCCGGAATTCCGGCTTCAACTTTTCCTACAAGGTCAGCTCCTACATCGGCAGCTTTGGTGTAGATACCTCCGCCAACACGGGCAAAAAGTGCGATACTCTCAGCTCCAAGCGAAAACCCCGCCAATACCTCCAAAGCTTTGATCATGGGCACGCCGTTTACATCGCCTCCAACGTTTACCACATACATCTGATAGAATATGATAAAGAGTCCACCAAGGCCTAATATGGCAAGACCTGCCACACCAAGACCCATTACTGTGCCTCCAGTGAATGATACTTGTAGTGCTTTGGAAAGGCTGGTTCGGGCAGCCTGCGTAGTCCTCACATTGGCTTTGGTGGCGATATTCATACCAATGTATCCTGCCAGGGCGGAAAGGATTGCACCAATTAAAAAAGATATTGCAATTACAGGACTTGAAGTGTCGATCAACGTTCCTGACCAGGCCAGAAGAATTGCTGTAACAACAGCAAAATAAGTCAAGACCTTCCACTCGGCTTTCAAAAATGCCATAGAACCTTTGGCGATATAATCTGCCAGCTCGATCATATTTGCATCCCCCGCATCTTGTTTTGTGACCCATGCGGATTTTACAGCCATTACTATCAGACCCAGGATACCAAGTGCTGGTACTAAATAAAGCGTGTACTCCATATTTATATATCTTATATGATTTTTTTAATTCGCACAAAGATAGAAGAACATGCCTTATTATGAAATACTTTCTATAAAAGTAAATATGTTTTTATATTGGAAATCTGCAAAAGATAATTGATATCTGAAAAAAAATGGTTTTTACAAATGCTCCATCGGATCATCCTGCTCTCCGCTAAATCGGGTCATTATTTCCTTCGCTTCTATTCCTGTTTCGTTAAGCCATTTGCTAAAGACTGCTGTATATCCGTGGGTTAAATATACCTGTTGAGCACCTGTGGCTTTTACGACTGCATTGAGCTGATTCCAATCGGCGTGGTCTGAAAGGACAAAGCCCCGGTCAACAGCTCTCCGTTTTTTAGCGCCTCTTAAGTTCATCCAACCCGAGGCAATGCCGCTGCGGAAAGGCTTTAATTTTTTCGCCCAGGGCGAACTTAGTGCAGATGGTGGAGCCAGGATTAGCGCTCCTTTCAGGTGAATTTTGGTAGTTTCAGGAGTAATTCTGGAATAAGGGGGCAATGTGACACCATTGGCAACCAGGGCATCGTTCGAATTGGCTATTGCTCCGTGGGTATAAATACTTCCTATACCTTGGTCTATGTTCTTCAAAATCCGCTGTGCTTTGCCCAAAGAGTAGCACCCGAGCACAGTATTAACCCCGTCCCGGGCGTTTTTCGCCCACCAGTTATTGATATCAATGAAAATCTCCTTCTGAGGCCTCCATTGAAATACCGGCAGAGCAAAGGTGGATTCTGAAATAAAAGTATGGCACGGCACAACTTCGAACGGTTCACTGATAAAGTCTGTCTCAGTTTTATAATCGCCGGATACTACCCAAACTTCACCCTTGTATTCAACACGCACCTGTGCAGATCCAATGATGTGGCCGGCAGGATGAAAGCTAAACCTGACCCCGTTTATGATTCTGGGTTCATGATAAGCCATGGTTTCAAGGTTTATTTCCGTTCCCAATCTCAATTTTAATATCTCACGGGACCTGTGAGTCGCCAGATAATAGTGATGGCCGCTTCTGGCATGGTCCGAGTGGGCATGCGTGATGATGGCTTTAGAAACGGGAGTCCAGGGATCGATGTAAACGTCCGCTTTTGCACAATAGATTCCAGCAGCAGTATTTTCCAGTAAATTACTTGAATTCATACGGTGCAAACCAGACAGCAAAAGGATTGTTTATGCCTCTCTTACCTTGTCGAGCAATTCGTTTAGCAATCCGGCTTCTTCATTGGTAAGATTACTGAGCAGAGACTTAAATCTCTTGGAATGAACATCAGTTTTTCTTAGAAGATTTAGCCCTTCCTGAGATATGGTAACTTCTACCGCTCTTCTGTCGTCAGCACATTGTTCTCTCACCACCAATCCTTTAACCCGAAGCCTTTCAACGATTCTGGAAGCATCAGACATCTTATCAAGCATACGGTCTTTTATAAGACTTATGTTGGACGGTTTCGGATACTGGCCTCTTAAAATTCTTAAAACGTTAAACTGTTGCCTCGTAACCTTGAAGTTTTTAAAAATATCATTTAGCTCGTTGGTGACATAGTTGTGGGTGTATATCAAGTTGATCAACGCTTTATGATGTGCAGAGTCAAAATTTGACTGCACTATATCATCCTCTAAACCCATAGCAAATTGTCCATAGTTGAAAAAAATAAAACAGAAACTTATCGTTTTTATAACAAAACGGTAAATTTATAATAAAAATTTAAAAAAGTCAAAAAAATGTGATTTGCAATACTAGCTGTTGATGAAATTCAAAAATTCCGTTCTGGTTTTTTCTTCTTTAAACTTACCACAAAAGTGGGCTGTTCCGGTGGTGCTGTTGGTGTCGTTTACACCTCTTGAGGACACACATAAATGCGTAGCGTCAATGACTACACCAACGTGTTCTGTATTGAGGGCTTTTTTGAGTTCGTGGGCAATCTGCACGGTTAATCTCTCCTGTACTTGTGGCCTTTTGGCGTAATACTGAACGATTCTGTTGATTTTGGACAAGCCGATCACTTTTCCACTGCTGATGTATGCTACGTGGGCCTTGCCTATAATAGGCACGAAATGGTGCTCACAGTTTGAGTAAAAAGTGATGTCTTTTTCTACCAGCATTTCCTGGTACTGATATTTATTTTCAAAAAGGCGGGCTTTCGGCTTGTTTGCCGGGTTCAAACCGCTGAAGATTTCTTTCACGTACATTTTTGCGACGCGCGCGGGGGTTCCTTTGAGACTATCATCCTCAAGATCAAGTCCCAGGGTATGCATTATTTCCCGAAAATGCCGGGAGATGATTTCAATTTTTTCAGAGTCCTGAAGATCAAATGCATCCGGGCGCATCGGAGTTTCATATATGGAAAGCAATTTACCATCGTCGGTATCGCCTTCCTGATGTTCATTATCAGGCTGGGTATTCAACATAATTTCTTTCGGTCTCGTATAAGGTAACTTTTAAATCAAATTCAGGCTCTATTTTGGAACGGAGGATATCGTATACCACGATCGATATATTCTCCGCCGTAGGGTTCAGATTTTTAAAGGCAGCTACGTCTTCGTTCAAATTCTTATGATCAAATTGCTTTAATATATTTTCTTTAATAAGATCACTCAGCTTTTTTAGATCATACACGTAGCCCGTTTCAGGATCCGGCTCTCCTGTCAGTCTGACAATCAGTTCATAATTGTGACCATGATAGTTGGGATTGTTGCACTTGCCGAAGATCTGCTCGTTTTTTTCGGCGGGCCAATTGGCGTTGTACAGCCTGTGAGCAGCATTGAAATGTTCTTTTCTAAATACAGAAACCTTCATTTGTCTGATTTTCAACTTAAAATTTCTTCAGTGCTCAAATTTAATGAATAACTATGAGTGTGTGCCTATAAATTAAAAATTGATGTGAACACGGTAGGACAATCATTTTTTCTGTGCTTATTTTAAGCCACGGTTTCAACCGGACTACCCGCAAAAATCTTTATCTTTGTGGGTACTCTAACAGATAAATAGTGGAATTTGAAGCGATAAAAGATCAAATACTTAAATATAAAAGCGAGGGGAAAAAGATATTTACTACTTCCTCTTTTCAAACCCACAGCCTCGTTTTGTTGCACATGATCAGCAGAATTGATGCTGGAATTCCTGTTTATTTTGCCAATACAGGTTATCATTTCCCGGAGACGATTGCTTTTAAAGATAAAGTTTCAGCAATGTTTGGACTAAAGGCTGTCGATTTGAGGCCCTTAACGCCCAAGAATATGCAAAAGGACAGCGAAGGTAAATTGCTTTTTACCTCTGATCCCGATTTTTGCTGTTATTTAAACAAAACGCAGCCGCTAGATCAGATTTTGATGCAATACGACATTTGGATTAACGGCGTGAGGGCAGACCAAAGTGCAGCGAGAAAAGCGATGAAGGTAGAACAGGCAGCTCCCCACAACGTGATGCGTTTTCATCCCATGCTGGATTGGACCAGTCAGCAAGTATACCAGTACATCCGGGAACACGACCTTCCGCGACATCCCTTAGAGGCCAAAAGCTATTTCAGTATAGGCTGTGAACCCTGCACGCGGAGAATGGATCCTGACATGACGGAAAGGGAAGCCAGATGGTATGGCTTAAATAAGTCTGAATGTGGGCTGCACACCGATTTGATTCATAAATAGCCGGATTTGGCACGTTAAATTATGAAAAACTGTAAAGTTTAGTTTTATTCGAATTCATCTTCGCTTTTCACTTAATATCAGAAAAAGACATACTATGAAAATTCTTGTCACAGGTGGTGCAGGTTATTTAGGAACGGGTATTATATCCCGACTGTCCTTGGTTCCGGGCGTATCGGAAATCATTATTTACGATAACTTGAGTAGGGGAGGACATAACATGTTTCTGGGAAATAGTATGGCGCCGGATGTGAAAATGAAGTTTGTGCAGGGTGATTTGTTGGATTCAAGAAAGCTCAGGAAGGTGATGAAGGGGGTAGACGCGGTATATCATTTGGCAGCGAAGGTAAACACGCCTTATGTAAACTCTGATGGACATTCTTACGAACAGGTAAATCACTGGGGTACTGCGGAATTGGTATATGCGGTCGAAGAAAGTGATGTGCAAAAATTTGTTTACGCCAGTAGCGCGTCTGTATACGGATCTTCTTCAAAGGTCAGGAATGAAGCGCATCCCCCTAATCCAAGAACCATTTATGCAATCTCTAAATTCAGGGGTGAGGAACAGGTGGCCCGCCTTATGGATACCCGCGAGACGTATATTTTAAGGTGTGGTAATGTGTATGGCTACAATAAAAGTGTTCGGTTTGAAATGGTGATCAACCAGTTTATGTTCAATGCCAATTACAACCGCCGGATCTCGATACACGGTACCGGAAAGCAACAAAGAGCTTTTGTAAATATTAATACGGTGAGCGAAGTTTTTTCTAATATCCTATTCTCCAGCGCGCCCTCGGGCGTTTACAATGTATTTGATAAGAATTACCAGGTGCTCGATATCGTAGACGTGTTGAAGCAGATATACCCTGACCTGGAGTTTATATTCATCAACCAGCACCTGAATTTACGGGAAATCAGCCTTGATGAAAATCTGTTGTTGAAGCAGTATGTAAGTTGGCCTGCAGAACGAGATTTGAAGGAAGATCTATTAGCTTTTAAAGGACATTTTTCATTCTAATTTGAACGTAAAAAAGCCACGAATCATGAATATTCGTGGCTTTTTCCATTTTAAAGCTTACTATTTTAAAGGTCAGAGAAATCAAAAGTATCAAGAAAAGCCGTAGTGAATTTTCCTGATTTGAATTTCTCATCGTCCATCAGTTTAATATGGAACGGAATGGTGGTCTTAATTCCTTCAATTACAAATTCCTGGAGCGCCCGCTTCATTCTGGTGATAGTTTCCTCTCTTGATTGACCGCTTACAATTAACTTGGCAATCATGGAGTCGTAGTTCGGGGGAATGGTATAACCAGCGTACACATGGCTGTCTACCCTCACGCCGTGGCCTCCTGGTACATGTAAATTTGTGATCTTTCCCGGGCTTGGTCGGAATCCATTTGCTGGATCCTCTGCATTGATCCTGCATTCCATAGAATAAGTTTTCGGGAAATAGTTAGTGCCGGAAATTTTAATGCCTGCAGCTACTTTAATTTGTTCCTTGATTAAATCAAAATCGGTAACCTCTTCTGTAATGGGGTGTTCCACCTGGATTCTGGTGTTCATTTCCATAAAATAAAAGTCACCCTTTTTGTCCACTAAAAACTCTATTGTTCCGGCTCCTTCGTATTTTATAGCTTCGGCACCTGCAATGGCTGCTTTGCCCATTTTTTCCCGAAGCTTCTGGCTCACTATCGGAGAAGGGGTTTCTTCCACTAATTTCTGATGCCTTCTTTGTATCGAGCAGTCTCTTTCTGACAAATGGCAAGCTTTTCCAGTCCTGTCGCCCACAATCTGAATTTCGATATGCCTTGGTTCTTCTATGAACTTTTCGAGGTAAAGTCCATCGTTTCCAAAAGATGCAGATGCTTCCTGCCTGGCATCATTCCAGGCTTTAATAAACTCTCTTTCTTCTTTTACGATTCGCATTCCTTTTCCGCCCCCGCCGGCTGTGGCTTTCAGGATAACCGGATAGCCGATTGAATTGGCCAATATCAGGCCTTCTTCTTTAGATTTCAGCAGGCCTTTAGAGCCGGGGATAGTAGGAACCCCGGCCTTTTTCATGGTATCCTTTGCAGTTGCTTTATCTCCCATCCGGTTAATCATATCCGGAGATGCGCCAATAAACTTGATATTGTATTCCTGGCAAACGCGGGAAAATTCAGCATTTTCTGCTAAAAATCCGTATCCGGGATGAATGGCATCTGCATTTGTAATTTCTGCAGCCGCAATGATGTTGGGTATACTAAGGTAAGACATTTTGCTGGGAGCAGGGCCTATGCAAACAGCCTCGTCGGCAAATCTAACATGGAGACTTTCTCTGTCTGCTGTTGAATAAACAGCAACTGTACTGATGCCCATCTCCCTACAGGTTCTAATGATCCTTAAAGCAATCTCACCTCTATTGGCAATTAGAATTTTTTTAAACACAATTGTAATTTATAATTATAAATAGGTAATCCGTATAAGGTAATCAGTAAGTGAAACTCGTTGCAAAAAGATCAGGCTTTGTTAATCAATGAATTCCTAAAGTTTTTCCATTCCCATGAAATTCTTAGAGCCATCGGATAATGTGCCTTTTCTGCAACTGCTTTTACCGAATACTAGGATGGATCGACTAAAAACAATGGCTGATCATACTCTACCGGAGAAGCATTGTCTAATAAAACTTTTACAATAGTTCCGGAAATCTCGGACTCAATTTCATTGAAGAGCTTCATTGCTTCTACAATGCAAACTGTTTGTCCGGCCTTAATTTTATCCCCAACTTTTACAAATGCTTCTGATTCAGGGTTAGATGACCTATAAAAAGTCCCGATCATCGGCGATTTTACAGTCAGGTATTTGCTTTCTTTATCACTCGTTGCTACGGACTGTGATGGGGCAGCTTCTTTCTCCGGAGTGGTTGCTGAAAGCTGCGATGCGTCGGCCTGATTGCTGCTTCCAGAAGTACTTGAGGGCTGAATAAATTTCGTTTCAACTTTAGAACTTTTTCTGACCTTAATCTTAAACTCTTCAGTTTCAATATTCACTTCTTCCAAACCCGACTTTGAAATAAAATCTATCAGTTCTTGAATTTCTTTTGCTTTCATCCTTTTCTTTTGTTTTTTTATAAGCAGAGGTAAATTTCTACATTAAGTTCCCATGTCGCCAAAGGGTGTTCATAATGAAAGAATCTCCGGGTTAAATGCTGCCTGATACACAAGCAGTTGGTACAAAAATAGATTTAATATGATTATGTTCAAGAAAGTTGCCTCTCTGTTTTTTAATCTTTTACTCTCTCATAATAAGAGCTGGTTCTTGTATCTACCTTTATTTTTTCGTCCTGATTGATAAACAGGGGCACCTGAATGACAGCTCCTGTTTCTAAAGTTGCAGGTTTAGAAGCATTGGTAGCTGTGTCTCCTTTTATTCCCGGTTCAGTATATGTGATTACCAGTTCTACGAATGGCGGCAATTCGCAACTCAAAGCCGTCTCTGTTTCATCGTGATAAACTACTTCTACTTCCTGCCCGTCCTTTAAGAATTCAGGCGTATTGATAAGTTTTTCAGGAAGGGCAACCTGTTCAAAACTATTGCTGTCCATGAAATGATAGCCCATGTCGTCTTTGTAAAGGTATTGGTGAGGCCGTCTTTCTATTCTTGCAGTAGTAACTTTAACGCCTGAATTAAAGGTGTTTTCAAGTACTTTACCTGTTGTCAGGCTTTTAAGCCTCGTCCTTACAAAGGCAGCACCTTTTCCAGGTTTTACATGTTGGAATTCAACAATAGTATAAAGGTCATTGTTGAATTCTATACAAAGGCCATTTTTGAAATCTGCTGTACTAGCCATCTTGTTTATTGAATTTTTTTTTCAAAAGTAATTTTATTAGATGTCAGATACAAGATTTTAGATTAGATAAGCCTATTTGTTTATTTTTTAATATCTGGCATCTACTCTACTGTCTAACATCT
>CAZHZR010000033.1:0-4076 GCA_964537095.1 uncultured Roseivirgaceae bacterium
TAAATATTTATAGCACAAATACCTGGATCATTAAAATGCAATGTTATGAACATAAAATTTCATCCTGTTTGGCTTGTTGTGGTAGTTGCTTTTTGCTTTTCATGTAATGGATTAACAGGCGAAAACCCTCCGGCTGAAGGCTTTAACAAAGCCGCTTCCGATCCGAAAGCTATAGAGCTCGCAGATGAAGTAATGAAAACGATGGGGGGAAGGAGCAGCTGGGACAAGACGAGGTACATCGCCTGGAATTTCTTTGGGGTCAGGGACCTTATATGGGATAAGTCTACCGGCGATGTAAGGATTAACATACCAGAAGATGCGCTTGAGATAATAGTAAATGTAAATTCTCTCGAAGGAATGGCGCAGAAAGATGGCCAATCGATTCAGAATGCTGATTCATTGGTAAAATATATGGAGATGGGGAAAAACATATGGATTAATGATTCCTATTGGTTAGTGATGCCTTTTAAACTAAAGGATTCTGGAGTGACTTTGAAATATTTAGGCGAAGATGTAACCGCTGCGGGAGACAGTGCCCAGGTAGTGGTACTCACCTTCCAAAATGTGGGGAATACGCCTCAAAACAAGTACCACGTGTATATAGATAAGGAAACAAAGCTTGTCTCGCAATGGGCTTATTTTGAAGATGCTTCACAAGAGGCTCCAAATTTTGTAATTCCCTGGCTGGATTACGAAAAGCATGGTGAAATTCTACTTTCAGGCAACAGAGGAGAAAGAAAGCTTTCAGACATCAAGGTGTTGGAGTCCGTACCCGGTCATACTTTTACCTCGTTTGATCCCGTAACGCTGTAAGGCTAATATTTGAAGAAGAGGGGCTTTCCCAGGCTTATAACCATAACAAATGTGCGCCAGAGTTATCATCCCTTTTCAGTGTATTGTTTTGCCTCTTCTACAAAAGCATTCCAATTCTCCCTCGGATACTGATGTTTCGAAATATACTGTATGAGCGGGTCGATAATTTCTTCTGAAAATCCGAATTTTTTTGCAACCCCTTTTACAAACTCCATCTCCACGGGTTCAATGATGCCATCCGCCAGCATCATGCCCACCAAGTCAAACAATTGATTGATTTTATGGGAATGTTCAGAAGGGATTTCAGCTTTTATAGCCTCCTTCCCGCTAAGGATATTCGTGATATGCCTGTCCTTTAAGCCATATTTTCGACCAACTTTGTAAATAAAATCAATTTCCGCATCATGGAGTTCATCATCTATTTGCGCGAGAGCGACCAGATTTGCTATATGATTTTTTTTAAAGCTCAGATATTGATGTTCAAAAAAGCCTCTCATTTTTACAGATTCAAATTTCAATGTTGCTAGGAAGAGTAAATTTAGGAGATAAAAAGCTCTCAATCAATTTTTAATACTATTGGAACCGGGGAAGGAACTTGTATGCTTCGATAAGAGCCTGATACTATTCATTAGGCTCCTATATTTTTCTGAAAGGTTTCCTTAGCTTAAGGCTTTTCATTATATACTTCAATTTTCGTCGATAAGTTACCTGAAAGGTATAAGTGCTGATTTATTATCGTCAATACCTGGACAATTTTATAGATTTGGATCGTTATTACAGCAACAAAAATAATTACGATGGCCAGACTTGTTTTAATTTTTCTTTTTATTACTTCTATGGGCGTAGCTCCGGTTCTTGCTCAAAAAGGCGACATCTTTCCTTACCTGGAGGGTACTACACTGACGGACAAGGAGCTAAAACTTCCTGAGGATAGCAAAGGGAAGTTTACGCTTATCGGAATGGCCTACTCCAAAAAATCCGAAGACGATTTAAAAACGTGGTTCAATCCGGTATATAATACATTTATCCATAAATCGAGCAGTAGTTTATTTGGAGAAGTTGGCTATGATGTAAATGTATTTTTCATTCCCATGTTTACCGGTGTGAAACAAGCTGCCGCAAATACTGCTGAAAAGCAAATGAAGAAAAAGACCGACCCGAAGCTCTTGCCGCACATTCTATTTTACAAGGGCGATTTAAAAACATACAAAGATGCCCTTGACTTCGAGAAGAAGGATGTGCCGTACTTCTTTGTATTGGACAAAGAAGGAAAAATTGTGTATGCTACCTCAGGGTCATATTCTGATAAGAAAATGAAAGAGGTGGAAGATTTAATGGAAGAATGGTAGAAGTAATGACGAAATCAATGGCGGAGGTAAGAAGTGTGTAAAGAGGATAGGTAGCTATCCTCTCACCAGCAATATCAATTCATTTTCAATTTTCCAGTCCTTAGCAAGCTTTAACATGGCTGTAGCTTCCATTTCCGTAATATATCCCTTTTGATTGTTGGCTTTCCAAACCATATCCAGAATCGTCAATCGACGGTCCTTGCTCAATGGCTTGATCACCTCGTTTAGATAATCTCTGGCTCTTTCGAAGGCCGTCAGATAGTCCTTGGAAATAAACTCGTTCGCCCATTGTAACTCATTTACCGCATCCAGATCCCTGGCAGTCTCATCCAGAATCTTTTGTTCGTCTTCATCTAAACCATGGTAATGGAATATTACGGATTTTAGTAAAAGGAAGGCTTTTTTTTCTTCGCTTGACATTGGAACAATTTTAATTACAATTATACATTATTTAAATATTATTAGAAAATAAAACTTTGGCTCCTTACCAAAACTTGATTGACTTCTTCTAACAGTATTTTATTATTTTTTGCTTAATCTACCAATGAATGTGCCAATTTGTTCATCGCCGAATTTCTACGCATTGCAATGTCTACAGGTTATGTTAATTCGCGATAACGTCGGAAGCTGTAAAATCTAAATTCCGTCTCAGTTTCTTTTCGAATTATCTGCTCCATAACTATTCAACAAACAGGTCTTCAATAATCTTGTCTGCAATGAGTTTCCCTGAATTCGTCAAGGTCAGCAAATTTCCAGTAAAGAATACTAATCCGGCATTTAATAGTTTAGAAAGGTAAGATTTATGCTGCATTATTATATCGATATCAAACTTTGCCTTCATATAGTCCAAGTCACAGCCCCAAATGGTTCTAAGACTTGTCATTAAATATTCGTTTGCGCTGTCAACTTTGTCTAAAGGATCTATCGTGAAGGGAATTTCATATTTATGCAATGATCTGATGTAGTGAGCATTGTTGGAGACGTTGAATTGCCGCGAAGCAAGATTGTAGGAATGGGCTCCTGGACCCACCCCCAAATACTTTTTCTGTTTCCAGTAGTTACTATTGTGTCGCGAAATGTAGCCTGGTTTACAAAAGTTTGATATTTCGTATTGTTCAAAACCGTTTTTAGCCAACGTATCCATCAGGATTTCATAATGTCTTGCTGCTTGTTCCTCATCAATAGGATGCATTTCGCCCTTTTTTGTCCAGCGTCCAAAAGCGGTGGCCGGCTCAATGGTAAGGCAATAGGAAGAAATATGCTGCGTGTTTAAAGCCATTGCGGTGCTAAGATCGCTGAACCAAATATCGTCGTTTTCTGATGGGATGGCATAAATTAGATCAATGCTGATATTGTTAAATCCTACATCCTGCGCCTGTAAAACACATATTTTAGCCTGTTCTGCATTATGGGCCCGATTCAGGAAGCGCAGTTGTGCTTCATCGAACGTTTGAATACCAATGCTGAGTCTGTTGATACCGTTTTCCCTGAAGGTATGCAGATTTTTTTGATCCAGATCATCCGGGTTTGCTTCCAGCGTAATTTCTACATCGTCAGAAATTTCAAAATTTTCTTTTATAGTTTGAAAAAGCAGCTTTAGCTCGTCATCATTCAGAAGAGATGGAGTGCCCCCGCCAAAATAGATGGAGGTAATGATTTCACCCTCCAGATAATTTTTTTGGAGCTCCAGTTCCCGTCCGATTGCATTTACCATTTCGCTTTTTCCACTCAGGTTTGTACTGAAATGAAAATCGCAATAGTGACAGGCTTGTTTGCAAAAAGGGATATGGAGGTATATTCCGGCCAATGGGTTATTATTTATATTCTGATTTTAGATGAAGGTCGTATAATAAGCATCCAGGTGTTTGATTTTTCTCCACTGCGTCTAAGCATGTCACAAAAGGTGCTTCCAGT
>CAZHZR010000033.1:4176-5361 GCA_964537095.1 uncultured Roseivirgaceae bacterium
AAAATTTCAATACCTTTGGAGTCTTCCATAGCTGGTTGAAATAAAAGCTACCGAAAGACTCCTGTCTTGAGGTAGCTTTTTATTTTTAGATGATTCGGAAGTTTATTACGCCTTCCAGTTGCTTTTTTATCCTCTATCTTGATGAGTCATTAGCTTAGAATCCCTTGGTTAGAACTGATTGCGAAGCGCCGCTTTGACAAAAGCAGGTTTCCTAAAATCATATTTCGATCAAAATTCTAAACTTACTGATGCTCAAGTTTGTACGGTAGTTAATATGATGAACTGGATGATTTGTGGATTTAAAAATATTTTTCTATAATTTCATTTAATTCATCCTCACCCAATGGTTTGCTTAAATAGCCATTCACACCTAGTTCTTTTGCTTTCCGAACATCGGCTGGATTTAAAGACGAAGTAACCATTACAATCACACCCGGCGGTGTACTATCTGCATACATTTTCTGGAACTTTTCCACTACTTCGAAACCATTGATCTTTGGCATATTGATGTCGAGTAGAATTAAATCCGGACATCTTTTGACAGAGCATAATTCCGTCAAAGTTTCAATGGCTTCTTCTCCATTTAATGCGGTAATAATTTCCTGAGCAACTCCCATTTCATTTAGAATTTCTTCATGAAGGAAATTTGCCGTGGAATCATCATCAACAAGCATGATTGAATTTAGCTGTTTCATAATTTTAGCTGATGAAAAAGATTAAATGAGAAAAAATCAAATTCGTCCACGGTAATAAAAAAATACAGTACGTGGTGTCCTGATTTATTATTTAATTCCTGTATTAAAAAATAGAGCAAGTTTGTCGGTCAAAACATCTTTTAGTTCGATCTCAATAATAAACGAGCTAGTCGTGATGCTTCGAGTTGCTTTAGATGTTTCGCGCCTCCTGGGACAGCCTGCCTTTTAAGGATGTTTTACAGATTCGCTTCAAACAAACTTTTTTGAAATAATTTACTGATTATTTGTCTAACTAACAAGCTCCACAAAATATTTATTGGCAGTTTCCTTCTTCAATACTGGCTGGAGAGGGTCGGTGGTAGTGAGATGAAGATATCGTTAAACAGGCTTTAACACCAAACAAGGAGGTGGCGATTAAATGCGGAGCTCGTAATGTTAAATTAGCACCCAATTCTGCCCACCCGAGCGGCGAATCGGTAGGGTAAGTCTA
>CAZHZR010000033.1:5461-8705 GCA_964537095.1 uncultured Roseivirgaceae bacterium
AGAAAAAATGTGAGGAAGGAAGTGTGTTAAATTTTTGCAGAAGTAAATCGTTAAAACATCATTTTGTTTTTTGGGTTTCATAACCAGGAGCTAAAAATACTGGCTGAGCTATATCAGGTGCTCCCAAACTGAGGGACAACGGCTGGAAGGTGCAAAAAGTGCGAGAATAAAATAGTTTCCGAAGAAGACACCGAGGTGGAATTGTTAAAAATTATAACATGGGAAGAACCCAGTAAGGTGGGTGTGCATAGGAAAAATGGCAGCAACAAATATGAAAGGGCATATGGGGTGCAAATCTTTTATTTCTGCACAGCGCAACTTCAATTATTGGTAAGTTATGTACAAAACAATATATATAATGAGTAAATTATTAATTATCATGATGGGACTAGCAACTTTTGCGTGTGGCGAGTCCAGCAATCAAAATTCTGAGGGTGTTGACCTTAACAACTCCCGTGACAATGTAGAAGACTTCTCCGGTGAGAATATTACACCGCAAGTAGATTTGGATTCCGGATCCAATCAAAGACTGGAGGTGGATACAATTTCGTCCGCAGAAGGAGCTGAAAGGGAAAAAGGGGCTGAAAGCACTGGTCAATAATTTTTCCTGTTGGCCAGGCGGATAAACCACCAGATCGGGAAAATGACCCACAGTAATAAAACGGCCACTACTACGAGTATTCCTTGTATAGATCCAAAAAATCTGTGGAAAATAGCACCGGTATATCCCATATAAGCCGCAACATCTAACTGTAGCGTGATGAGAATACGTGAAAGATCAATGGGGTTGAACATACTCACCCACAGGGCGAATCTCTCTACAGGATATTCTTCAAAAATCAGGAGGCTAATTAGCAACAGGCCATCATAGATCAGGGTTAAGAATAGCCAGATGAGTAGGGCTACACTAAAGCCTTTGACTTTATTGGTAAAATGCAGTGCTATAATCATGGCAAAGGCGGTAAAGATGTAGCTCAGCAGGAGACCGCATAGCCAGAGATTGAGCCAATACATAACATCAGAGGCAGTCCATATTCCCATTATTAGAAAAGGGATGCCCAATCCAAGTGTGAAACTAAGCGTGTTAGAGCCTATTAACGCAAAATAATGGCCAAGATAAACGGATGTTCTCTTCAGCGGCTTGGTGAGTATAAGTGCAATAAAATCTTCATGGTCGTACATGTAGATGACACCTAAAACAAGGCTCGACAAGGGCACCAATGCAAGCACAATATTTGATAAGCTGATAACAGCTTTGTAAATATCGTTGCTGAGGTACAGAAGCCCCAAGCCTACCGCGAAGTAAAAGGCAAAATTTAGAATACTCCAGCGCCCCCTGAGCAGATCAGAGAAGTTATATTTAAATATTTTCCACATGTTTTTTTGATAGTACTTTGGCCATAGAATGCAACAGGTCTGTTTGTCCGGTTTCCTTGTTCAGCTCATCCAGCTTGCCCTGAAAATAAACCTTCCCTTCCAGTATAAATATTATCTCGTCAGCCATTTCCTCCACCAACTCCAGCACGTGGGTTGTAATGATAATTGTTTTGCCTTTTTCTCTGGATTTTGTGACAAGCTCCTTGAATTTCAGCAAAGTTAAAGGATCGAGCCCGGAAGTGGGTTCATCCAATATCAGATATGGAGGGTCATGCATGAAGGCCTGTACAAGATTTACTTTTTGCAGCGTACCCCCCGATAGGGTACGGATTTTCTGGGTCATGTAAGGAGCTAGTCCTAACTCCTCAATCAGCGCCAGTTTTAGTGTTGCTTCCGAATTGCTTAATGTTCCTAAAAAACGGAGCAAAGTTTCGACCTTCAAATTGCCGGGAAGTTGATTGATCTGAGGAAGGTAACCAATTTTTTCGCGGTACAGATGCATGCCTTTGGTCTTTTCCCCGTCAAGAACCACTTCTCCTTTTTCAGGGATTACAAGCCCAAGAATGCTCTTGATCAAGGTTGTTTTTCCTGAGCCGTTCGGCCCCAGCACTACTGTGAGCTTGCCCTTTGTGAAAACAGATTCTATGCGACACAGTACCTCCTTTTTGCCGTAGCGTTTATGCAACTCGTGTATTTCTATCATGACAGTACAGGCTTCATTAAAGGTTCTTCATCCAGCAGGTTGGACGGCGTTAGCGAGGGACTGACAGATTCAGCAAAATTGAGCAGATCTACCAGCAAACTGCGCAACATAATAATGGAAGCAGGAACCCTGCTGATCACATAGGCAAATAGCTTTACCGGTCTATAGGGGACATCGCCAATTCCGTCCCGGTCCAGATCATAACCCCTATACTGACTCCAGTAGTTTTGCCTGTATTCATTGTTGTTTGTTCTGCTACTGGTAATCAAATCCAGGCTGTTGGCTACAAAATTATTCAGGGTGAATACATTGTCCAGGCAATTCCCTTTGATGTTCATCGCCCAGCCGTTGTTGATGAAATCATTGTGTTTAATTTGTAGCCGATTCGTTCCTTCAGCATAAATGCCGATGGAGTTTTTAAAAAATCGGTTCCCGCTCATTTCTCCATCCGAAATTTCTTTCAAAAGAATACCGTATGATGAGCTTCCCTGGTTTTCCAGGAACTGGTTATTTTTCATAATGATGTTCCGGGAAAACATGACCGCCACCCCGGAGCCGTTGTTTTGAAATACATTCCCTTCATAATGATCGTCATTTGAGAACATAAAATGGAGCCCATAGCGCAGATTTCCCTTGCTGATATTATCGATGATACTGCTATTGTTAACGAACTCAAAATAAATGCCATCGCGATGACCGCTTACCTCATTGTTTGCGATGAGCACGTCTTCCCCCTGCCAGATGTGAATGGCATTTCCAGCTTTGGCTTCGGCGTCAGCCACCCCCGTGACTACATTGCCACTCACCACACAGGCAGTGGCCTTCTTTAGATAAATTCCGAAAAAAGTATCGTTTAGCCTGTTGTCGAGTATCTGGCATCCTACGCAATTGACCACAGAGATACCGGCCAGATCTTTCAAATAGCTTGTATTTACCTGTTCTATCTGTAGTCCGCGGATAGTCACGCTGTCGGCATTTACAATAAAAATTTCTTCCGTATAATTGCCTATTACCCGCGGATAACCCTCACCATATATGTACAATGGTTTCTTGATTTCAAGTGAGGTTTCCTGATAGTTTCCGCTGTGTATATAAATTGTGTCAAAAGGAGCGGCTTTTTCTATTGCTGCCCCAATGCTGCTGAAATCACCACCTTCGCCAACA
>CAZHZR010000033.1:8805-13140 GCA_964537095.1 uncultured Roseivirgaceae bacterium
TGCTTCTTCGGCATTTTGAAAAGGCGTGAGGTTTGCTCCCATCGGGCTGGGCAAATTATCACTCTGGAGCCAGGTTGCTTGTTTTAAAGGGGTGAACTCGCCCCGGTTGTCCGAGGTGTTGGTAAGCATATATGCATAGTCGTTCTCAGATGTTTTCTGCTCCCCGAGGTATTGCAGTAAACATTCTGTCGCGTCAAACAGAAAAACCTTGCCTTTTTGGGTTACCAGCTCCGCTCCGTACTGATTATCTACTATGTTCATTTTACAACCGTGGCATACATCTTCGCCATAATGTATAGGAGCGGGCTCCGGGCTACAAGCCACTAAACCCGCCGTTGCCAGGATCAAAACAGCTACGAACCCTTTCTTAGAGAGTTTAAGCTTTGTGAAATAGGCGAGAAATGAAAATAAAAGGCCACCCATCAAAAACCAGAACCCACTTGCAGGATATGATTTTGCATTAAAGTTTAGCAATTTTTTTTCTCCGAAAAGAGGGGGTTGGTAGGTCATCCCTGGTACTTTAATTGGTGCTTGTGGATCTAAATTGTGGCCGTAATCATATTCCCACAGATAAAAATCATACAAGCCTAAAAGGCATAGTACTGACAGAAGAACAAACCAGGTAAGAAACAATTTTTTTCGGTTTAAAATCATCGCTCCTAAGCCCAATATTATCATTCCGATGACGATGTAAGGAAAATATTTTAGCTCTGGAATGGAATCGGGTTCAATTTTTTGCATTCCAATATAATGATTCAGAATATTGATGTTTTGCAACACGAATTCACTGCTTCCAGTAATTTGGTTTATCCATATGTACATGTACAACCCTTCAGGGAACTGCGGTGCTTCTAACGTAATCCGCCAGATCGGAAAGAAAAACAATCCAATCAGGGAAACCGCTGCCAAACACATCAATAACCTGGGGTAGTATGCCTGTATTTTGATCATAATAAGGGGCTATTTGCCGAGAGTAATAACCCCCGGCATATTTCATCTCTCCGAGGATTATCTGTTTTGCGCTCTGGCACGAGCCTGCTCCGACATTGTATTGTCAACCGGCTTGTTTAATCCCCACTTCAATTCTACATTGGAGTTTTCAGGTGAAACCCGCACATAACCAGACATTTCCTGGTGAAGTGCAGAACAAAAGTCGGTACAATAGTAAGAAAATATCCCAATACGCTGTGGTTTCCAAACGAGTGTTCGGGTTTGTCCTGGCATAACCAAAAGTTCTGCGTTCTGAGCGCCCTGCACTGCAAAGCCATGCGGAACGTCCCAATCCTGCTCCAGGTTTGTTACGTGGAAGTACACTTCGTCGCCAACTTTTATTCCTTCTATGTTGTCTGGAGCTATATGGCTACGTATTGTGGTCATGTATACGTGCACCTCTTTACCATTCCTCACTGCATGCACATCTCTTTCATTTTTGGTGGCGTGCTCATGCTCGTTCTCATCCAATCTATAGAACTTCTTGATGTTAGGGGTCAATTTGTCTGCAGCAATGGCTTGTGCATAATGCGGTTCTGATTTGGTAGGGAAATCCAAAAGAAGACGCATTTTATCGCCAGATATATCAAAAAGTTGCGCTGCGTGGTATAATTCAGGTCCAGTGGGCAAAAATCTGTCTTTGGTGATTTTGTTCATCGACAGCAAATACTTTCCATCAGGTTTTTTTGTTTCGCCACCAGGTATCATCAGGTGACCTGGAGAGTAATAGGAGGGCTGTCTGTCTAATATCTCTTTTGTTTTCAGATCCCACTTTACAACTTCTGAGGAAATAAAAAACGTGGTGTAGGCATTTCCTCTCCCATCAAACTCTGTGTGCAATGGTCCTAAGCCAGGCTGTTTTACAATGCCATCTAGTCCTTCTTCATATTTAATAATTGGAATGCCGTCCACGTCTCCATCAAAGGCTTTGTTTTTAATGGCGTTCATGATTTTATCAAATGAATAGATTGACATATCAGAAGAAAGTTTGCCATTCCCTACGAGAAGTTCGCCGGTGGGATCAATGTCCATCCCGTGGGGCGACTTGGGTACGGGAATAAAATAAACCATGCCAGGGCACTCCGAAGGATACAACATCCTTACGGTCTTTTTTTCTGTAGAAGTGGCCGTCTGGGTGCGCTCGTCCATAACGTTGTGAAAGTAAGACGCTTCTTCTTCATGCGCCTTCCCTTGTTTTAGGTATTCTTCTGCTTTTTTCCAATCGATAATGGCCATTAGATCCTTATCTTTTTGAGAGGCGTTTACCTCTAGCATGGTATGAGCCTGCTCAGAATTATAGGTGGTGATAAAACTCCACCCGTGAGACTTTCCTTTGCCATTTCGGGCCAGATCATAATTAAAGCCCGGCATCTTGATTTGAAAAGCAAGATCCATAGTGCCATGTTCAGGATCTACAGATACATAATGGATTGCTCCCTGAAAATTTTCCTTGTAACTATCTATGGAAACATCTTTTTGAGGAATAGGCACGCTGAACCTTGTGCCAGCAACTAAATATTCAGAATTTTCTGTAATGAACGGAGCACAATGCAGGCCGGAGGTGTTTGGAATTTCAAGGATTTCGACCGTCTCAAACGTTTGAAGGTCAATCCGCGCAATGCGTGGTGTATTATTGCCATTGATGAACATCCAGCGGCCATCAAATTCACCATCTGTTTGCGTAAGTTCTACGTGGTGCGAATCGTCCCAGGGAACGAATCCATAAGAAGTATTGAACAAAGGTTTTGTTTCTTCATTATATCCATAACCGGTTTCCGGGTTTTGAGAAAAAACGGGGATCTCCTTTAAGAGTCTTCCCGAAGGAAGTCCGTAGACAGTAATCTGCCCACTATACCCGCCGGACAGGAAGGCGTAGTATTCATCGTAATCGCCCGGTGCAACATAAGTCTCGGCTGCGGCATTGTCTGCTGCCAACGCTCCGCCTGATTCCTTGGTTTGCTGGCAACTGCTAAAAATTAAACAGATAAAAAGTAAAAGAGGAGTGCCCAATCTGAAGAGTAAATTCATGATCATAAGTTTATGGGTGACAAATTAAACAAAACAGGAGGCCCTTAAATGGTAGGCTATTTGAAAATATAAAAATGCCTGGTAAATATCAGATCTCCTAACTGAATCGATATCGATAAAAATATTTATCCCCGGCAAGAAAAACGCCGGGGATCCTTTGTAGAATGTAAGTACCCTGATAAAAAAATCATTTCCTCCTTGCCAGGATGCAGGAGGAAAGATGGGTGGAATATAGCTTTTTTATGAGGGATTGCTCTGAGTTTCAACTTCACTTAACGTACGGAAGTATTCCAGAATGCCTCTCGCCTGTTGTTCGGTGAGATTTTGATTCGCCATGGGAGATAAATATTCTCTTAACAATTCTTTTGCAATCGGGTCTTCCTTCACCATCACTTCAGGATTCAGGATCATGTTCATAATCCATTCAGGACTTCTTCTCGTAGTAACTTCTTTTACAGGAGGTCCAACAAAGCGTTCATCAATTCTATGACAGGCAGTACAATATTGCTCAAAGACTACTTGCCCTTCCTGTGCCAACTGCTGGTCTATGGTGGGGTCAAGTTTTAATTCTTTTATGGGGCCTACGCCTTTTATCTTCATGGGTTCCGCGAGCGCATCTATCTCATTTGACACCTCAGACTCAGTTTCTTCTCCTGGTTGGTTGGAATAAGCCTGTTCGCCTCCTGATTTATCTGAACCGCCTGATCCACAGGAAGTAAAAAATAACGAGCTGGCTCCAAATAAAATTAATGTGCACCAGTGTTTGAATTTAGAAATTTGCATTATGGTTGATGTTTAAAAATTATACATTTTATGTTGAATTCTCTGCTTAATTAACCCGCAAAGTCAAATATGGTTTAAAATAATTGAATATTGAAGGTTTGTCCAATAAAATAAAGCATTTTTTAGATGTATGGGACACATGAACATGGCAAAATGAACAAAGAATATGATTAAGCTTACCCATTTGGCAGCAAAAACAAAATGGCCAGTAAATGTATAGGTAAATTGCTTAAGATCAACTAACTTAGAGGGTGATCAAGGTTTATAAATCAAAAGCTACCTGCTTTTTGAAGGATTAAAAAATGATTGCACACATACTTAATTCCTACATTAGTAATGCACTTTGTTTGTTCAAAATTAAAGTCGCTTACTTACTTCAAAATATCAAAATCATCTTTCCGGATTTAAAAGCACCCGCGAGTGTGCTTTAATGTCCTGCCTTACTTTGTTCATTTTTTACCTGGCATACTATAGTTATAGGTAGTCACTCGCAGAACAAAGTCTTCATAACATTTCGCAGGGCCTTAGACAACG
>CAZHZR010000033.1:13240-18718 GCA_964537095.1 uncultured Roseivirgaceae bacterium
GGCTTTTTCTTTGCTTCTGCTATTTCTCGCTCAAGATCAGCAATATCATTTCCAGCTTGGTCGCCCAATTCGTATGTTCCCCAAGTGTACTTAGCCTGAGCTTCAAGCCGTGGTGGTTTATCTCACATTTATTAAGTGAATCAAAATATTTTGAGTTTTCCTACCAAAAAAATAGATGCAATTAGTAAGTAATCACCTATTTAGTTAATTTTGGCTGTTCAAATTTAAAATTATGACTATTACGGAAAGAAACCTCTTATCAGACAGAATTAACAACCTTACAGAATCTGCAACGCTTGCAATGGCTCAAAAAGCCAGGGAACTGAAGGCCAAAGGAATTGATGTGATCAGCTTAAGTTTGGGAGAACCAGATTTTAAAACGCCCAAGCATATTTGTGAGGCTGCAAAAAAGGCGATTGATGCGGGTGCATATTTTTCCTATCCTCCGGTGGCCGGCTATCCAGAGTTGAGAACTGCGATTGCTGCTAAACTTAACAAGGACAATAATATTCCTGCCAAAGCTGAAAACATTGTTGTTTCTGCCGGTGCGAAACACTCTATTGCCAATATTATGCTTTGCCTGTTAAATCCGGGAGATGAGGTAATAGTGTTTTCTCCGTATTGGGTGAGTTACGCAGAAATAATTAAACTGGCCGAAGGGGTGCCGGTGTTTATAGAAGGTGGTATTGAAAACAACTTCAAAGCGACTGCTCAGCAGTTAGAAGATGCGATAACAGACAAAACAAAAGCAGTAATTTATTCCTCGCCCTGCAACCCGACCGGCGCTGTATTTTCAAAAGAAGAGCTGACAGCCATAGGAGCGGTGATAGCAAAGCATAAAAATATATATGCCATTGCTGATGAGATCTATGAATACATCAATTATACAGGCGAGCATTTCAGTCTGGCATCCATACCTGAAATTTATGAGCAGGTGATCACGGTGAACGGATTTGCTAAAGGCTATGCCATGACCGGCTGGAGAGTGGGATACATTGCTGCGGCATTGCCGATAGCTAAAGCCTGTGAAAAAATTCAGGGTCAGGTAACTTCTGGCATTTGCTCTATCGCGCAGCGAGCCGCTTTGGCCGCGATTACAGAAGATTTAGCACCTACCTACGAAATGGCAAAGGCCTATGCATCTCGTAAAACGCTTGTTCAGGGACTGCTAAAAGAAATACCGGGCATAATTTCGAATGACCCTGAAGGTGCTTTCTATTTCTTCCCCGATGTAAGTGCTTTTTTTGGAAAGAAGCATGGCGATGTAAGCATTAATAATGCCGATGATCTTTGCCTGTATTTATTAGACAAAGCACAGGTTTCCTTGGTAACCGGTGACGCCTTTGGTGCTCCAAACTGTGTACGGATTTCATATGCGGCATCTGAGGAAAATTTAAAAATTGCACTATCGAATATTAAAAAGGCTTTAGCTGAGTTGCAATAAATAAAAAATCCCCGCTCTAAGCGGGGATTTTGTTTCTCAATCCGATTTATCTTCAAATAAAGCCTATCATAAAATTATCTGTTTTTTCGTAAAATATATCGTTTATCTGAGATGACAGCCCGTTCCTTAAGTGAAATTTTTGAAGCCTTCAATTCGTTAAAAGCAATCATAATTGGGGATGTAATGATCGATTCCTATATATATGGCAGCGTGGAACGAATATCTCCGGAGGCTCCGGTTCCTGTGGTGACGGTTAAAAGAAAGGAAAAGAGACTTGGAGGAGCGGCGAATGTAGCCCTGAATATTCAGGCTTTGGGAGCGAAACCAATTTTATGCTCCGTAGTAGGCAGCGATAGGGATGGTGATATCTTTAAGCAATTACTACACGAACAAGACATTACTTCAGAGGGAATAATCAGCAGCGCAGGGCGAACCACTACTAGAAAACAGAG
Organism: uncultured Roseivirgaceae bacterium; assembly: GCA_964537095.1. GTDB lineage: Bacteria > Bacteroidota > Bacteroidia > Cytophagales > Cyclobacteriaceae > CAMPJM01. The sequence continues at coordinate 15,137 of CAZHZR010000033.1, forward strand.
GATCATGTCGGGCCCTCATCATCTGCTACGCATAGATTCAGAGATAAACACGCCAATCACCAGGGAGGAAGAAGATAAACTTATAGCGCTGGTAGGCAGAAAAATCGGAGACGCTGATGTGGTAATATTTGAAGATTACGACAAGGGAACAATTACTCCAAGGGTAATTCAAGAGGTGATCCGGTTGGCGGATAATCAGCATATACCTACGGTTGTAGACCCGAAGAAGGAAAACTTTCTTGCCTACCAGGGAGCAACGCTTTTCAAACCAAATTTAAAAGAACTGAAAGAGGGGCTGAAAATAGATTTTGATGCCAGAAACCCTGATGAACTTCAGAAGGCTGTGACAGACCTTAAATTCAGGCTCTCTATTAAAAATGCTTTAATCACACTATCGGAACGAGGAGTGTATATCGACAGTGAAAGAGAAAAGCACCTGCTTCCGGCGCATATCCGGACTATATCCGATGTTTCAGGGGCAGGGGATACCGTTATCAGCATTGCAGCTTTGGCGATGGCATTGCATATCCCCCCTAAACTGGTTGCCGCGCTTTCAAATCTTGGCGGTGGCTTGGTATGTGAGTTTATAGGTGTGGTACCTGTAAATAAGAAAAGCCTTTACGAAGAAGCGCTGGAACATAAACTATTCGATGAACATATCCCACATCGTTAAATTAAAAAACAAGCTGATATCCGGCTTGAATATTTTTTTGTATGGGAGCAAAACCAAGGCCTTGGTGGTTCTGCGAATCATTACTTTTTTGGCCAGTTTATCAGCTATCGGAATTCTCGTCTATGTATATGGCTTCGAGCCTTCCACTCCAAAATTGGAGCGGTCATTTCAGTGGCTGAACATCATATTCGGCATCTTTCTGCTTACTTTTTTGGTAAGGTTTTTTTATTCATTTAAGCGCACTCAATTTTTTGGGAGCAGGAAGTTCGAGAGCTTCCTGATGGCCTTAATTCTCGCCAATTTCGTTGCTGTTTTTCTTTTTGAGCAACATTGGATCGACCGGCTTCTGGAAGCGCTTTTCGTTGAAAATGTTGCTCCACTCTACTACGGTTTTGTAAGCTTGTACATGCTTTCTATACTGGCGCTGGAGTTTGCAAAATTTAATGCCAGCCTTGGAAACGTACGCTTAAAACCCTCTACCTTATTTATTGGCAGCTTTCTCCTGCTCATCGGTGCGGGAACGGGCTTTCTAATGCTGCCGGCAATGACGGTAACGCCCGGTAGCATGCACTGGCTCGATGCCCTGTTTACTTCCGTGAGCGCTGTATGCGTTACCGGTCTTCTGGTAGTGGACACAGCAACGTTTTTCACCTATAAAGGACAGATTGTCATTATGACGCTGATCCAACTGGGAGGAATAGGCATCGTTTTATTTGCAAGTTTTTTCGCAACTTTTATAAAAGGGGGCGTAGGCATAAAGCATCATGCAATGCTTCAGGATATCACCAGCACAGAGTCGCTGTTATCCGCCAAGGGCTTATTGCTAAAGGTTGTGACAATTACCTTAATTGTCGAAGGCATCACATTTATCCTGCTTTTTTTTACCTGGAGCAGCGACGTGGTATTTCATTCGCTAAAAGATAAAATATTTTATACGCTTTTTCACACCATTTCCGCTTTCTGTAATGCCGGGTTCAGCTTGTTCACCAATAACTTATACGAGCCAGCATTAAAACAGGCATATATTTTTCATGTTGTGATAGCCGGCGCGGTAATTATAGGAGGAATAGGATTCAATACCATAGAAGATCTTTTCTCACCCGCGGCCCTGAGAAAACGGCTGGCCAATCCGTGGATGGATTGGAAAATCAGCACCAAAATTGCGGTGTGGGTGTCTATTGGCTTACTGATTGCCGGCACGCTTGGATTTTATATCCTGGAAAGAGACAATACCATGTCCGATAAAAATTTCCTGGAAACACTTATTACAAGCTTCTTCCACTCTGCCATACGCACAGCAGGATTTAATACAATTGATACCAGCCAGTTATTGATCCCGACGCTTTTGATGATGATGTTTCTGATGTTTATCGGCGGCTCCAGTAACTCGGTTGCCGGTGGAATCAAAACCTCTACGTTCTATCTTATTATTGCTTCTACCATAGCCACCATTCGCGGACAGGACAGGATAGAAATTGGAAAACGAACCATTCCAAATGCACTTGTATTTAAAGCTTTGTCAGTATTTTCCTTTGCCGCTGCTATCAACTTAATTGGAATATTGGTTCTATCAATCTCTGATCCGGGAATTGAATTCATTAAGCTTGCATTTGAGCAAATATCAGCCTTTGGAACGGTAGGATTGACCACAGGGATCACCGCATCGCTCAGTGATGCAGGGAAAATCATGCTCATTGCCTCCATGTTTTTGGGCAGGGTGGGTTTGCTTACCTTCGCCTATGCCTTAAGCAGCAAGTCGTCTACAAGAGCTTATCGTTATCCCACTGCCCATATCATGATTGGATAAATAGGCTGCTGAAAACACCTTCAGAACGACTTTTTATCTAAAACTGTTACAAGCGGGGTTGATTCGCTGAGTACTCCTTCACCGTTTCCACAAAACATTTCACTTTCTCAGGATCGATATCAGGGTATACACCATGACCGAGGTTGGCGATATGATGATAAGGACCAAACTCATTGAGCATTTGCTTTGTAGCTTTTTCTACATCCTGGAAGGAACCATAAAGTACACAGGGATCTAAATTACCCTGCAAAACTTTTTCGCCACCTATAACTTGTCGCGACTGCGTAACAGGCATGTTCCAATCCAGGCCAATCGTTTCACAGTTTAGCTGCCCCATTTCTTCCAGCGCAAAATAAGCACCTTTGGCAAAAACAGTCACTGGGACATCACGAATTGCCTTGCATATCTGCTCTATGTAAGCATAAGAGAAGTCTTTGTACTGATCTGGCGGTAATATGCCTGCCCATGAATCAAATACTTGTACCATATCAGCGCCTGCTACCACTTGGGCCTGAAGGTATTTGATCGTGCTATCGGTAATTTTTTGAAGCAGCTTGTGTGCCAAGGCAGGTTCCGTATAAAGCATTTTCCGGGCTTTGGAAAAAGTCTTGCTGCCTGCTCCTTCTACCATATAACAGAAAATTGTCCACGGAGCGCCGGCAAACCCAATTAAAGGTACTCTGCCACCTAGCTCTTTTTTTGTGATCTTTATTGCATCCAATACATATTGCAGGTCTTCCCCGGGTTCTGACACCTTTAGGTTGATTATATCCTGTTCCGTACTGATTGTTTTAGGGAAACGCGGCCCTTGTTTTTCTACCATAGTATAAGCAAGGCCCATGGCTTCCGGAATTACAAGAATATCGGAAAATATAATGGCTGCATCCACCTTCAATATGTCCACAGGTTGAATGGTCACCTCTGCCGCCAATTCCGGATTTTTCACCAAGGCGATAAAATCCTTGATTTTACTTCTCACTTCCCTGTATTCAGGAAGAATTCGCCCCGCTTGCCGCATCAACCACACCGGGGTTCTTTCGGCTTTTTCACCTCTGGCTACGCGTAGTATCAAATCGTTTTTCAAATGCATGCCCAAAGATAG
>CAZHZR010000034.1:0-1167 GCA_964537095.1 uncultured Roseivirgaceae bacterium
AGTTTAGAAGTACACTACTTTCGCAGCTTCCGATGTAGTCCTGGTCACCACATTGATAATATATACACCGGGCACCACGTCCGAAAAATCTAAAATATAAGGCTCGTGAGCGCCAACGCCTAACGAAAGTGACTTCTGCTTTATCACCGTCCCGGTGCTGTTGTACAAATAAATTTCCATCCTTTGCGGAGGTCTTGAATCCGCAAGTTGAATATACAACCTGTTGTTGATGACAGGATTTGGGTACATCTTAAAAGATTGCGGAGCAACAGTTTTTGTTCCCAATATTGTTGGATCCATCGCTCTTGCAAAATTCGGAACGCCATAACCAACCTCGTTCCCTGTGGCTGCGGCCTTATGGCCGGAAAGTTTAATCCTATCCATTACTTCCAGGCTGCTAAGTTCTGGATTTGCCTGCCAGAACCCTGCCACCAAGCCCGTCGTTAATGGTGCTGCAAATGAGGTTCCTCTGGATGTGGCCAGATTTCCGGATCGGTTTATCACCACCACATCCAAGCCAAATGCCGATACTTCAGGCTTGAGGCGACCATCTGCAGTTGGGCCTACAGAGCTGAAATAGGCTCTTTCAAAGTTTAAGCCAACTGCTCCTACGGCAAGGACACTGTCTGCGTCTGCTGGAGCTGACACGTACTTCCATTCATTGTTCCCTTCATTACCTGCACTGGTAACCAGGACAATCCCTTTTCGTGCTGCCACCACTGCGGCTTTGGTGATCACTGTGGTTTTTCCGTCAAAGTCGTCATAGGTATAGTTCATGGAAGCATCGGAGAAAGTACTATAGCCCAGAGATGTATTAATCACATCCACACCGAGGCTGTCGGCAAATTCAGCTGCGAAAAGCCAGTTGTATTCCTCAATGCGATATTCACCCTGCACGTCTTCTGTAACGCATAATATGAAGGAAGCATTGGGTGCAGTTCCGATAAACTTTTTGGGTATATAACCCGCTATACAAGACAGCGCATGGGTACCATGGTTGCTGTATTGATAGACACTGTCGTCATTGGCGACAAAATTTTTCGCCGCAACGATCCTGTTTTCATCGAAGAGATGCTGGAATCCTGCAACCTTGTCAACATTTTCAAAGCCACCGTCAAATACCCCCACAAGCATTCCTTCCCCCATATAACCCCCTTCGTGCATTGC
>CAZHZR010000034.1:1267-18656 GCA_964537095.1 uncultured Roseivirgaceae bacterium
ACGATTTCTTAATGAATCAAGATAGGCTACGCTTACCGGAAGGTCTTCCGACTTAATTTCTATGCCCTGTTTGATTCTCCGCTCAATAGCCCGCTGTGAAAGAAACTCTTCCGGCCTTTCAATAGAAAAATTAGAATTCTCTTTATCAGTGAAAAACACCATAAACCGGTTTTCCTGTCCAATTACTATATCGACAGTTCCTAATAGGAGTAGAAAAACCAGAATGAATTTATTCTTTACCATATTCCTTTAATTGCAGCACGTATTTTCTGCCTCCCTCAATGATGCCCATCCCCAGGCATTCAACCGTGGTTGCGCAATAGTCGATATATCTTAACTCTTTGTAGACCAAGCCGACTTCAGGAGCGTAAACTGCTTCACTATATCTTTCCTGAATTACTGTATCCATGTTATTCCTTTCAATCACTCTCACTGCGGATTCATAAACCTGATCACCTTTTTGCCAATTTTCTCCGCTGCTGGCAATGGTATATAATGCCGGTTCCTCTGCATTCATCACATTGGCGTCCCAGGTTTGACCGGTTCTAAATGGAAAAACTAATTTTACCAGGGGAATGTTATTTTCGGTCACTATTACCCGCCTAAGATCTTTTCTGATGGTCCAGACAGAATCCAAATTCCAGTTTTCTGTAATTTCAGGATTCCTGCTATAGCGATAAAGATAATACGTGGTATCATCCTGACTTTCTCCGTAATAATCGTGTATCGCTTCCTTCAATTGGTAATTGCTCGTATCGCCTCCGCCTAACAACGTAAATCTAATATCCTGAACATCATAAATGCGGTAATCACCCACTGCTAAAGGATAATATTGGTAGCCCAACGCCTCTGGATCAGCATCCCTTTTTTCAGAGTCGCAGGCAGCAAAGATCAGGAGAAGCAAACATAATACCCGGAAAAGATCGCTACTTCTCATACTGCTGGAAGCTTTTGGTAATCCATCCGCCGCCTATCACATCGTCCCCCTCATAAAATACTGCAGCCTGCCCTGGTGCAATGGCAGATACTCCCGCCCCAAAGAACACCTTCATCGTATCACCCACCTGTTCGATGACTGCGGGCGTTCCCGGATCATTGTATCTGACTTTGGTGATGGTATCTTTTCTTTCGGATCCCAACGCGCTGTATTTGCTGAGGTTTAACTGGTTGACATACATTCCATCTCTTGACAGCTCGTCAAATGTTCCAAGAACTACTCTGTTTGTATCCTTCTGAATTTCAGTAACATATACTGGGTATCCCAAAGCGATACCTAAGCCTTTTCGCTGACCTACTGTATAGAACGGATACCCCTCATGGTTGCCAACAATGCTGCCGTCTTCTAAAACAAATTCGCCACCAAACACTTCTTCTTCCAACCCTTTTACTCTCCTTTTTAGAAAGCCTCTGTAATCATTGTCCGGCACAAAGCAGATTTCGTAAGATTCCGATTTATTAACCAGTTCAACAAAACCTCTTTCCATGGCCATCTCACGGATCTCCGTTTTTCTTAATTTTCCCAAGGGGTACATGGTCCGACTCAGGCTTGCCTGGGAGATTCCCCAGAGGGCATAAGACTGGTCTTTATTTTCGTCCAGACCTTTGGAAATAACGAAACGCTGATTTTCCTCTCTCAGGTTAGCATAGTGCCCGGTAGCGATGAATTCGCAATCCAGCTTGTCTGCTCTTCGCAGCAGGGCATCCCATTTGATATGCGTGTTACACAACACACAAGGATTAGGGGTCCTTCCTGCAAGATATTCGTCTGTAAAGTGGTTGATCACATAATCGCCAAATTCCTCTCTGATATCGAGAATATAATGCGGAAAACCGAGATTAACTGCAATGTTTCTGGCATCATTGATAGAATCAAGGCTACAACAGCCTGTCTCTTTTTTACTAGATCCTGACGAGGCATAATCCCAGGTTTTCATGGTCATCCCTATTACTTCATAGCCTTGCTCATGAAGCATAACGGCAGCTACGGAACTATCAATTCCACCACTCATTGCTACCAAAACCCTACCATGTTTACTCATAACAAATTGTTTAAGGAATGTGCCCCTAGCATCCACCCCTTTTATACACCATTTTGTCTCTTTTTCTGGAGACTCTTTTATCTAATTAATTGACTCCCTTACCTTTTTGGTATACTCCCTCAATGCAAGCTTGAAGTCCAAATCTTCTTCTTTCATCCTCTTCAAGATCCAGATAGCAGCAAAGATATGTGTCAGCTTCTCGCCATCATCCTCTCCTTCAATATCAAAAGGTAACGGAGATTCTTCCAACAAAGCCTCTTCCGCACTTACCAGCGCTTCAATCGTCTGATTCTCAACTAAATTTTTAATCGCCGAAATTTTCATCTAAAACAATCTTTAACTAAACGTAAACCAAAACTAATTCTCCCTCTATTTAAAAAAGTACTCTCCGGGATTAATTCTATCAAATCTGCCTCATAAATTTTATGAGCATCAGAAAATTAAGAATTTGGACTAAGAATATCTCTGCAAAATCCTCCCGGACAACTTCTAAGTAACATAATGGGGGATATAACATTATGTTTGAAGGTGGATTATAAAAAAAACCGTACTTGTGTTGTTTTATAACTTCCTGATCAGTTCTACTACAGCTTCTTCTTTGTTACTTGCCACCGTATCTACCAATTGGCCATCCTTAAAAATAGCGAAATAAGGAAGGTTAGTTACGCCTGCGGCCTTTCTTGCTTCAGGATTTTGTTCTGCATTAACATCTAAAAAAGCTATATCTTCAAATTGAGGATCATTGGAAATTCTCTTAAACTTCGGAGCAAACAACTTACAACTTCCACACCAATCCGCGTAATATTTTACTACTACCTTGTTATTTAACGAAATCTGCTCTCTGAATTTTTCGTCAGTTATCAATGTTACAGCCATTACTTTTCGTGTTTGAAATAAATTAAAAGTTTAAACAGCAAAGATACTTCATGTCATCCTAATCCTACAAATAATTGCAACAATAAGAAATTTGCTTTTGTTTTTCTCACCACATCATTCTACTTTTGAGCCATGGCTTTGAAAACTTTCGTAAAAATTAGTGAAGTTAATAATCTTAGCGATGCACGCTATTGCGCTGGTATGGGTGTAAATCTTATTGGATTTTCTCTTGACCCCACCAACCCCAAAGCGGTGACGCCAGAGCAGTTTTCCGAAATAACAGGATGGATCTCCGGCGTTAAACTGGTAGGTGAGTTCTACGAGAGCAGCCCATTGGTAATTAAAGAGTTATTAGGAGCGTACGCGGTGGATTACCTGCAAATTAAAAGCGTCGAGGAGTTAGATTATCTTTCAACGGTAAACATCCCTATCCTATTAAATATAGATGTTTCAACGCTGGATGAACCGGAATATCTGGCAAAAATAGTAGCTGAAAATTCAGAGCAGGTAGCTTATTTCCTGCTCACAACGAGTGACAGTGAAAGCGATGAGGAAACTTTTCATCGGTTTTCACCTGAAATTGTCCGTTTATCAAATGAATATCCAATTATACTTGGATTCGCAGTAAGCTCGGAAAATGTAGTGTCCCGGGTTCAAAGTACCGGGGTAACAGGAATTGCCTTGCAGGGAGGAGATGAAATAAAACCTGGCTACAAAGACTTCGGCGAATTGGCTGATATCCTGGAAGTATTGGAAGTTGATGATATGGAATGATCTGAACCATCAAGCCAGCTCATTATTCAAATTTCCTACTCACCTGTTGTAAATCCCACCATGGATTTATGGGGTGTTTTAAAAAATCAAAGCTTTTCAGCCAACACAGACACATTGTAGTTCAACTGCGGTTTATCCTCAAAGGACACAGTGTAATACAATTTTAGCATGTTTTGCTGTGGAGAATAGCCGGCATGACATTCCCTTCCTCCTACCCTTACATTGTTGATCCCTTTAATGGTTAAAGTACCACCTGAAGCCGCGATTGCAGATTGCTCCGGTATATAAAAAACCAACACGCTATCTACCGCATCCAAAGTTGAACCATAAAACGATTCATCAGAAGAAATAATCAGCTTAAATCTCTCAGATTCATCATTCATGATATCCATTGTTCCGGTTTCGGTAACAATGCCGGTATTGTGATATTCCGTTTTTTGATAACCATAACTGCCAGAAAGCTGATTCCTTAAATCCGTAGGCACCTCATCTGGTTCACAAGCACTTAAAACAGCAATGGCCACGAGCAACAATGATATATTTTTGTAGATTTTCATGATAGATTAAGGATTTTACCACGACAAATATCATAGATGGAAAGCCAGTAATACTTTGAATTTGCTGGAATAACTTACCCGCAATGTTTTTTGACAGGCTTTACACCGTCGTAACATAAAATTAATCTGCTGCTGCGAAGCGTTTTTGGAAATTTATCTAAATTGCAACCACATCATGTTCCGGTACTCCTTTAACCTTATTTATGATTAGAATAAATTTCTTATGCATGTTGTTGTTCACCGCATTTGAGGCGATGGGCTGGGGAAACAATGGTCACAGAGCAGTAGGACAGATTGCGGAAGATAACCTGAATAGAAAGGCACGGAAAAAAGTGCTCAGCCTGCTTGAAGGAAACTCTCTGGCCGAGGTTTCCGATTGGATGGACGAAATTAAGTCTGATGATGCTTATGATCATACACACGACTGGCATTGGGTCACTATCCCTGACGATACCCCTTACGCAGCTACCCAATTGAACCCATCTGGAGATATCTTGGGAAAGATAAAGGAAATAAGCGTTGCTTTAAAAAGTGGCGGCTTGGAACATGCGCAGGAAGTTGAATATCTGAAATACCTCATTCATCTTGTAGGGGATATACACCAGCCCCTGCATGTAGGATACGGTGAAGATGCAGGAGGAAACAAGTTTCAGGTGAAGTGGTTCGGCAGATCCACGAATTTGCATAAGGTATGGGATAGTGAGATGATCGATGGCAAAAAAATAAGTTTCACCGAACTGGTTGATTTTATTGATAATCCTGATAGATCTACGGTAGAGAAGTGGCAGGCTGCGTCTGTTGAAGATTGGGCCAACGAATCTATAGCATTAAGGCCGCAGGTGTATAACCTTCCGGAAAAGAAGAACCTCGGCTATGAATATCTTTACTTGAATTTTGAAACCGTAAAGCTTAGGATTTCTCAGGCAGGTATCAGGCTGGCAGGTTTACTGAACGAAATTTATGGATAATTAACGACTGAGTAGCCGCCAAAACCTTCAAAAACCCGTAACAACCCCTTTGTTAGCTATAAAACATCTGAACTTTTTGGTCGGCAGACAAATGCCCGTAATCTTTCGCTGTGATGGAGTACAAAACACATTTTTGAAGGTTCTTATGCTTTTCTAACTCCGGATGGTCAAAATATTTACGTTTTTGCATGCCCGCTTTCTCCATCACCCTTTGCGACTGAATATTCTGTGCTGGAGCGATTGCATTGATTTGGGCCAAACCTCGCTTTTCAAATCCATATGCCAAACATGCTTTAGCTCCTTCTGTTGCCAGACCCTGGTTCCATACCGCTCTTTTTAACCGCCATCCGATATCTACACAAGGTGTGAAATCTGAGGGAAAAGCTTTATCGGATAGGCCAATGAAGCCAATAAAATCACCATCTACCAAGGTGTCTACAGCAAAATAGCAGTAACTTTTTTGGAAGAAGATGTATTGCATACGTCGTATAAAGTTAAGCGTATCCTCAAGGGTAGACTTCTTAGGAAAACAAGCCATTACCTCCTCGTCGTTATTCAATACATTCAATACATTTATATCACTTTGCCGCCAGGTTCGGAAGCCTAATCTGGTAGTGCAAAAAATATAATTATTCATCTTATACATTAATTGTTATGTGGTAATTCGCTAAATAACAACACGTTGGAGATATTTAGTGTTGGTCTACGATTGTTGATAGCTCCACACTTTTGAAAAAATTATGAATTTCTGATGACGGCCTGGAAATTCGAGTTGTCGGAGAAGCTATTTCAGCTTCATCAAGTAGTCATAATTATGCTTGATGCTGGTGATGGGATCATTGGCATATTCTTCCTGTTCTACAAAGAAATATTGCATGCCCGAAGACTGAGCATTTTCCATCATTTTTTTGATGTCGATCAGGCCTTTGCCAAACTCTGTACTTTCAGGATGATCTTTTTTCATATCTTTCAAATGCCACAATGGGAATCTGCCCGGAAACTTCTTAAGGTATTCCAAAGGATCATTGCCGGTTACTACCACCCATCCAAGATCCAGCTCCATCACCACCAATTCCGGATCAGTATTTTCTAATAAAACATCATATAGAATCTTGCCATCAACTTTATCAAACTCATAGTCATGGTTATGGTATCCGAATTTCAAGCCTGCTTTTTTACAGTCTTCACCTGCTTTTGTGAAGATCTCTGCCACTTTCTTATAGTTGTCTATAGACTGCCCTTCGGACGGCAAGGAGGAGCAGACCAGATATTCCTGTCCGGCAGCTACCGCCTGCTCGACAGAGCGCTCCCAATTTTCGTCGATATGCACGTGCCCACTTCTCATGTTCATACCCAAATCACTACAGATCCTTTTCACGTCTTCTGGAGAAAGGCCGTAATAGTTACCCTTTGCACTTCTGGCGGATTCAAGTTCTTTATAGCCGATTTTAGACAATATTTCCAGTGTTCCTCGTGCGTCAGCAAGCATGGCATCTTTAACCGTATAAAGCTGTAAGCCGACGTTCTTTATTTTTTCTCCAAAACTTAGATTTGGGAAGATGAAAGCACCGAGTGCCAGGCTGCCTGCATTTTGCAAAAATCGTCTTCTGTTGTAGGTCATTTTTTTTAAAGTTTTAGCTTAATTATTAGAAAAAAGTTAGATTCGTGCCAACAATGTATAATCGAAAGCGGATGCCCTCTTGTCAATCCCTTTTCAAAAATCAATATATGTACTTTAAAAGAAATATAATGCGTATTGCGCTGTTTTTTTCACTATCTGCGTTCTGTATCCTTCTTACGTTGAATGTTCAGGGACAAGGAGAAAGAGAGTATTACCAGTTGAAGATTTACCATCTTGAAAATGAGGATCAGGAAAGGATTCTTGACGAATACCTGGCATCCGCTTTCATTCCTGCTTTACATCGAGCAGGGATAAATAATGTCGGCGTATTTTATAACCCAGACGCTGACATTGCGGTAGAAAATATCCAAAGATTGATCTACGTCCTCATTCCTTTTGGAAGGATCAGTGATTTCGCATCAATTGATGCAACATTAGCCAAAGACAAACAATATCTTGAAGCAGGCAAGAATTACCTGCAGGCTCCTTTCAACAAGCCTCCCTATACGCGCTTTGAATCTATTTTGATGCATGCTTTTGCAGGGATGCCAAAACTCGAAACGCATGAGTTTGCAAACTCTAACACCATTTATGAATTGCGAAGTTATGAAGCTGCAACAGAAGCCTTACACCTTAATAAAATTAAGATGTTTGATGAGGGCGAAATTGAAATCTTCGACAGGCTTGGCTTTAATGCTATATTTTACGGGCAGGTGCTAGCAGGAAGTAATAAAATGCCGAACTTCATGTACATGACCAGCTTTGAAGATATGGATCATAGAGACGCCCACTGGGAAAATTTTGACAATGACCCTGATTGGAAAAAGCTGCTCTCAGATCCGCAATACAAAAACAATTTTCTAAAAGCAGATATCTATCTATTAAAGGCGAAACCTTATTCGGATATCTAAGCCCGTTTCAGGCAAGTCACTAGCTTTCTCAACAGGCTACATCAAGACGATTGCTTTAAACCGCCTGTTCTATGGTTGTTGTAAATGGCCAGGTTTTAATATCAAACATTTAGCCTTAGATTTAAACGCAAGGTTAGTAAGTAAGTATTTTGGAGTCATGCAGAAATAGGTTAAATGCGCCTGCCCTGGGACCTATAGCACTTCAGTTTTGATCTCATGAGATTGCCTGATGACGTGGTCCAGATCGCCAATTCGAAACCATTTGTAACCGAAAGAGCCCAGGAAGACCTTATGAGTTCCGTCCTCAAGGCGCTTGTTCTTTTCATTTTCGAGCAAATTAATCCAGCACTCTTCGTCTATTTTAAGCTTGATGTCCACCTCGTGTGGTTTCTCATCGAAATTGTGCAGGATCACCAGATAACTGTTCCGCCAATAATACAGCATGCCTAAAATATGTGGAGATTTGATATCAATTATCTCCCATTTGCCCCACCCTATTTCAGGACATTCTTTTCGCAGCCTGATCATGGTAGTAGTCCAGTTCAACAAGGAATTAGGATCACGCCGTTGCGCTTCTACATTTACCTGCATGTAGTTATACGGCCCTTGATCTATGATAGGATTCACCAATTTTGTGGCCGTAGAAAAACCAGCCTGAAAGTCATCCGACCACTGCATAGGTGTTCTCACTGCTTCCCTTTCTTTTAAAGCGAGGTTTTCACCCATCCCTATCTCATCACCGTATCGCATCACGGGCGTTCCAGGAAGTGAGAACAGCAAACTATAGGCTAACTCCATTTGAGGCCTGTTCCCTAACATGGGCGCCAGTCTTCTCCTTATTCCCCGCTCATAGAGGCGCATGTTTTCTTCAGGCCCGAATTTCTCAAAAACGACGTTCATTTGTTCCTCTGGTAACCTATCGATGTCCAGTTCATCATGGTTTCTAAGAAAATGCGCCCATTGGGAAAGGGGATATAGTTCTTTAGTATCATTTAAAGCCTTTATCAATGGTTTCACGTCTTTAGAAGCAAAGGCATAAAAGAGATGCTGGTTTACGAAAAAGTTAAACATCATTTGGATACCCTCCCCCTTTTCGCCAAAGTACTTTTTAGAATCCTTCGGCAATACATTGGCTTCTCCAAGCAAAACGGCGTTTCCCTGCCTCCACTGGATAAACTTCTTCATTTCGGTCAGGTAATCAAAGTTGATTTTATTTGCTTTTTTACCTGGCGCAGGAGTCTCCAGGAAAAACGGCACAGCATCTAGCCTAAAGCCCGCCACGCCCAGCTGCAGCCAAAATCCAATGATCCTCCGCATTTCGTCCCTTACTTTGGGGTTTTCAATATTCAGATCTGGTTGAAATTCATAAAATCTGTGATAGTAATATTCCTTAGCTTTTTTATCGTAGGTCCAGGTTGCCTGCTGCACGCCGGGAAACACCATGCCTTCGTTCCAGTCAGATGGCTTTTCTTTTGACCAGACATAGTAATCTCTGTACTCCGAATTTTTGTCGGAGCGGGATCTTTGGAACCAGGGATGTTGGTCTGAGGTGTGGTTTAATACGAGATCTATGATCACCTTGATACCTCTCTTGTGGGCGTGGTGCATAAATTCCACGAAATCGCCTTCTGATCCATGCCGGGGATCTACTGCATAAAAATCTGAGATGTCATAACCATTGTCCCTATTGGGCGATCGCTGGAAAGGAGCCAGCCATATTGCATCTACCCCCAGGGAATGCAAATAATCCAGTCTTCTCATCAAACCTTCAAAGTCTCCTATGCCATCTCCGTTTACGTCCATGAATGTTTCTAAATCAAGGCTGTAAATAATGGCATTTTTATACCACAAGTCTTCTATCATTGCTTCAGTTTTTTATTGCCTTCCTCTTTCAGGTCGGAGGATTAAAAGTGAAAACTATGATACAAGTTTTGCGGGAAAATTGTTTGAGCAAAAGGTAGTCTCAATACATTATCGTACTTTGCTTCCTGGCACAATGAAATGCAGTTGAGACTACCCTAGCTATCCCTCATTATATCGAAGATACAACTAGTGCGATTCATTATCTTGCTCCTGACACATTCATCTCCAGGCCAAAAACAGCGTCCATTGCGGTGATAAAGAGCGTTTTGTTATCTGTTCCGCCGAAACAAACATTTGCAGTCCAGCCCTTTTCGATAGGAATATGAGCAATTTTATTTCCATCTTTATCAAAGACAGTCACTCCTTTTCCAGTAAGGTAAATGTTTCCCTGCGAATCTATTGTCATTCCGTCTGATCCCATAGGGGCAAAAAGTTTTCTGTTGCTCAGAGAGCCATCCTTTTGAATATCGTAAACATAGGTTTTATTGTCGCCGATGTCTGCCACATATAGATTTTTACCATCAGTTGTACCAATAATGCCGTTGGGCTGCATTACGAGTGAGTCGACTATCCTCAGTTCATTATTTTTCGGGTTGAGATAATATACAAATTGCCCCTTTTGCTGCATTGCCGGATCTCTGGTCCAGTAATTTCTCTTGTATAGCGGATCGGTAAAATAGATGTTCTCTTTCTTGTCTATCCATACATCATTAGGACCATTTAGCAATTTGCCATCGAAATTTTCTACCAACACAGTATGCTTGCCTCGCTTATCGAATGACCACAATTGATTGTCCATATCAGCACAGGCCAGAAGCTCACCGTTATCTTTAAAATACAGACCGTTCGAACGTCCGGCCTTGTCTGTAAAAAGGGTTATTTCCCCTGTAGTTGCATTCCAGATGTGGATTTTGTTGTTGGGTTGATCGGTGAAATAGACATTCCCCTTTTTGTCCGAAGCCGGCCCTTCGGTAAAGATAAAGCCGCTTCCCAGTTCTTTAACTTTAGCATCTTTAGCAACAATGGAATTTTCGTCGATGATCTGGGCCTGGATGCATGATGTAATCCAGAACGTTGAAAAAATAATGCAAAGTATGGTAGTTCGTGATGAAGCGCGAAATTTCATAATTATGGAATAAAATTTAAGTGAAGGTTATTTTGATAAAAATAGGGAAAAATTCCGGACTTGCTAAGGATACGGTTTCTGAAAATTCGGACGGTCTTCTTACGACTTCATCTTTTCCAAACTAAAACTCCCTCATCCCGGGAGCAGCCCTGGGAGGTTCCCCCTAAAGAGGGGACCAAGTTACCGCCAGAATTTCCAGGGAGTATTAGCTTTACCAAACCTATACCTTTTTAGATACAGCCGATCTGCTGTTGATTTCAACTCAGTTTATTAGCGTTTGTGGCGCACCCTGCAAGGTTTAGTAAAGCTTTTTCCTCAGCTTCTGTCTTCCTCAGAATATTCCGTACCTATCGGCACGGCTTCTCGGACATATATCAATTGTCTCTACAAATATTAAGTACCTACGGCACTTTTTCTTTAGTCTTCTGTCTTCCAACTATGTCTTCCATCTTCCCACTTCCGACTTCCCACTTTTTCGGTTAACGCCGGCATCAGCGGTTATAATAGCTTTACCAAACCTATACCTTTTTAGATACAGCCGATCTGCTGTTGATTTCAACTCAGTTTATTTGCATTTGTGCCGCACTCTGCAAGGTTTAGTAAAGCGTTTTCCTCAGCTTCTGTCTTCGGTCTTCCTACTTCCATCTTCCGTCTTTCAACTTCCCTACTTCCCACTTCCATCTTCCAACTCCTTCCTACACCACCAATCCAATCCTTCGGGCCAAATCAGAGGAAAATACGTTGTTTGGATCATATTTCTTTTTTATGTCCAGCCATTCCTTGTGCTGCGGGTACATGGCTTTAAACGTCGGTTCGTCGAGATATGCATCTTTGCCCAAATAAATTCTTCCACCGGCTTCAAGCACCAATGCATCTAGTTTTTTGACAAAAGGCTTCAACTGAGGGGTAATAGGAAAGTCAATGGCGAAGGTAAAACCTTCGAAAGGGAAAGAAAGCATGCCTGCGCCTTTACCAAACTTTTTTAGAACATTTAGAAATGGGATACAATCGCTTTTAGTAATTTCAGTTAAGATCCTTCTTATGTTCTCTTTTCCATTTTGTATCGGAACTACGAATTGATACTGGATGAACCCTCTTTTTCCATAACCTCTGTTCCAGTTATTGATCATGTCGAGCGGAAAAAAGAAGCTATCGTAATGTGCAATGCCTGCGCCTGAATTCTGTTTAAAATGTATCAACTTATTCAGAATCTTAACAGAAAGCGTATTGAGGGCAAACGGAGGCAGGTAGAAGGGTACGTTTATCTTAGCATTTCCTGAAACAAACAAAGGCTCGCTTTTCAATTTTGGAGGTAAGTCTGAAATTTTAGCTTCATTGCCTACAACCAGCACGCCTTTCCCGAAATTTTTCCCTTTGGCCATAGAGTCAATCCAGGCGACCGAGTATGCATAGTCTTTGTCGCAATCTTCTATCGCCTGCAGCATTTCATCCAGGTTATTGGCAACGATGGATTTTTGCAAAAAATAGGTGGTGCTGATTTTTCGAAGCCGGATTACTACAGTCAGGATGATGCCCAGCAATCCCAAACCCCCAAAATTTGCATAAAACAGCTCTGAATTTTCTTCTCGGCTGGCTTTTAAGATTCGCCCATCAGCAAGCATAATGGTGAAACTCTCAACACATTTTATAAAGGAGCCGTCCACATGGTGGGCTTTGCCGTGCACATCGTTGGCAATTGCACCTCCCATGGTAATATATTTGGTACCTGGATTTATTAATGGAAACCAGCCTCGGGGAGCAAGAAAATGTATGATTTCGGCAAGAGTGACACCAGCCTCACATTCTAAAATCCCTTCTTCGTCATCAAAGCTTAAAAAATGGTTCAGTTTTTCCATTTTTAAAACGTGGTGACTGTTATTGGTGGCCTGGTCTGCGTAACTCCTGCCTTTGCCCCTCGGTATGATCAGTCCATTCCGAAGGGAAGATTGCAGGTCCTTTTCATCTCTGGGATAGGCTACCATGCTTTTTGATTGAGGAATATTCCCCCAACCGGACAAAATTTCTTCTTTATGAACTACAGCCATATTTAAAATTTGGAATTTTTCCGCAATTTAATGTATAAAGCTTAGAAATAGGGTATAGAAGAAAGAATAATATCAGCCATTCGTAAGCAACATTCCTCCAGCGTTTAAGCCTTTATTTATGCAGAATTTCTTTCTGCATTGATAATTCCAAAGGAACAGCGCATGACCATTTTTTCATAGTTTTTCTTCATGGCGCCATTGTCTCCTTTTTCCTCCAGATCTCGTATCTGGGCCAGAGCATGCTGCTGTATGGTCACCAGAGGCATCTCAATTCTTTGACGCATCTGAATGGACAATTGATCAACTGGCTTATCGTCCATGAGTTCGGAAGCACCTGTCAATTTCAACAAATATTTTTTCGTACGTTCGAACTCTTCATACATCAGGTTCCAAAGCTCCCCGTATTTTGGATGATCAGACAGATAGGCTGTAAGTGGGAAAAAACATTTATTCATAGCCATTTCACAGTTATCCAGCATGGTTTTGAAAAATAAGGAGCGCTGATACAACTTTTTAAGGTCTTCCCAATTTCCGGCCTGCTCCAATTTTTCAAAGGCCAGCCCAACGCCATAGTACCCTGGCAGATTTTGCTTCAACTGGCTCCACGATCCCACATAAGGCACCGCCCTAAGATCATCGAGATTCAACTTCCCCGACTTTCTTTTGGATGGCCGGCTACCAATATTTGTTTCCGCATAATACCTGAGAGGGCTGATAAAATTGAGATATTCAATAAATTCAGGATGGGTTTTTAGCGCTTTGTATGCCTCAAAACTCTCATCTGAAAGGCTTTTGAGTAAATCATCTTCTTCCGGCGTAAGTGTCGTTTCTCGTGTTGAGAAAAGAGCATTGCTAATGCCGGCGTGCATCAGTTGCTCGATATTGAATTGTGCAGAATCAATGGTTCCAAAATTGGAACTAACTGTTTGCCCCTGTACAGTAAGCTGAATTTCCTTATTGGAAATGTTTTTACCCATGGAAGCATAAAACTGGTGCGTTTTTCCACCACCTCTGGCAGGAGGTCCTCCCCTCCCATCGAAAAATACTACCTGGATGTCGTACGCTTGCGAAATCATACTGAGTTCTTCTTTGGCTTTATAGATACTCCAATTGGCCATCAGGTAGCCTCCATCTTTGGTGCCATCCGAAAAACCAAGCATAATGGTTTGAATGTTGTCCCTTTTTGCCAGATGGGCTCGGTATGTTTTGTTTTCATACAGGGTTTTCATCACACCCCCGGCGTTTTTCAGATCCGTAATGGTTTCAAATAAGGGCACAATGTCAACTGAAAGAGCCTCCTTTTCCCAACCGCTCATTAAAAATAAACCATACACTTCAATGATATCAAGGGCGCTTGTGCTATGACTGATGATATAGCGATTACACCCTTTTTCACCATTGATTTTCTGTATTAATTTAATGGCATTGATGGTGTACAGCGTGTCCTGGTAAATATCGTTGTTGATGACAGAGGCTGCCACCTGTGAATTCACATTCAAAAGCAGGTCGATTTTTTCTCCTTCGGAAAGATCCTTATAATTATCAGGCAAAACATCTGTTTTTTCTGCAATTTCATTTAGCAATTCGCAATGAATGGAGCTATCCTGCCGGATATCCAATGATGCGAAATACAAGCCAAACAACTCCACCTTGCTGATCAACTTATCTACCAGGTCCAGAAACAGGCTGTTATGATTTTTTATAAGCAATTCCCTTATTTCAGTGAGGGTATCTAAAATATCTGCTTTTGAGAGTTCGACCCTTTGTTCAATAAGAAACAGGTTTTTATATAATTTTGATTCCAGCCCGGCGAGCAATTGATCCACGCCTTTAAAAGTAAGCCTCCTTTTTAATCTTCGAACATCCAGATAATAGCTCTTTATGGCACTGGTTCTAAGTGCATCGGCTACTTTCAAGGTGGTATTGGCCCTCACGAACGGATTTCCATCTCTGTCACCACCTGGCCAGAAGCCCATTCTGATAATCTCATTGTTCGGGTTGACAGAGGCGGGAAATTGATTTTTCAGGAAGGTGTAGATTTGCTCTGAAGCCTGGTAGAATACATTTTCCAGGAACCAAATCAGATTACTGGCCTCATCAAGCGGTGTAGGTTTTTCCTTTTTGAAAAAAGGGGTCTTACCCAATTGCTCAAGGTAGGTATTGGCCAGTGAAGTATTATTTGTGGCCAGGGCTTTTGCCAGATCATTGATGATTCCTAAAACAGTGCTGGGATAAAATTGAGTAGGATGCGCTGTTAAAACCAGTCTCACAGAAAAATCTTTCAGTTTTTCAGCCAGTTTGTCTTCTGCCTTTGATGCCACCACTGCAGACTGCAGGTGTTTTAAAGTTCCTACTCCCTGCATATCATTGATTTCAGCAAAGGCGGCATCCTCAAGGGCGTCAAACAATACTACCTGACGTTCAGCATACTGTATAAACCTGAAGAGCAAATCATTTCGATCCTGATCGCTTGTCAGGCTTGTATATTGGTCCAGGAAGGAATTTATTATTTCCATGGGACTCTGCCCCTTCTTATAACCCTCTTCACAATGCAATAAAAACAAAGACAACATCACACCAGTTTTTTCAACCCTAAGAAAAGGCAAGGAGGTAAACAAACTGTTATACATGTCAAATTTCAAACCCACCAGATTTCTGAACTGATGGACAGCATTATTTACAGGAGCAATCATAAAATATTTTTCGTAAAATGTATATCAATGCGAAACTACGAATTTTTTGCAACTGTGAAAAGTTTCAGATTAGTCCTTTATGATTTGTCTAATAAAATAGATGCTTTCTTGTCAGACAGGTAATTTTATGCGGGTTATTTTACCTCCGCAGTAGCGATGAAGCATTTTCTATTTTTAATCAGACTATATCTCCAGGGCAAGCGTACCATGTTTGACCGTTTCCCGGGTCATAGACCGATATAGAACAGTGGCCATTTTCAATAACCTAAGACCATGCGTTTAAATGCGATTGCCCTGTCTACAGCTCCAATTGTTGGAAATGAATCTAAGATTATTTGTAGCTTTGGGAGATTTTTTAGATCAGCGCATTTCGTGGCGCTGACCTGTAAGACATATATTCGGCTTCGGCAAAACACATGGAATCAGTTACAGAAGACAGCACAGGGAAAGAAATAAAGCAAATCGCGGAAAAAACAGTATTTCCAATTCTAATTGCCTTAAGCTTTACACATTTATTGAACGACACTTTACAGTCGCTTATTCCCTCTATTTATCCCTTGCTGAAAGATTCACTCGCCTTAAGTTTTACGCAGGTGGGTTTGATTACCTTTACGTTTCAGTTAACAGCCTCCATTCTTCAGCCTTTGGTGGGTCATTATACCGATAAAAAACCTAAACCATATTCGTTATCCATTGGCATGGCATTTACCCTGGTGGGGCTTGTATTTCTTTCCATGGCCCATAGCTTCCCCATGGTGCTGGTGTCCGTGGCTTTAATAGGAATGGGTTCTGCTGTTTTTCATCCCGAAGCTTCCCGGTTGGCCCGCATGGCGTCCGGAGGAAGACATGGTATGGCACAGTCTTTTTTCCAGGTGGGTG
This sequence comes from uncultured Roseivirgaceae bacterium, assembly GCA_964537095.1. Taxonomy (GTDB): domain Bacteria; phylum Bacteroidota; class Bacteroidia; order Cytophagales; family Cyclobacteriaceae; genus CAMPJM01. The sequence continues at coordinate 17,620 of CAZHZR010000034.1, forward strand.
GCAATGCTGGTAGCTCCATCGGGCCTTTACTGGCAGCGCTTATTATTGTGCCACTAGGCCAGTTTCATATTATCTGGTTCACCTTGGCGGCGCTTTTAGCCATTGTTATCTTGTATAATGTAGGAGGATGGTACAAAAAGAATACCCACAGGTTGAAACCGAAAAGAACTGGTGATGACGGGGAGCTTGCCTTATCCCCGAAAACTGTCAAAAAATCATTGGCAATATTGCTCGTTTTGATTTTTTCAAAGTATATCTACATGACCAGTTTGACCAGTTATTTTACCTTTTTTCTTATTGATAAATTTAACGTTTCTGTTCAGAGTTCTCAGATCCATTTGTTCGTCTTTTTATTCGCTATAGCCGCAGGCACCTATATTGGCGGGCCTTTGGGTGATAGAATTGGGAGAAAATATGTGATTTGGATTTCTATTTTAGGGGTAGCGCCGTTTACGCTTTTGCTTCCCTATGTAGACCTGTTCTGGACAAGTGTATTAAGTATAATGATAGGATTAATTCTTTCATCCGCATTTTCTGCTATCCTGGTGTATGCGCAGGAGTTGGTTCCTGGTAAAGTAGGGATGATATCCGGATTGTTTTTTGGCTTTGCATTTGGAATGGCCGGAATAGGTTCGGCGGTATTGGGCAAACTGGCAGATATGACCAGCATTCAGTTTGTATTTCAGATATGCGCTTTCCTTCCGCTTTTAGGATTCATTGCGGGCTTTTTGCCGAAATTTAGAAATATTAGGAGTAGTTAAAGTAATTAGTGCCGTCATCCTCGCCTCTGGTCTCTGCTCCACCGAACAAACCAGAAGTTTAGTTTGAATGAGGCAAGAATCCTCCTGTTATTGGCTATGCTTATTTGAACCGCTACAGACTACGCTCCGCAAATCTGAAGTTTGATTTGAAGGAACCAGTCTAATTGAAACTTCCAATTAGGTATTCGGCTGCTGCCGGATAACCCGGGAGCTGGAAGAGCGCCAGAGACATGAAGAATTATGCTCAGCTAGAGACGATTATTCTGCTATTAACAC